>CAZJJJ010000010.1:0-16458 GCA_964546295.1 uncultured Methanosarcinales archaeon
GTGTGGTGCTTCCTGATATCTACTGGTTCGATCTTTCCGTGGACAATGATGTCGCTATGCTAGACGCACACGGCACCATCGACGGAATGGATTATCACGCCCATCTTGCTTTCACCCGGCAATGAGCGTCCGTCCTTGAGGGGAGGGGAGCTTTGCTCCCCTCTCCTCGTCTTTCCCCCTCAATGAAAAAGAGAACGACAAGAAAATCTATATGGAGGTTTTGATATGTCTAAGCGTTTGATTGCCATCCCTTTGGTTATGGCAATAATTCTAATGGCTTCTTGTATGGATCCTGTCGGTCCTGCTGATGATGAGGATGATAGGACAGGCTCTCGAGATATTTGGGTATTACTGGACTACATCGAGGTCACAGCGACAGTAAGGAGCAACGTCACCGGTGATCCGTTGGAAGATGCTAAGGTCACTGCGACATTTCATGAGGACAGTGGTATCGTGGTCCATTATACCATGGAGTTCGACGGCCAGAACAATACGCTAGGGGACAGCGGAAGGACTGGTCCGGATGGAAGTGTCACTCTCAGGCTCAACAACAGGAGACTGGGCAACACAACTCAGCGTGCAGGCGGTTATCGTGAGGCAATGATAAGGTCCGATAAGGATGTGGATGTCGTGGTAGAGCACTCGGATTTCGCCACCATCACTACCTCGCGGACCTTCTCGACGGAGCTTGTCGGGACTCTCACTGGATATGAGAACATACGACGGCTCTATGCCGCCAAGGGCACCATGACTGTATATATGTCGCCCAACTGACCGCCGCAAAGAAATGTCTTCCAGAGCCATCGTTGATGGCTGTATAATGCTTTTTCGAGGAGTAAACTATGGTAATTTATCCGGATGATGGGAAGAGAGACACGATGCTTCTGTTGATAGGTGTGCCTCACTGCTTCAACACCGAAAGAGGCATCAGTCTCTGCTTCAGAGGGAAGAGGGATGGAGAGTTCGTCTTCGATATCCTCACCGAGGACGGTGACGCATTCAAGCAGGTTGCCATACCTGAGCGTGGCACTGCAGAGATCGAGGGCACTTTCTACATAGTACGGGGTGACGAGAGGCAAGTCCTCTTTGAACTCAAGTATCAATAAGGTCCGAACATAGGAGGTATCATGCGATGAGAAGATCAAAAGGATCCAGGCAGGGAATGTCCATAGAGAATAAGCTGCTCATAATTTGGCTGCTCTTCTCCGGATCACTCTCTGCCATCCTTGTATACATCATGTTTTGGTTGTGATAGAAACAATTTTTACTGGAGGTAGGAATGTCAAGGAAAATATGTAATCGTCAGATCATCACTACCTTGCGGAAATATGTGATTTCTCGTAAGGTCTTGGCAGATGAGCCTTTATATGAATGGGACATAAGTCGCGAGGTGAATTTCTTGTTCCGGAAACTCAGGGACGAGGATGGGCTCGAGAGGATGTTCTTCCCTTCTTTAGGTACCGAGGAGATATACTGTATACCGGGTGAGAGCGTGGTACTCAAGTATCTCGGACGGGAGAATGAGCATCATTGCTTCGAGATACGTGATTTCTCGTTCAGGCCAAGGGTACATGTCAAATGGCGGAGGTATCGTGATAACCAGAAGATCTCTTTCAACACCGTCTCTTTCCTTATCACGGCTTCTGGAGATGACTCGGTAGGTCTTGTCCGCCTGGTCAGATGAGGCCCCTGCCGCCGGTGATGTATGGACATATCATCGGCAGCAAATCTTTATCGTATCATATCAATGTCAAAGGAGTATTTATGAGCAAAAAGGACAATCAGGTATCGCGTGATGGGAACGGAGAGGGGAACATCGTCAAGATGCATCCCTATGAGAGGATCGGCTGCCTCATCTTCAAGAACACGGAAGAGAAGATGGTGCCGGGCGTTGCAGTCTTCACGAACGAAGCGGACGACCTCAATTCTGCACCTAAGAGATCAGTGCATTTCAGCTACGAGGGTGAATATCTCGTCGTGGAAGAGTTCGGTGTGGACTATAGATGCAGGGTGAACAGGGCAAAGGAGTTCATCCAGCTCTTTGAGCCCGATGCACACACACTCCGGACGACGGGCAAGGTCAAGGTCCCTCGTGGTCATTACAACATCGTCAGGCATGAGAAGGTGCATCAATAGGGGGTCCGTATGACGACGTCAGATATCAGGATGAAGGATGGGAGATACGAGATCAGGTTTCCCGATATCCAAGGAGTCCTCAGGATACGGTTCGAAGGAGATTCTCCGAGAGCACAATGGCGTGGGAAAAAAGTCGCGATGACTCGGACCCAAGAAGGTCTCATCGTGTTCCTGCCGAGGATGAACGTACGTATCACGGATCTGGAGATCCCCAATACAACTGTTGTGCATTATCGGATGAAGGACGATCTTTTCGGTTGCTGACCTCTTCAGCAAAGGAACTAATCATATTCTGATCTCTAGGAGGATATTGTGAGTGGTGGTGAGGAACAAGCTCAAGATGGTCTGGTAAGGGCAGGTTGTGTAGGTGTGTTGGCGTACATCGCCATAACTCTGCTCACCATTGTGCTCGTGCTCTTGAAGCTTCTGAGTACGATCGATTGGAGTTGGTCCGCGGTGTTCTTGCCTTTCATCATCATGTTTTCCTTGCTCATACTTTTTCTGATGGTGGGCATCCTGAAGGTGTACCTGCCACGGAAACTTTCGGCTGTGCTTCGAAGGTTCTGGTAATCTCCGGGCTAGGGAAGACTGTATGTGGTGTTCTCGATTTACTCTGCGGGTCATATATCGACAGAATAGGGAGGGGATTGGAGGTACTGTTAGATGAGTGCCACAAAAGAAGAGCGTCGACTCTTCATGAAGAGAGTGTATTCCGAGGCTAGGACCTATGGGATGCCCTCTCGATTGATAGACGAGATCCTGGCCATGACCAATGTGTCTTTCTTGGCAGTGGTGGTCAGGATTATCAGAGAGGAGCCCAGTACGGCGCTCTGCTACAAGGTCATCGACCAAGGGTGGAGCATGAACTATGCCGCATCGATATTGGGTGATTGGGTGTACGATGCCACTCCCAGGATACACACACTCCGGGAAGCATTGAAGTACTACATCCGGTATGTGGGCGAACTCGAGGCTAAAGAGAAGAATAGAGGAGGTGTTTGCATCAATAGAGACGCAATGTGAATTTCGTGCTGCGATAATGTGTGAATTACTATCCATCAATTTCTTTTTAAGGGGTTGCTGATGAAGAAGTATGCTATCATCATGCTGGTCTTGTTGGGCCCTCTGGCATTTGCGGAGGGCCCATCGAACGCGAGATACATCTCAAGGTACGAGGCCTCAGAGATGCTGCAAGGGGAATGGGAACACTACGCTTCGAAGAACTGGGAGTATGGGCACAGTTTCATGCACGAATCTCCAGACCAGGTGTCCTTCGAGGATGACGGGAGCTACCATGTCAACAGATACGGAGCTTATCCTGTCGAAGAAGGTGTGTGGAGCATTGTCGAGATCGGCCATCATCCGTGGATAAGGATGCGCAGCCTTGGCTCAGACAGATATCTGCTCTTCAAGCTGGTGTTCTTGGGCGATAGGGTCAAATTCTACGACCCGACATTGCCAGGAGCGAGAGGTTTCGATACAGAGGTCTTCAGGCGATTCTGAGCCTGTTTTCAGGCCTCTTTTCTGTATTTCACTCCCTTCGGTGTGTAGGGAGAATCAATATCTTTCAAGGAGTTTTTGCGTATGTTACAGAACATCGTGCTTGACAAGGATTTTTTGGCAGACAAGGAAGAGACCATCCAGGTCGCTATCAATTCGGGGATTGAGATGGCCATCCAGAAGCGTTATAAGAACGACGCCGAAGGTACTGCTGCAGTGCTCAAGGACATCACCAGAGAAACCATCAATGAGGTGGTGTGGGAGCACATCACGGAGAAGGCCAAGGAGCCCCAAGACATTCCGCCCTGCTGGTTCATACGACAGGCCGAGACGATCGCATTCTGCATGATCGTCAATGGAGGCCCGCTTTCCTGTCACGGGAACGGATCTGGGATAGTATCAGAGCAGCCCAAGGCAGTGGAAGAAAGGAGGTAGATTGCCGTATAAGTCCTGATGTTTATTCATGTAAGAGCTGGATATATCTGCACATCATCAACGAGGGGGTTTTCGTGAGATCGAACGATGTCAGGAACAGGGCGATAGTGAGGGAATATTACTCGCTCATACGGCATCCGGCCATGGACGATGAGTCCATGCGGATAATGGAGCTTCTGCAAGAGTCCGTCAAGGAGAAGATAACGGACAAAGGGTTGGCATTGACGGGGCCTGATGACAGACGTCTTTCTAACATCTTTGCCCATGTCAAGAAGTCCGTTGACCGACGGCACAACCACAAGCCTTTCGTGAGCATCCATGAGAATCCGCGAGGAAGGATCCATTTCCCTCCTCACGGCCACGGGCAAGAATGATATCATGTGGTCGCCTCTTCCTTTCGAGGAGGCGGCCACTTCTTTCCTAAGTCCTGTTTTTTATCGTAATTATTTTCTATATAGAAAAGAATTGTTGCTGAATGATATGATTTATCTTTCATAATATTTTTTAAATTCTTAATCATGCGACACTATGATTGAGGGGTGATGCCTATGACAACCAAGAATGTGCGAGAAACTTACTTGAAGTACGATGTCTCGGATGATGCCGAGGAGTATGATGGGCTTGATTTCTATGACTACGAGTCAGTGGAACATTCTCTGGATGAGGACATTGTAAGTCCTGAGGAGGAAGGGTTCATGATAGGCTATATGGGGACCTGATAAGGTCCATGGATCTTTCCGGAACAGGATGAAATATGAAAGAGTTTTTAATAAAATTTAAAAAAGCAGGTTTCGACTGTTTACATAGTGTCTTCTTCTTAAAATCTGTAAAATGAATATATGGATTTGTAGAAGAAGATGATGAATAACACACAAAAGAGTCTAGAGGTGTTTTGTAGATGGATAAGGTATATATGATGATTGCGGTATTCGCGCTTGGAGTGCTGCTTGTCGGCTGCGCGCCGGAGGCACCAGCAGATCCGGGAGGATTGCCTCCACCGGAAGATGATCCTGCACCGGCAGATCCAGGAGACATGCCTCCACCAGAGGATGATTTTCCCGATGATACTGCTGGCGGTGGCTTCCCTGATGAACCAGAAGGCGAGCCGATACCATAGATAGCTGGATTTTTTCAATTCTTTTTTTTTCATTCTCTTCAGAGTAAGGTTTATATATCTCTTCTCTCATTGTCCACGTATGGGATACAATAAGAATGCACTCTATATCTTCTCGGTGTTCCTTATCTCATTGATGCTCGTGGCGTGTTCTGTGGATACTCCTGAGGCCGAGGACACTGATGGGTTGGATGACCCACAGCCAGATACTCCTGAGGACATCGACGAAGACACGGAGACAGAAGACGATGGATTGCTTGCTGACCTGGATGAGGCGCTATCAGAACTTGATGACGATGAGCTTGAAGAGGATGAGCTGGATATCTTCGGATGATTCCATCCTCATTCTATCTTCCTTGCCCTTCCCTTGTTGATTAGGATGTTAGCTATCTGTTCGGGCAGGTCTGCGGTATTCCCTTGGCTGAATGGCCCATATGCTTCCATCTCTTCCCCTATGAATCTCGGCACATCGTCGGTCAGCTCTATCTTGACTTTCTTTGTCTCTTCTTTCTCGAGCTTCACGCTTCCGGGCATCTTCGGAGCATTTCCTGCCAGGACATTGAATACCACGTTCTGCTTGTAATCTTTCAATACCTGTACAAGGTTCTCAAAGAATCTCTTCTCTTCTTCCAGCATGGCTGACGTGTCAATTAGTCCTGAATTGGTCCTAGATTTCATCACGGCAAGGTTCACGATCTTCTGTTCTCTTCTCATATAGAGATCGTTGACCAGTTTCTTGATGTTATCCATCTGCTTGCTTGTCATCTCTTTCTCTGATTTCGAGAATACAGTCTCATCATTCTTAGAATATATGATGCTGGTCTTGTCGTTGATATAGCCTATAAGATCCTTGAAGAATGTCTTGTCGAGTTTCTGGAGCTCTTCACTACTCTTCTCCTTCCTAGATATATCAAATAGTTTCTCATATGTGATAGAGATGTCTTCTGCCATATTCCCCCGATTGTATGGATACCTATTTGATATTTAAAGGTAATCGTTGCCGGACAATCCCTGAAAGGATCCACTCATGATCCACTCCTAAAATAATTCATAAACGAGCCATTTGAGAAAAAGGAAGGAGACTTATTTTCTCTAGGGAGGGGTTGTGCGAGAATGTGATTCTCCTTCCTTGTGAAAGTAATTCCGGGAGCAGGGAGTTGGTTGGGTGTTTAGGTTTGTGTGTGTTGGGTTTGCCAAGCTGAGAAAGCATTGGTCAATGGGCGCGCATCCCTGTCCCGAAATACACTACTTAATAGTAAATACAATTATTTAAATCTTTCGGAACTGTAATCATTTCACAGTAGTTATTGGGCTTCTACGAAAGAGTTATATACAGGAAGGATGACAATCTGCGTATGTCAAAAAGCGGACTTCTTCCAGGATTGCGATGCTCTACAATCGCATATGTGCTAATTCTTCTTGCCATCCTATCCTTATCATCTTTGCAGATAGAGGCCACATCTGAAGAGAGCGACATATTGCATTCCTTGGACGCGGTCATCAGATTGAAGATGTCTGGTGAGGTGGAGATTGTGCCCACACAAGGAAATTATCGGATAGATGAACTTATAATCCGATCCTTCCTATATCCAAGGGATTCTTACCATCAGGATATACTGGGGTTCCGTACGGGCCCAAAGGATTATTCTATGGAGGATGGTGCGATTGTCTTGCGATGGACAGACCCTGGTGCGGGAGTCTTGGACTATCATATAACTGGGGAAATAAGCACTGACGGACGGCGTTCCGAGATAAGGAGGAAGATAGACTTCCCTCATGATGTCTCTGCATTGGATGATGATGCCACTTATTATCTGCAATCCGCAGAGCTGATAGATTCTGATCATCCAGAGGTCTCTGCCAAGGCAGAGGAGCTTCTTGATGGGATCGATGATTATTATGAGGCGGTCTTCACGCTAGCCAGATGGGTCAACGAGAACATCGATTATAACCTCTCTACCCTGAATGAGGATGCTGAAAGGAAAGCCAGCTGGGTACTGGATAAGCGACGAGGTGTCTGTGCTGAGATGACGTCCTTGTTCGTTGCGATGCTAAGGTCTCAGGGCATCCCTGCAAGATATGTCTCTGGTGTTTCTTACACTGATTCGGATCTTTTCGATTTCAATTGGGGTGCGCACGGATGGTCAGATGTATATTTTCCGGATCATGGCTGGGTCCCCTTCGATGTCACATATGGCCAGTATGGTTTCATAGACCCTTCGCACATGAAGCTTAGGAGCACACTCGACTCAGGTGAGCCGAGCTCATACTTCCAATGGTATGGTAGGGATATCGATGTGAGGTCTAGCATGCTTGAATTCGATGTCGAAGTGCTCGAGATGTCAGAGAGATCTCGTGATGAGATAACCATAGACCTGATGACCAGGTCTGATGAAGTCGATTTCGGCTCACACAATCTCATAATAGCTACCATAACGAACAACAGGAACTATTATCTCCCTGTCACGATGACGATGTCCCGGACCTCGCACCTTGAGCTACTGGACCATCCACGGCAAGAGATACTTCTCCGTCCTGGAGAGGAAAGGAGGATGTACTGGAGGTTGAGGGTAGATCCAGACCTTTCTGAGCGTATGATATATACATTCCCAGTCCGTCTCTCTTCACCGTCTGGGCACTCTGCAGAGACGAGCTTCACGTCAAGGCACGGTGCGACACATTTCTCATTGGAGAATATCGATGCTGCGATAAGGTCGCGCCTTGAGCTGAGAACGGAACCGTACAGCAGCAATGTGGATTTCGTGTGTTCTCTAGAGAGGGAGCATCATTATCCTGATGATGATATCTTGGTGGTCTGTGAGGTCGGGAATGATGGCGATCTTGACCTATATGACCTTGAGATATGCATGTTCGACAGCGAAGAAGATCAATGCGAGAAAACAAACCTGCTTTCCAGGGAATCAGAGACCTTCGAATTCTTCCCTGAAAACAGAGGGATCGGCAGGAGACAATTAGGATTCTCACTCAATAATGAAGACGTTGCGATAACTGATGAGCTACGTCTTGATGTGATCGGCTATCCTTCGATAGAAGTGAGGGATGTCATCCTTCCATCCACTGTGGACCATGGCACCCCTTTCAATCTCTCGTTCATAATCGATGTGGAACACCATCCTGAAGATGTTAATCTTAATCTTAGCATGAATGGCCTCACCAGGTCATGGCAATTCGACAGGTTGTCCGAAGATAGGGAATTCCTGATATCTATGGTGAGCAGGGACCTGGTTCCTGGAGATAATCATATATCTCTTGAGATAGACTATGTGGATAAGAACGGGAAGACATATCACTTGAGAGAAGAGTTCAGGACCGAGCTGGTCAATGTACCGCTGCTGGACAGGATATTCATACGTATCCGCACCTGGCTCGAGAGCCTGATATCCTGATCATGCCTCTTCATCTATATATCTGCTCTCGGCATCAGGGACGCTGGGGACGTATCTTCCCCTGAAATCATACCTTTGCCTGGATGTGCAATCCCTGCTGCTCTCCATCATCGGTATGTCATGGACCGCTTGGACTCTCTTCGTATCATCAGCATCTATAGTGTCATCTATGCTCTTCATCCGGTCAACATCATAGTTGCTTGCTTTCGCTGCGATCTTGTGCAACCAGGGGTTATCGTAGACCATGGGTCTTATTGTAATATAATGAGGGTCCATGGTGTGGGAGGGGTCATCCTCAATTTATAAATCATATCTTTACATCAGGTATCTTCTCCATGACTAACAAAATAATTATAAACTTGGAGTTCGGATGTATACTTGTCTTTTTGTTTTTGAAGGTCGTGTGTGATGTTTTTTTCAAGGGATGATAAGGGGAATAAGACTATCGAGAATACAATCATCACTGCAGTCTTCTTGTTCTTGCTCGCCGCTACAGTCCTCATGACACCCCCAGAGATACTGCCATCAGCATCAGACCTTATCACTGGACGTGTCACAGAGGATCTGCCTGATGTGAGGTCCATACGCATCGATAAGGAAGTCGAGTCGCTTGCAGAGTCTGAAGGCAGTGTTGATGTGCTGATCACTTTCGCAGAATCTGAAGAGCTTTCCTCCCTACAGTCTATGCAGGAGCATGAGAGCCATGAGGAAAGGAGAGAAGCACTACGTGAAAGGATATCATCTAAGATTGGAGAGGACAGGGTGCGTCATGTCATGAGGTCTTCAGATACCATCTCTATGGAGATCACTGCAGAAGAGCTTGAGATGCTCAAATCCGACTATGATATAAAGACCATAGCCTATGATCCTCCTGCTCGCATTCTCTTGGATGACAGCTCACCCCTCATAGGCGCATTCGATTCCCATTCGCTCGAACTGCCCGAGACATATCTGGATGGTACTGGTGAGACTGTCTGTGTCATCGATACAGGTGTGGACTATACTCATCCTGCTTTCGGAGGTTGCACTCACCAGGAGTTCTTGGATGGCGATTGCAGGGTCATCGATGGTTATGATGTGGCAGACGATAATGATGATCCTATGGATGTGCATGGTCATGGCACTCATGTTGCGGGCATTGTCGCTGCCACAGGGGATTATGTCGGAGTGGCTCCAGGTGCAGATATAATAGCGATAAAAGTATTCACAGATGCTGGGACCGGCACACAAGGAGACATAATCGCAGGTATCGACCTTTGTGTCGACATGGCAGAATATCATGATATCACATCCATGACGCTCAGCTTAGGCCTCGGTCCCTCGGATGATCCTATCCTCAGAGAGGATTATTGCGATTCTGAGTTCTCAGGACTCGCTGCATCAATAGATGCAGCAGTGGATGCAGGTATTGTGGTAGCCGCTGCTGCAGGCAACGATGGGAACCATGATAAGATAGGAGTGCCAGCCTGCATCGAGAACGCGGCAAGAGTCGCTTCAACGACAAAATCAGACGAGATATCCTCGTTCTCTGACAGGAATGAGCTTGTGAATCTCACTGCGCCGGGCTCATCCATAACCTCAACCATCCCTGACTCATCTTACGCTACCAAATCCGGGACAAGCATGGCGACTCCTCAAGTTGCAGGTGCAGCAGCCCTGATGAGGCAGTACTTGAGATTTGAAGAGAGAGAGCTCTCTCCGAAAGCCGTCGAGAATCTCCTCTATGAGACCGGGATACCCATCAGTGACCCAGAGAATCCTGAGAATAATCTCTCGAGGATTGATGTCTTCACTGCATTGCATGCGATTGACACCACTCCTCCAGAACTCGTGCTAGAGAAAGATAGGAATGAGACTTTCGACTATTCAGATGGTGTCACGATCAATTGGTCTTCTTCAGACATCTTCGGTGTGGAGAGTTCCAATCTCACAATATATGATCCTGACGATTCTCTGCTTTTCCATTCTGGCCTCTCAGAGGGTAGCATCCATCTCGCATCGGACAATCTCACATCAGGAGGTATCTACGAAGTCATCCTGTCGTCTACAGATGTGAACTCTAACATGGTCTCAGAATCCATGCATCTCAATGTCACAGGTGTGCCACAGGCCAACATAACTCTCCTATTCGATGGTTCTGAAGAGGATGCCCATATCAATGATTCTGGGGCTGTCAACATCACTGCACATCTGGAGAACGGTGAGCTGGACCTGGAGCTCCTCATAGATGGTGCTGTAGGACACGTAGGGGATCCTAATATATCCGTGTCATGGGATTTTGACATCCCTGGCGCATATGAGGTGAAGGTACGGCATAATGAGACCGACAATATATACTATAATGAGGTCACGCGTCATGTCCATGTCTATAACACTACACCGCACGTGACGGGATGGTATCCTGGGTCTCTTGATATATCCATACCACGTAACGATACGATACTATTCAACCAGAGCAGTGAGGACGATCAGGGATTGCCTCTATCATACAGTTGGTATGTCGATGGTGTACATGTATCTGATGAAGCTGACTTCACTCTCGATGGCATGAGCCATGCTCTAGGTATGCATAACGTCACTTTCATGGTCTCTAACGGCATCAGGAACAATAGCGTCTCATGGGATCTCATGCTCGAGCCCCTTGATATTGATATTCAGATACTTCACCCCACAGATCCCGTATACAACTTCTCGGAATTGCCTTTAGGATTCACATACGCTCATGGTTATGATATCGATTCATGCTGGTACTCGATCGGGACGGGCACGACCGATCTTGAAGATTGCAAGAATACCACTATCACCTTCCCTGATGATGGGTCATATGACCTCAATCTTTCTGCTAACAATACTCTTGGGGACGTATACTATGATGAATGGACGGTCATGATAGACACCCATACACCATACCTAGACCTTTCAGCTCTGCCGGAGAAAGACCTCATTCCGAGGGACCAGGAGTTCTTGGTCTCTGTCGATCCTGGGGTCTCAGGGCTTGACTCGTTGTACATGGATATTGGTGATGGATGGTTCGAGATCCAGGATGGCGAAGCGGTATCGCCCTTTACCAAAATCAATGATTCTCAAGATGTCTCGGTAAGGTTCAGGGCCATCGATGGCGCAGGTAACGTGAACACCACAGATTTCAGGGACCATATTGTGGACATCACGGCTCCAGAGATCGATCTGCTCTCAGAGCTCCCGGATACGGCCGAGGGAAGCCTCAACTTGAGTCTGTCCATTGTGGACGTCTTAGGGAATGACATCTCCACCATCAGTTCCCGGGTCAACGAGAGGGACAGGTTCATACATGAATCCTCTGTAGGTGAGCCTGAGTACAACATCTCGATACCTCTAGACCTATCCACAGGTATGAATGACGTGATCCTCATGGTCAATGACACCTTCGGCAATATGCGTAACCTTTCGCTTGAGATCAAATCCCACGGGGATGTCGATCTGACATCGCAGAAACTCGAGATCGAGACACTATTGGATGATTTCGAGGTGACCTTCCTTGATGCTGAAGGGAACGAATTGACTGGGACTGAGCATTCAGAGAACCTTTCAGGCATCTCATTGCATATCTCTGGGACTGATACTAAGATAAATTTCTCGGAACTGGACCCTACAAGGATCAGATGGGAGAACAAGAGCATAAGCATAATGCTGGAGAATCCAGAGCTCAGCGATGCAGTAGGCCTATTTGCAGACTCCACAGATTCCCTGATAGATGTCAGGGATATCGATATCTTCATGCGAGACGGTTCATATTCGTATGGGCGAGTATCTATGGATATCGAGACAGACGTCGATTTCGTCTATAGGTTCCCTGATCCTGCAGATCCTTCCGGATTCCATGAGATCGTAGAATGTGTCCTCTATCCGCCAGAGATGGATGATATGCCTTGTTATAACCAGGGCGAATACCTAGAGATATTCTTGCGGGATTTCTCTGCTATTGTCGCAGGGAACGATACTAAGCCTCCAGAAGTCCATATGGGAATACCTGATTTCCCTGATTGGAGTTTTGTCCCCCAGATCAAGGTCTCGAACGATGTGCTCTATGAAGAGGATATCATCATGTATGTTGATGGTACCTCCGAGACCGCGGAATCTCTTGTATACTATAATGATACACATCGGATAGCATCCTTCTCCGAGATTGTCAGGGACCATGGAGAATCCCTCAATTTGAGTTTCGAGGTCGCTGATGCGGTAGGTAACATAAACGATACAGAATGGACGAATGTGACAATAAACGATACAGAGGCTCCCGAGATAGATCTTGACCTGTCGGATGAGTACAGCACTTCAAGCTCATCAGTCATCATCGGCGTGACACTGAACAAGCTAGGTAATGTACGCTATTCTGACAATAATGGGAGCACAGAATACTGTTTCACTGGCCAACAGTCAGGAGAATGCGATGTGCCTCTGGATCATGGGACGAACAGCATACAGATAATAGCTGAGAATCTTGCGGGGATAGAAGACATGGTCTCACTCACTTTCACAAGGGATGATGAGGAACCAGAAGAGGAATCCGATGATGATGGACAGGATACGCTCATGGCCGACGATGATTATATAGATGAAGATATCGATGCGGATGATGCTGATGAACCGGATGACCCTGACGAGGAAGATGATGAGAAGGATGAGACAGACCCTGTTGCAGAGGAGCTCATCGAACGTCCTTCCGACGATCCTGATGACGCTGAACCTTCGTATGCTGAGGAGGAAGAGAGGCATGATATCATCGAAGAGATAATGCTGGGCTTCGAATCCCACAAAGAGGTGATCCTGCTCGCTTCTTCAGTCATATTCATACTCATAATCTTGCTCTCTATACTCCGTCATGTGAACAGGCCACCAAAAGAGGATGCCCTTCTGGTAGGGTCTGCAACGAGGAAAAAACCTGAACAAGATCACTTTACTGGTTCTAGACCTGAACGTAGCCGCGGAAAGAGGAAGGCCTCGTCAAAGAGATCAAAACCAAAGGCTAATAAGCGAAAGGGTTCAAAGAAGTGAGAGTATGCGGCAAAGTCTCGATTTCAGGATATCCGGACACGAGAATGTCTTATCTGAGCATAAGACCACATTAGAGTTCATATCTGGATCCTCCCTTACAAAAAGAGGGGACTGCATTCTTGGAGTCTCTGCGGATAAGGATCTGAGCATGCTGAAAGACCTTCCATCAGCAAAACATAAGGTGACACTGAGTTATGGTCGTATCATTGATTCATTTTCTGCTTACAAGAATCCAGGTTTCTCTTCAAGCGACCAGTTGGTGATAAGGAAATCAAGACATCTTGACGCTAGGACTGGCATGATTCTATCAAACAAGGCTTCAGTCGATATCGACAGGAGATTGGTGAATCTCCTTAAGGATCCCACGAAGACAGTAGATGTTTCCATACAGCCTTCAAGGATAAAGGATCTCGTATTCGATTTCGATGATACCCTTGAGGTCTGGAGCGAGAATGAGAAGATTGCTGATTCGGTCATGGTAGACCATGTGCTACCCGATCTCTCTCCAAAGCGTTCCCTGCCACCCAGCCATGAGAAGGTTGTCAATGAGTTAGGTAGGGCTAAAGGGCGATTCATAAGGAAAAGGTGGCATCCGAAATTCTATGGAAGGGATGTCTGGCTCAAGGACGCGTTGAAGGCCTTGGGATTCTCGGCATCGGATGAGGTGGTCAAAGAGGCTGTAAAACGCTATTGGGAAACGATACAGTCTCTCATAAGCCCTTTCCCTGGCACTATAGAGACTCTCAGATCACTCAAAGGCATGGGCTACAGATTATTCATGTTATCTGACTCAGATGGTGATAGAGAGCTCAAGATGAGGCGGATAAAAAGATTGGGCATGCTCGGGCTCTTCAATGGGATATACACAAGTGATGATACGGGCTATAATAAGCCTCATCCGGAATGCTTCAAGAGGTTTTTCAGTGATACAGGGATAGACCCTCACGAGAGTGCTTTCATCGGCGACCATCCTGAAGCGGATCATATAGGCGCAAAACCCTTCGGTATGACGACCGTGCTCCTCCTTCAAGGTCCGTATGCGGAGATGTCCCGGAAAAAGACGTATGGTTATGTCGATTTCTCTCTTGATTCTGTCAAGGACCTTCCCAAGCTTCTCAGATGCCTAGATAAGGGCGATATGGGCCCTCTCGTCTGAAATGTTGCTTTCTGTCGTCTCTCTCGCAAAAGTTTAAATATATAGTTTCCCTATTCACTATATGGATCAGATAGGGAAACGTGAGATACGGGAGCTGAACACTAAGCTGGAAAAGTTGGGTGCCGAGATACCAAAGAAGGCAAACGTGGCTGTCCAGGATAACATGTATTTCATCGACAAGAGATTATCATTCTTCGCTTTCCGGGACTATATATTACCCACACTGAAGCTGGTCTACGATGATGAGAACATATGGAATAAGATGAAGAAAGTGACATGTGATATGGGTGCCGTCAAGTTCGTGGTGAAAGGCGCTGACCTTATGCGCCCAGGTATTGTCGGCTTCGATGCTGCTATCAGCGCTGATGAGCCAGTACTAATTGTTGATGAGTCTCATTCAAAACCGATATCTGTCGGCATATCCCTCTTCTCGTCTAAGGATTATGAGGAGAAGGACACAGGCAAGGCCGTCAAGAACCTTCATTACGTGGGAGACTCGATCTGGAAAGAAGAGGTTGCTCTCTGATCACTTGAGCATATCTTCAATAGGCTTGTCGTCTTTCTCTCCGCCTTCTTTCTCTCCTTTAGCAGTCTGTTGCAAGTCAACACCTAGCTCTTTCAGAGATTTGACATGCATCTGCATGAGCTGCTCGACGATGTTGAGTATCCTGCTCATCTCTTCTCTCTCTTTTGAGAGCGTAGAGAGTGCGCCCTTGTGGAAGCCTATCTGTTCTTCCTTTGACATGTTCTCATTCTCAGTATTCTCTGCCATCATACCACCTTTATGGGAGAAGCGCTTTTCCCTTTAAAAACGTTCTTATCCAACAGAATCCGATGATTTTTTCTTCTCCTAACTCTTGTTTATATACTCTTCCGCAACATTAATAAAATTGGATATCTTAGATACTATAGGGTGTATGGTATGGTTCCGCGATCAAGAGATTTCGAGGATTTGGACAATTTTGTCGAAGTCAGAGATATCGATATCGATGACCAACGCTTTGATATGATTGATGTCTCTGATGAGATAGAATTCGTAGACCCCGTCGAGATTGAAGATTTTGATGACTGAGCTTTTTTCTGATATTTCGTTTCCTACTGAGATATTCTGCAATTTTATATAAATACGCACTCAATTAGTATACATTTTTGTATATTGATGTACAATAACGAAATATTTATATACTAGTTGGTTCATTATATTCTAACATAACAACCACAGCAACTATGGATCACATCCCCCCCCGATGCGTTTGGCTTTATACAGACATCTTTGGTGTTTGTATTGTAGGACTTCATATGGTATTGGCGCAGTCATATTCATAAGGTAGGCTCCCGTCTTTTTCTTGAACCAACCACACAACCCAACCCCCAACCCAACCCCAAACCCACAACCCAAGATTGAAGGGAGCCAATCCTTTTCATCGAGCTCCTCAGAACCTACTTTCTTACCCCTCACACACTCACAGGATTTTTGGGGAGCTCTTTTTTTCATGCTTTTTTGCGTATGAAGTCCAAACATAGTTGCGTGATGGATGGGCATTCCATGCTCATCCTCATAATCTTCATATTAATTGTGAGGGAGTTGCCTTTCGTTTTCTCACAACCACCCACCCCCAACCCCATAACAAAAGGCAACTTCTTTTTTTTTATTACGGCTTGGGTCTAATACCCCG
>CAZJJJ010000011.1:0-15524 GCA_964546295.1 uncultured Methanosarcinales archaeon
ATCTCAGGAAATGAGATCATATGATTGAAGAAGTGATACCATAATTTTAAATCTGTCAAAATAAAACCTATACCATGGACTACAACCAATTTCTGATTAAGAGATTTGAACACTGGGAACTCTATCTTCATAAGAACCAGTATCCATACATCGGTAGATGCTATGCAGCAGCCATCAGGGAAGATGCAGATCTAATAACAGAGATGCAGGAAGAAGAGAGAGAAGAGCTCTTCGCACATATCATACCAGAGTGGCACAGGTCAGTACAGAAGCTCTATGGAGTCTCCAGACCGAATATCGCCATATTCGGAAATGAGTGGCCACATCTTCATGCACACCTCATCCCAAGGTTTGAAGGTACAAGAAACTTCTATGGGATAGATTTTACTGACCCCAATCCAAAAGGCAACTATTCGCCGTACCCAAAGAAAGAACTACCACTCGAGACACTGCTAACCATCAAAGCCAACATTAAAGAACTGGTTTAGAAGCAGAAAAAGCATGAAATTTTTCTCAAGGTTTTTATAGTATAAGTGCCTAATGTTGTATATGCAAAAAGATGAACATACCAAGAAGACAATACTTACTTACGAAAGCATAGCAGAAGATTATGATAAGAGACATTATGATATCGAAGAGATAAGAGAGATGATAGACTGCTTCATGAAACAGCTCGATGGGACAAGAGTACTAGACCTGGGTTGTGGTCCTGGAAGAGATGCTAAATATTTTGCAGAACATGGTCTTGAAGTCACAGGGACAGATCTCTGCAAGAGATTCATCGATATTGCATCGCACAAAGCACCAGAAGCCAATTTCATCCATGCAGACATGAGGAATCTGAATTTCCCAGACAATTCTTTTGATGGGATATGGGCCTGTGCATCACTTCTTCACCTCTCGAAAGAAGACGCCAAGACCACTTTAAAAAACTCATACAGGATGCTGAAGGATGAAGGCATCATACATGTTTCTGTAAAAGAAGGTGACGGAGAGAAGATTATCAACAATGATAAAGGTGAAAGATTCTTCGCATTCTACAAAGAAGATGAGCTTAGGAGGATGATGGAAGCTTGTGGCTTTGAGGTCATGGATATGTGCAAGGTAAATGATGAGAAGAGATGGATAGGACTCCTAGGTAAAAAAAGATGAACAGATCAGGTATTGCTCAATATCACACCTAACGATCGTGACATGTGAACACCTGCGTATAAGGATACAGGCCTTCCCATCTCAGGATTCTCTTATATTCAGTGCATGCGACTCCTGCACTTTGCGAGGCCTTCTCATGCGTCATACTTCCATTGACATAGTTCTCTGCTATGCTGATTAGTGTACCTGGATAAACTCTCCTCACATCCTTCTCTCGCGCAAGGTATCTTCCAAGCACATCAACATCTCCACTCTCTATGATGCCTTTAAGGACATCTGCAGCGAGTACAAAACTAGCGACATTCCTCTCCTGCTCTTCAGGTCTGTTTGATGCAGACAGCATACTATCCAGATCCTCTCGTGCCTTGAAGGATGTAGATTTCGAATTCCGTACTTTCTCTACGAAATCTTCCATAAAATAGATAAACGTTCTAGGTATTTATAATTTCTGCGTCATGAAAAAACGGTACACCACACAAAGGATCAGGATGATTGAGAAGAGGAACGTCCTCCGACTAATCGTATCCATATCTCTACCACTGATTGCAGGATATATAGGGTCAATGTTCACCACAGCCAACATAAGCCCTTGGTATGACGGCCTAGCAAAACCTCCTTTGACTGCTCCTGGCTCTCTGATAGGGATAATATGGACCGTACTCTACATACTTATGGGTATCTCGCTCTTCTTAGTATGGAATAAGGAAACCAAAAAAACACCTGAGCAGAAGGCCAAGAAAAATGGATTAGTGATGTTCGGAATCCAACTCCTCTTCAACATGTCATGGTCGGTGTTCTTCTTCGGATTGAGGAGTCCCTGGCTTGGTGTCGCGATAATAATCCCTCTCATCATCCTGATATCGCTCAACATATACCTTTTCCACAAGATAGAAAGAAGAGCTGCATACCTCCTATTGCCATATCTTGCTTGGGTATGTTTTGCAACATACCTGAACCTAGGGATAGCTGTGCTGAACTGAGCATCACTATTCTGATATTCACCATATTTTTAAATTTGAGATTATCTCCTTCTAAGATGAGTAATACAGTTTTTCAATATATAGGCAAGATTCATTCACAATTCAAGGAGAAGCAAGGCATGCCCATACAAGGTGCACTATCAAAAGAATCAAATGGGATTGTAGAGATCTTCCCAGAGTATAAGGATGGGTTGAAAGATGTGGAGTCTTTCTCACACATATACTTAATCTACGAATTCCATGAATCTAAAGGATATTCGCTGCTAACAAAACCATTCTTAGAAGATGTCTACCATGGAGTATTCGCAACAAGAGCTCCAAGAAGACCGAACCCTATAGGTATATCCATAGTAAGTATAGATAAGATAGTTGATAATGAGATTTATGTGTCTGAGATGGATATTCTTGATGGCACTCCTCTTCTAGACATAAAGCCATATGTTGCTGCATTTGATGCACGCAAGAATGCAATCGATGGCTGGGTAAAGAATAACATAGATAATGAGGAACGTCACTATTCAGATGATAGGTTTGATGTATAATCATTCAGAGATCATCATCAATTGGCAAAACCATTCCCTACCTGTCGGGTCTATAAGATGATAGAAACATATCATGTGAACTCCCATCATACTTCCAAAGAATAATCTATGTAAGGATGGATTCGTATATATTGAGAAGTTTATCATTCAGTGTCTCAATATCATGATTTTTTATGACCTTCTTCCGGCCTTCAGCCCCCAGTTCAGACAATAAATGCCTATTATGGGCGAGATAAACTATTATATCAGATAGGGCAACAACATCCCTCTCAGGTATAAGAAAACCAGAAACCCCATTTTCTACAAGTTCAGGTATTCCACTATGTAATGTAGATATAACAGGAATCGCCGATGACATGGCTTCAATCAATGAGACGGGCGTACCTTCAGTATCCCCATCTGAAGCAGTAACACTTGGGAGGACAAAGATATCCGACTCAGATAATATTTTCCTCACATCAAAATTCGTCAAAGCCCCATGGAGCGAAACTATATTTGAAAGGTCAAAAGAATCGATAAGATGACTCAGTTCTGAATACAAGGGACCATCCCCAATCACATCATATTTTATATCAAGGTCTGGAAAATCTTTTCTTACAGCAGCCAAGGCTTTGATAGCATATTTGATACCCTTTTTTTCCACCAGTCTTGCCGTGGTAGTTATTCTTAATCTCTCAGTATTAGATTTGGATTTGGTGGGAGAGAAAAATTTTGTGTCTACTCCGAGCCTGTGGACCATAACTTTTTCCCTGGGAGCTCCCATTTTAATGAGAAGATCTGCCCACAATTGGCTAAGTGGTAAAAGTATATCTACTTCCTTAAAAAGTGACTTATATTCCTCTTGATTATCTTTAGAACAAAGGTTCTTTGACAAATCATAACCATAGAAAGAAACTATCAATTTTTTAACCAATTTTTTTCTCTTTAGCTCAATACCAGGTATTCCATTAGGACCAAAATGGCAATGGAGAATGTCTTTCGGGGCTTTACCATTGAATTTCTCAAGAAGCTCATCCATATCTTTAGTATTGCAATAATGTGTTCTATCATCAAGTCTATATTCTTCATTCTTCGGATAAGCTACAGAGTCATCGGCACTAAAAGCAAATATATCAACATCAACACCTCTGTCTATCAAACCTGTAATTTGGCTAAAGATAAATGTTTCAGAAAGACAAGGAAAATGATTGACAATCATAGCAACGCTCATATTTCTCATAAATGAACTATCATTTACTGTATGATTTTTCTGCTTGTTTTTGTATGATGATTTGGTAACAGAATTATCATTTTCTCCACTTATCGGTCGAACCTCACTATCCCCGAAGTACCGAATATATTCTGAGAAAAAACCCTGACAATTCTTATCATACTTGCATCTCTTGCACCCCGATGACTTATAGAATTTATTATCGAGACTCTCATAAGATATCTTAGAATCGTCCGCATAGAACATTCCAGCATCTAATATCTTTGGATCTATGCGATGGTAAAAACATAACGGATAACTGCAATCCCCTGAGACAGTGAACTCAAGGTTGACACCTAGTTTTTCGGCAATGGCGAATGCCTCCCTGAACACAGGAGTCAGATCACTATACCGCATGAAAAATTCATGATGCTTGCCATCACTAGGAGTGCCTATGTTAGATATAAGGACCTTGGTATTATCAAGATTGAAATTATCCGCGACGAAACGTATAAGATCAGGAAATTCCTTATAGTTCTGTTTCATTATGACATGGTTCAAGGTTATACTGTGCTCTCTTGAAAGTTTCTTGAGTCCAGATATGGCTTTTTCGTATGATTTACTTCTAGTAAGGATCTCATATGTCTCTTCTTTATGTGATAGGAATGATGCAAAGAAAGATATGTTCTGGGATTCTGCTATAGATGATGCCATCACTTCAGACGAGAACATTATACCATTAGTTTGTACTGTGACCGCTGAAAAACCATCATCTATAGCTTTCTGGATAGTATTACTGAAACCACGATACAGCGTAGGTTCGCCTCCAGAAAAAGTAAGATTTATCTTGTCTGCAACCTCTGACAAGATTGTTAACATTTTTTCGATAGAACCAGCTTCATATGATGTGTTGCTACGAGATAAAAAACAATGACGGCAATTTATATTACATAGCATAGTCGGGCGTATTATCACCTCGTAGTGTGTTCCTGCAGGAGAATCTATAGGATTTACTGAAAATCTCCCTCCAGCTTCCCTGAAAATAACTTTTTTACCTTCTCTCATGCCCGCTACAAGTCTGCTCAGTTTGGTCATCTAGGATGGTTTTGTCTGTGATTATAAAAAATGTATCTCTAAGCAATCAGATTAATAAATGAGTTTGAAGTCACAATAGCACAATGGAAAAAGCGCAGATATTCCTGATACATGGTGGGATGACATTCAAGGACAGGAAAGGGTTTCTAGAGGACCTTAAGACGAAAGAGATCACTCTGGAAAAAAGGAGAAGCTGGTCAAGAGAATTTCTTGATGAAGAGCTCGGAGAAGAGTTTGATATCATAAGGCCGAAGATGCCACTCAAGGAGAATGCAGACTATGAATCGTGGAAGATATGGTTCGAGAGACACTTCGAATTTCTGAAAGATGAAGTGGTCCTGATTGGGAATTCATTAGGCGGTATATTTCTTGCCAGATACCTTTCAGAGAATGAGTTCCCCAAGAGGATAGCATCAACCATACTCGTCTGTCCTCCATTCGATGATAGTATCCCTGGTGAGGATCTCACTAATGGGTTTGAGCTTGGAGAAGACTTAAACTTGTTAGAAAAGAATTCCAATCAGTTATGGCTACTCTTCTCTGCAGACGACGATATAGTGCCACCATCTCAGGCGGAAAAGTACAAAGAAAAGCTCAAGAACGCCAACATAAGGATCTACAATGATAAGAACGGCCATTTCTTTGTTGAAGAGTTCCCGGAGATAATAAGCATCATCAGGGAGGGAAAAGGATGAGAAGCATACCTGTGAAAACATCAAACAAGGAAGAGATAATAGACATCACTGAAGAGATAGAGAAACATATAGAGATTGAGAACGGATTTATCTATATCTACTGTCCGCACACGACCGCGGGCATAACGATAAACGAGAACTATGATCCTGACGTGAAGGAGGATGTGATAAGGAGTCTAAACAATATTGTAAGAGAGTTACCATCATTCAAGCACATGGAAGGGAATTCTACAGCACATGTGAAATCCATCCTCACGGGGAAGACACTACAGATTGCAGTTGACAATGGGAAGCTAGTTCTAGGAAGGTGGGATGGTATTTATTTCTGCGAATTCGATGGGCCTCGGAAGAGGGAACTGATGGTCAGGATTGTGAAGGATTGACCTTTAATCTGAAGATCCCAAAGATGCCACCCAAAAGTTAATAAACCAAAAAATTAAGATTTCTGTATAGTGTGTGCTATGCAAAAGAATAAGAAAGAGAGGGAACTGGCAAAAGAGGTAGAGAATAAACTGAAAAGAGAGCTTGGGAGTGTGAGCGACAATTTCGGAAACACTGTTGATGAAAACAATGGCAGCATGGAGTTATCCAGCGAGGAATACGACCAATTCAAAAAAGATAATCTGCCCAAGAAGTACAGTAATTATGAAAGATTTTGCAGGTTCTCTGAAGGGTTCATGAAACCCTCTCCTGATAAGGAGATAGCTCCTAAACTTGAAGACAGCATAGAGACATGCCATCTCAACATAACTCCGGAGAGTGCTACGGCAGCGGTCTATATCGGAGCGATAGGTGCCTTCGCAGCCTCACTTCTGATAGGCACTGTTATATTCTCTTTGATGAGCATCAGCCCCACTATATCTACAGATGAGGCAGTAGATTTCTTGCTCTTCAGCATGATTATGGGTCTTCTGATTGCCATGATGACATACTTCCAGATAAGGAACGCCCCGATAAACATGGCAGCACAATGGAGGATGAAAGCAAGCAATAGCATGATAATATGTGTGTTTTATATTGTCACTTTCATGCGTCACACCTCAAACTTGGAGAACGCGGTAAGGTTTGCATCTGAACATGTCGCTTTCCCACTATCTATGGATCTGAAAAGGATAATCTGGGACGTTGAGACAGATAAATTCGATTCTGTATCTGCATCACTCGACGATTATCTTGCAGGATGGAAAGAGTATGCACCAGAGTTCGTAGAATCTATGAACTTAATCGAATCCTCGCTCCTTCAGGGAACCGAAGAGAGACGTTTACAGACACTTGACAAATCCCTATCGAACATACTCGAGCAGACTTATGAGAAAATGCTCCATTATGCTCACGGTCTCCAGGGACCATTGAGCAATCTCAACATGCTAGGAGTCATCTTACCAGTACTAGGCATGGTCATACTTCCGCTGGTCGTCAGCATGATGGATGTGCAGTGGTATTACCTCTTCGGTATGTACAACATAATACTTTTCCTTGCGGTCTTCAACCTCGGTAACAAGATCATGAACACTAGGCCTAACGGCTATGGTGACACAAGCGAGGGTGAAGGCATGGGTAAAGACAGCACTAAATCTATTGATCTAGGATTCACTAAGATTGTGCTGAAGCCCTCCACATTCGCTGTATTTGTCGTCATTTTCTTCCTAGTTGTCGCGTTCAGCCCAATGCTCATCAACAATCTTTATCCTGGCGGAGCATCAGGACCTAATTCTTTTGATTCAAGATTTGAAGATATGATAATGCCGAGAGCAGAAGCCACAGGCATGGGCGGTTTGGCAGAAGATCTCAAACCAATCGACTATAGAGGAACGGGGACTGATCGTACAGGACCATTCGGATTCCTAGCAACATTGGCTAGTTTCGGATTCACATTAGCAGCAGGCCTAGGTTTATCCACATACTATAAGCTGAAATCATCAGACACCATCAAGATAAAAGAGAAGACAAAAAAGCTCGAGAATGAATTTGCAGGGTCACTTTTCCAGCTAGGCAACAGATTAGAAGACGGTCTGCCTGTCGAGATTGCTCTGGGTAAAGTCGCCGAATCTCTTGAAGGAAGTACGTCGGGAGAGTTTTTCAGGAAAGCCTCAGATAATGTCAAAAGATTAGGCATGAGTGTAGATGATGCAATATTCAATAAGAATAATGGAGCGATAAAATCATATCCATCATCTCTCATCGCAAGCACAATGAAAGTATTGGTGGAATCATCACAGAAAGGACCGAAGATAGCGGCTCAGGCGATGGTCAATGTATCAAATTACATAAAAGAGATACACAGGGTGGACGAAAGGTTGAGGGACCTAATGAGCGAGACGCTTGCATCCATGAAATCACAGATCAAAATGCTCACACCTCTGATATCTGCGATAGTTGTGGGCATAACATCGCTTATCATAGACATATTAGGCACGATAGCGACTCAGGCGGATGATATGGCTGATGGTGGAGATGTAGGTGCCGCAGCAATGTTCGGGGAAGGTGTGCCCACATACTTCTTCCAGATAGTTGTTGGCATATATGTTGTTCAGATAGTATACATACTCACAAAGATTGTCAATGGCATAGAGAATGGTTCAGACAAACTCACGGAAGAATACCAGATGGGTATCAATCTCACAAAAGCGACTTTGATGTATACATTCGTCTCAGTCATGGCAGTATTAGGATTCACACTTCTAGCAAGAATGATAATGGATTAAAGATTATGGAATTAAGAGGCATTCATCCGTTTGACATAATCATATAGGTATTCTTTTATGTCACCTTCTATCGCAACAATCTCCTTATGAAACACCTTACCTGAAGAGTATCTTTTTCTATCCTTGTTTTCAGCCTTCTGTATAATCTTACTACCCTCTTGGAGGACTACACGTAGGACACGATCGTCAGTACCATTGTCAGGCCTTATGATTATTGTAAGATCCTCATCATACATCGAGGAAGAAGAATCGACCTTAAAGATCAACGTGCATCGCTCATCGCCTGGAAAAAAAGGATAAAATTCTATTTTCCCTTTATCTTTAAGGACACCTGAATCTTTTATTGTTGCACTAATGTTCTTTTTAATCCATTTCTGGTTCCTCTTATCACTCAATTCATCAATGAGCCTTTCAGATCCCGTCATTGTAACACCTCATCTCTTGTCCATGAATCTTATGATATCATGTACATCTCTTGATTCATGGAGTATCTCATAAATCATATTTAGTATGGGGAATCTCTCTTTGTACATCTTCAAAGCATCAGCGATAGCTCTCACAGTCCAGAATCCTTCTGCGGTCTTATTCCGGTTTGATAATAGAACGACAGCCTCATGAGGATTCTTGCCTTTTCCAACTAGTTGACCCAACTCCTTATTTCGTGTATCGCCAGTAGTGCTTGTTATATAATCTCCAATGAAAGCAGTACTCAGACCGCCAGCATTCTTGCGAGCTGCAGAAGATACTGAATAAGAATACGAGCGTATCTCTTGAAAAGAAGCAGCAATGAACAACGCCTTTGTGGAGTATTGGTACTCAAGGCCCTCCAAGAATCCGACACCTATAGCGACCACATTCTTCAAGGCAGAAAGGGTTTCAGACGACTTGACATCATTCAATGTATTTATCGAGAGTGTTTCTGATGCAAATAGAGACCTAAGACGATCTCTGGTCTTACGATTGTTACAACAGAGATCTGCAGCGAAAACCCCTTCGCTCCTGATGAACTCTGAAGCGATCATGCCCCCTGAGATAAAAGCATACTTGTACGCAACAGAGCCACCTATCACATCTCTGAAAATATCTTGCACAGTATTCCCAGTCTTGTATTCCATACCTTTAGCAGAATTCAGGATTATCGTGCCTTCAGTGATATGCTTCTTGACACTCTGCAAAAAAGGTCTGACTTTCTGTACGGGTATACACATCACAACCAGCTCAGATTCCTTGAACAAATCTGCTGCCGATGAAGAGATGATTATGTTCTCCTCAAGATTGACCTTTTTGAAAAGATATTTGTGTCTTCGCTTCCGCTCAAGATGAGACATCAGGGCATGATCAGCATCGTATATGTACACCTTCGAATCATCCTGATGCATTTCTGCGAGCTGTCGTGATATGTATTTTGCCATCGCAAAACCGAACGCTCCGAACCCCGCGATACCTATCGCCTTGTACATGATATATTTAGCATGAGAAGCCAATTTAAATTTTTCCTAAAATCGTGGATTTCGCAAAAAGATAAAGAAACTATCGGAGAAGAGTTTATTAAACGGAATGACAGGGTGTGATGGCATGACAAGACAGATGATGCACTCACTCATACACGAGCTGAATAATTGTAATACGGCAATTTTCAACGGGCTGAAAGTCAAGACACAGAAGAAAGATGCCGTTCTGGTAGAACAGCAGTTAGAACAGAACATAAGAGATTTTGAAGAGAGATTCACAAGGTTATCAGATATCATTCTTTTGAACAAGAGCACACAGAGATGGTTACATGGTAAGATAGATTCACTCAGATATGTCAGTGATGACCATGAGATCGAAGAGTACACTGAAGATTTCAGACGGATACTATCTTTCCTTAAAGACCATTCGAAAGAGGTCGAAAAGCAGAAATGATACCATTCATGTGTATACACTGAACCTATCCTCTTCACACATTATTATCATTGCGATATCGGGATCTCTCTGTTGAGCATTCCTCAATGTATTGATATCCGCTTCTGAAGCGATACACCGCTTATATGGATGTGTATGGAATAGGAGTATAGTTTCATCATCACAAGGAGCATGACGCACATGAGTGAACGATTGTTCATAAATCTCAGGCTCATAGGCATGCGTCAGGAGATATGTCTCACCATGCCTCTCTCCATGTATACAGAGTGTGGTCTCTACATCAGGATTGTCGTGCCATGCTCTAGTGGCCTTCTCTAATGTGTCGCCCTCGAAGATGAGTTCAAGCCCATGAGTCCGTAATACATTGCCAGCAGGAACATCAGACCTTATCTGTCCGAATATGATAGTACGCAATGGAGAGCCAATGACAAAAAAAGACACGATCAGGACAATCATCAGGATTGACAGGATTATTATGATCGGTCGCCTCAGCCTGCCAGAAGATTCGCCACCATCATCAATAGATCCCTTCAATTCCTCAAGATCATCATAGATGTCCATCACTGAGAGGTGTGCAAGAGCATAAATAAGATTATCGGTGTTACACGAGAAAAGGTGGAAAGAAATATGGGACGGATGGGATTTGAACCCACGACATCTACGTCTTCAGCGTAGCGCTCTCCCAGTCTGAGCTACCGTCCCTTGATATGGCAAGAAAATGTGTTGGATTTAAAAACGTTTTGGTGATACCTCACAAGTCGCTGAAACTCTTCTTACCAGCCAACAGGGCCTTGAGCTCAGCCTTGAGGTCTGAGAGCTTAATCCTCTTCTGCTCCTCAGTATCCCTGTCACGCACTGTACAATCCTCATTCTCTAGGGAATCGAAATCTATGGTCACAGCATAAGGCACCCCTTGTTCTGCAACGCGCTGATAACGCCTTCCTATAGAGCCCGAAGCATCAAAGACGCATAGCATCTCATCGGAGAGTTCCTCATGGATCTCATGGGCCTTCTCTTTCAGACCGCCCTTCTTGACAAGAGGGAATACCGCAACATCGATCGGTGCCATCTTGTATGGTATGCTGAAAGTGCTCTTGCCTTCCTCTTTCTCACGCTTGGTGTAGAATATGTCCATGAGTGCAAAGAGTGGTCTGTCCACACCGAAAGCAATCTCGAGTATGTGAGGTCTCTCCTTCTTGCTCTCATCCGTAAGGGCAGAAAGATCCTTTCCGGAGTGTTCTGAATGCTTGGTAAGATCATAGTCTGTCCTGTCATGGACACCACATACCTCTGTCCAACCGAAAGTATTCATATCTATCTCTATATCCCATGCATCATCAGCATAGAACGCTTTCTCATCCGAAATGTGCTGCCTCAATCTTATCCTTTCCTCAGGGATACCCATCGACACGAAAAGATTGTATGCCATATTTAGGCAGAAAGCATACGCCTTGTTCTTGACATGCTTCTTCTCATATGCTTCCTGTAAAGTCATATTCTCGACCTTCTTACCTTCCTCCTGTGCTTTCGCTGTCCAGAATGGCATCTTAGAATCTGATACCGTATCGAATCTCTCAAACTTGTCCTTGTCTTCCTTGAAGATGAAGAGTTGAGCCTCTGCCTGTGTGAACTCCCGCAGTCGGAGCATATACTGTCTTGGACTTATCTCATTGCGGTATGCCTTTCCTATCTGGAATACTCCGAAAGGAAGTTTTTTTCGGAAATGATCAACATAACGTATGAATGGAAGGTATGTTGTGGTAGCAGTCTCCGGACGATTGTAAGCTTCTGTGGACATGCCTATGGTAGTCTTCATCATCAGGTTATGCCTCTTGATCTCCATGATGAATCCATCTCCGTTGGGAGCCTTGAGACCTTTCTTTTGAATCATGTCAAGCATTCCATCGTCGTCTTTTGGAATCTGCTCGTCAGGGAAATTTTCTTCCAATAGGTTATCAACGCGATATGATGCACCAGACTTTGTCCTGATCACTGGGTCAGAAAAACCGCCAAGATGACCTGAGGCTTCCCATACTTCCCTCTGCATCACAGTAGGACACTCGACTTCCCAGAAATCGTTATGCCTGAAGACATTACGGATAACTTTCTCGACCTTATTCTTCAAAAGCTTACCGAGGGGAGCATATGTGTAGAATCCTGCCATGCCTCCGTATATCTCTGGGCTTGGACCCCAGACAAAACCTTTCTCTTGCATGAAAGATATGAGCTCTTGTCTTTTCTGTTCCCTCGTCTTGTCTTCTGACATTGTCATCATCACCTTGCTGTGTTCATATTTAACTCTTGCCCTCACTCAAGTATTATGGCAGGCTTTCCTGGGAATGCGTTCTCTGCTTTGGGGTTGCTAGAGGTCTCCAGTACCTCAACCTTGCAGCCAAACTCTTTTTCGATGAGCTCTTTCTTCTCTTCGAGAACAGAGAGCTCTAATTCTCTTTCCAGAAGTACTGGTGGCAGCTTACTATGATCCTTGACTATCTTCGGCACAAGCTTAGAAATCTCCTTACCATGCTTCTTAAGATCTGTCTGCATCAGTTCCTTTATTATATCGCCAGGGTTATGAGTGCGCTCCAAAGATTCTTTGATAATCTTGACGAACTCATATTTCCATGGCTGGCTTATTATGATGCTTATCTTATTTAGCTTTTCAAGCTTCGCCAGCGTCTTGACAGAAAGGATGTCTTTTCTTGTGGTCTCTACAAGATCCTGTGATGCTTCGGCCTTCTCATCGATTTTTTTCTCATCATAGCCTGGCCAATCCTGTGCTGATACAAGATCATCATTCCCTGCTCGTTCCCACATCTCTTCTGCCAGATGCGGAGCGAAAGGTGACACGAGAAGCATGATGCTCCTGAGAGATTGCTCATACACTTTCTCATTATACTTCGTTGATTTGTATCTGCTCATATCATTGACCAGATCCATTAGGATGCCTATGGCAAGACTTTGCTCGAGCCTTTCAAAGTGCTCAGTGATCCTCTTGATTCCTTTGTTTATCTTGCTCTCTATATACCTCTCCTCATTCCTCATCTCATCAATCTTTT
This sequence comes from uncultured Methanosarcinales archaeon, assembly GCA_964546295.1. Taxonomy (GTDB): domain Archaea; phylum Nanobdellota; class Nanobdellia; order Woesearchaeales; family CAZJJJ01; genus CAZJJJ01. The sequence goes on from CAZJJJ010000011.1 coordinate 13,323, forward strand.
CGCCTGTAGGCTCAAGAAGACCAAAGACTTTTTTGAGGAACCTATAAGATGCCTCGACACCGTCGTCGTTCCAGTCGAGCTCCTTTTCCGGCAAGGAAGCAAAAAGTATGAACAATCTGGCAGTATCGCTCCCATACGTGTTGATTATGTTCATAGGGTCAACTACATTCCCTATGCTCTTCGACATCTTGGCCCCATCTTTGATTACCATGCCTTGATTAAGGAGACCTTTGAAGGGCTCATCGATATCCACCAAGCCCATGTCCCTGAGGGCTTTTGTATAGAACCTTGCATATATGAGGTGCATGCATGCGTGTTCGATCCCTCCGATATACTGATCTACTGGCATCCAGGAATCCACTTTCTTCTTGTCGAATATCCCAGATTTGCGTTCCTTGTCTGCGAAGCGTAGGAAATACCATGAGCTATCAACGAAAGTGTCCATCGTGTCAGTATCCCTTCTGGCTTTGCCTTCGCACTTCGGACATGTGCAATTGACGTATGATTCAGAAGTCTCTAAAGGATTGCCTTTCGCTGAGAAATCAACATCCTTAGGTAGCTTTATCGGAAGGTTCTCTTCAGGCACAGGCACTGTACCACAGCTATCACAATAAACTATTGGTATTGGTGTTCCCCAATATCTCTGCCGAGATATCAGCCAATCCTTGAGCTTATAGCTGATTGTCCTCCTGCCCCATCCATTCTTCTCGATATGCTCAGAGATGTCATCTATAGCATCAGTGCTGCCAATACCATCAAAATCTCCAGAGTTGACCAATGTCCCTTCATCCATGAAAGCCCGTGACATCTTCTCAGGATTCAGGTCGAAGCTCTTCGGGTTTATCACGACACGTATAGGAAGATCATACTTCTTGGCGAAATCGAAATCTCTCTGGTCATGCGCAGGAACTGCCATAACTGCCCCAGTACCATAATCCATAAGAGCATAGTCTGCCACCCACAAAGGAAGCTTCTCACCATTGACAGGATTGATGAAGTATTTCCCTAAGAACATGCCATTCTTCTCCTTCCCTTCAGCGGTCCTTTCTATAGTACTCTTCTTCTGGCACTCTTGTATGAAACGCTTGACTGGCTCTTCATATTCTGTGCCCTTGGTCCATTCCCTCACTTTCGGATGCTCTGCAGCAAGTACAAGATATGTTATCCCGAACGCTGTGTCAGGTCTAGTAGTGAACGTGCTTATCTTGTCGATCTTCTTCCCTTCTTCATCAACTACATCGAAATCTATCTCAGTACCATGGCTCTTCCCAATCCAGTTCTTCTGCATTACCTTGACGTTTTCTGACCACCCACCAAGCTTATTGTCTATATCCTCGTATAGCTCATCAGCATACTCAGTGATCTTGTAGTACCACTGCTCGAGCTCTCTCATCTCGACTTCAGTATCTTCATGACGCCAGCACCTTCCATTCTGGACCTGTTCATTAGCAAGCACAGTATCGCATTCGGGACACCAATTGACAGGAGCTTTCTTACGCACGACAAGACCCTTCTCATAGAGCTTAAGGAAGACCCATTGGTTCCATCGGTAGTATTCAGGATCATGAGAATATACCATCCTGCTCCAGTCGTATGATAGACCCATCAGTTTCTGCTGCTCCTTGATACCTTCCATGTTCTTATCCGTCCATTCATGAGGATCAACACCATTCTTCTTGGCAGCGTTCTCTGCAGGAAGACCAAAAGAATCATAGCCCATAGGGTAAAGTACGTTGAAACCTTGCATACGTTTGAACCTGGCAAAGGAATCTCCTAAAGAATAATTTCGGACATGACCCATGTGAAGATAACCTGACGGGTACGGATACATCTCAAGTACATAGAACTTCTTCTTTTTTGAATCGTCCTCAGTATTGAATATTCCTGCCTCTTCCCATCTCTTCTGCCACTTGTCCTGTATCTCTATGAGGTCTACCATGAAGCTAAGGAAAATAGGGCTATATTTAAAAAGTTTTAGAAGAAAATTGAAACAAGAATAAAATCAATAGAAACTTCAGAATTTCTTGAACCTTGAAGAGGTATCAATCAGGTCTACATGTCCAAGGAATACAGCCCTGCAGCAATACCGCTTCAGACCAAGATCGTCCATTACCTTCTTAGGATCTTCTCCTTTCTGGACACGCTCTTTGTAATCTTCCCAAAGGTGGCCGATGGGTTTACCGCAACTGAAACATCTGACTG
>CAZJJJ010000012.1:0-14455 GCA_964546295.1 uncultured Methanosarcinales archaeon
CTCCCGGGAAAAGAGGTGAGGGAGGCTCTGCCTTCCTCTTTTTTATATTATTATTTTTACTATATTATTATTCGTATTATCGAAGGTGATGATTGATGGTGAACATAGCGATAAATGGTTTCGGACGCATCGGAAGGATGGTTTTCAGAGCGGGCTGGAAGGTCCCTGGCGTAAATTTCGTAGCGCTGAACGATCTCACAGATACTGCAACACTGGCCCATCTCCTGAAGTATGATTCTGTGCACGGGAAGTTTCCTGCGACAGTGAAGGCCCAGAAGGATTCTCTCATTGTGGGCGGGAAGAAGGTCAAGGTATTCGCTGAGAAGGATCCTGCATCCCTGCCCTGGGGAAAGGAGAAGATCGATATCGTCGTGGAATCCACAGGGTTCTTCACAACGGCCGAGGCATGCCAGAAGCACATCGATGCTGGTGCTAAGAAAGTCCTCCTTTCAGCGCCTCCGAAGGGCGATATGCCTCTCTTCGTCATCGGTGTCAATGATAAAGATTACAGGAAGGGCAAGCATCATATCGTGTCTAATGCATCTTGTACTACCAATTGCCTTGCTCCTATTGTCAAGATAATCGATGACGAGTTCGGTGTCTCGAAGGGTTTCATGAACACTGTGCATTCCTATACTGGTGACCAGAAGCTTGTCGATGCTCCGCACAAGGACCTGAGACGTGCAAGGAGCGCGGCCATGAACATAATACCGACATCAACCGGTGCTGCTAAGGCGGTCACTAAGGTCATCCCACGTCTCAAAGGGAAGCTTGATGGCATCGCGATGCGTGTGCCCACAGTGGATGGTTCAGTGACTGATTTCACATTTTCTACGAAAAAGGCCACAACGGTTGAGGCGATAAACAAGGCCGTCAAGAAAGCGAGCTCGGGCAAGATGAAGGGTGTCGTGGAGTATACTGAGGACCCCATAGTGAGCAGGGACATAGTGGGCAACCCACACTCCAGCATCTTCGATGCCAGCCTCACGATGTCTCTGGATGGCCGGTCTTTCAAGATAGTCTCATGGTACGATAACGAGTGGGGCTATAGCAACCGCATGGTAGAGCTAATGAAGAAGATGCTCTGACTTCAAACATGTACTCGAGAATGAATCTTTTTTTATACTTCTTATGCATATCTCTATCATGGTCAGCATGATCATCGGCCTAACAGGGACGCTTGCATCGGGGAAGGGCACGGTCGCTGATGTCCTGAAACGCGAAGGCTTTGTCTATCTCTCGCTCTCTGACGAGCTGAGGGAGATCCTCAAAGAGAATTCTATAGAGCTTTCTAGGAAGAACCTCCAAGATTGGGGCAATAGGATGCGGGAAGAGAACGGCCCTGAATATCTTGCTGTCCGTGTCACAGATAAGATGAGGAAGATGGGCTGTGCAAGGTTTGTTGTGGACGGGATACGTAACCCCGCAGAGATCGAGCACCTGCGCAAGATGCGTAATTTCTTCCTGATAGCTGTCGACGCTCCCCAAGAGACCAGGTTCCGGCGTATCCGTGAGCGTGCCAGAGAGGATGCCCCAACGGCATGGGAAGAGTTCTTGAGACAGGATGAACGCGATAGAGGTGTGGGAGAAGCCTCTACTGGCCAGGGCGTGGAGAGGTGCATGTCAAAGGCAGATTATCTCATAGGTAACGAAGGAAGCGTGGAGAAGGTGTCTGAGAAGGTCCATGAGATCATCTCAGAACTTGGGAAAAAGGCAAGACCACTTTCCTGGGACGAGTATTTCATGACTTTTGCAAGGGTGGCAGCGCAGAAGAGCAAGGACCCTTCCACGAAGGTGGGTGCGTGCATCGTTGATGATGAGAAACGTGTTGTGGGGTTAGGGTATAATGGTTTCCCTAAGCACTGCGATGACGATAAGCTTCCTATGGACCGAGAAGGCCCATTCCTTGAGACTAAGTATGCGTACGTGGTGCATGCAGAGCCGAACGCAATCCTGAATTCTACCAAGAACACCAAAGGCTGCAGGATCTATGTTACGTTGTTCCCCTGCAATGAATGCGCCAAGCTTATAATACAGGCGGGTATCAAAGAAGTTGTCTATGAGGAGGACAAGTACGCTGGCACAGAGATCGTGGAAGCCTCAAAACGGTTGTTCAGGTCTGCGGGCATCAAGATGCGGCAGTTCACCTTCTGAAGCACGTATTCAGGCTCATCAGGTTAGTTCTCTGAGGTCTCCCTCATCATTCCTGTCTTTCGTCTCAAGAAGTCTCCTCACATAATCCAAGTCTTCCCGTATCTCTCTTTCTCTCCTCTCGTTCCCTTTCCAGCGAGATAATGATTCCAGCAATGCGTCTGCTGTTTCCTCAAGACCTTTAGCATCAAGCCTTGTCCAAACATCTCTAGGTTTTTCCCAGAAATCCCTAGGAACCTCTTTGAAGGTATGGCTGAAGAGCAGGTTCTCATAGTCAAGGGAATAGAATGCTTCTTCAGCGCTCTCCCAGTCAATCCCAAATTCTCTGAGAAAATCCTTGTATCTTGACATCTCGGTGAAGCACATATCTGATGTGTCTAGCATATGTTCGTTACCTTCTCTAGATATAGAGAATACCATCTCTTCATAATCCTCATATCTGAATGGATTGTATGTCCTTACATTCTGTACAATCTCTGCTCTTGCATCGAATTCATCCCTGATCTTATATCTCACTAGGTCTTCAGATGACTTTTTCCTAGACAGGCCTGTACTCATCTTCTCTGCAAATCTTTCAAATCCTCTGATGAACTCATCAAGGCTTGTATCATCTTCAACGATGAGCTTGACCTCAGAATAGCTCCACCGTTGACTGAAATCTTCCCTGTTCTCGAAATCCGATGATTCTCTCATGTATAGCTCTAGCGAGGCATCATCCTTCGAGTACAGATCCACGATCGTGTTTTTCGTCTCGACTACCTTGAAGTAATTGGAATAGAGTCTTCTAGCCTCTTCGCTGACATCATCTCTCGGCAGTAGCCCATATTCTGTCATGACATAATTCCTGGGCACTCTCGGCACAAAACTTTCATCCATGGTCTCATAAGTTTTCAGCGTCTATTTAAAAATGATACTATCCTGTGCAAAACAAAATCGCCACTTTTATAAGAGAGGTTGCAATAAGGCGGTATATGAAAGACATACGGAAAGCATCGATGAAAGGGAAAGTGGTCCTGATGAGAGCAGATTTCAATGTGCCCATCAGGAATGGGAAAGTCACCTCTGATAAGCGCATAAGGGCTGCGATGGAGACGATCAGGCTGATCCTTTCAAGCCAGCCAAGAAAGCTGATTTTGATGAGTCACTTGGGGAGACCAAAAGGCGAGCGTATTCCTGAGTATAGCCTTTCGCCGGTAGCTAAGAAGCTCCGTTCACTGCTTGATGAGAAGATCGATTTCGTGGAAGATATCTTCGACACGGATGCCATCAGCTCATCTGACGCGAGAGTTATCCTTCTTGAGAATCTGCGCTATTACCCTGAAGAGAAGAGGAACGACAAGGATTTCGCGAAAAAGCTGGCGTCTCACGCTGATATCTACATAAATGACGCATTCGGTACATGTCACAGGGGCCATGCTTCTGTGGATGCCATCACCCGATACATACCCTCATATCCAGGGCTTCTCCTAGAGAAAGAGATCTCGAATCTCGATATCAGTGCTGCCAAACGTCCGCTGGTCGTGATAATCGGTGGTGCGAAAGTCTCTGACAAAATAGGCGTGATCAGGCGCATGGTCAAGAAAGCGGATGCTGTCCTTATCGGTGGAGCCATGATGTTCACATTCCTCAAGTCACAAGGCTATGAGACAGGAAAGAGTATTGTCGAGAATGATAAGCTAGAGATTGCACAGAAACTTCTCAGGACGTCCAAGAACAAAATTATGCTTCCTGTGGATGTCGTGGTTGCCAGGTCTTCCAAAGGTTCTTCTAAGCCGAAGAATGTCGGCATTGATTCTATACCCAAGAACTGTTTGGGGCTTGACATCGGTCCAGAGACCGTGAGGATATTCTCTTCAGTAATCTCTGAAGCAGGCACGATCCTATGGAACGGACCTATGGGGATGTTCGAGCAGAAACCATATGACAATGGCACCAAGGCGATAGCCAAGTCGGTTGCAGCATCAAGGGCAAGGAGTGTCATAGGCGGCGGCGATTCTGTGTCGGCCATCGAGAAATCAGGGCTCTCATCCAAAGTCTCGCATGTATCAACAGGTGGAGGCGCAAGCCTGGAATTCATAGAGGGTAAGAAACTTCCTGGTCTGGTTGCCCTAGGAAGGAGATGATTTTGATCTTCTTGCTTACACGTTCATATGTCGAAGCCTGGCAGCTGGTCCCTTCTATCTGCTACTCCTGAAAACTTCCTTCCGCAGAAATCACATAGATAACTCTCAAGGGAAATCATCTTGACGTGATAGCTATCACAAAACGGGCACTGAACATAAGCCATCCCAACCACCGATAGATATATTGTTTTCCATATATAAAAAATTTCTGGAAGAATCTTCCTAATGCCTATGAAAAAGCCCTACCCTTCCCTTCTCAAGAAATCTCCCTTATCTGATATATTGATTATCATCTTGCCATCGAACAGTCCCATGCCAAGATTCTCTCTATTCTCGTTCATGATGAAGACATACCCCTTCTCAGGCTCTCCACCTTTAAGGGAGCTGGAGAAGATATCTCTACCACAAAGGAATAGCCACGAGCTTCGTCTATCGAGGCTGACTTTTCTGGCATCATCCGAAGACGCCGCTCTCTCTATGGATGATAGGCTGGGACTGAACCTTCCTCTCACATCCTTTCCAATTAGTCTTCCTGCGAATTCAGCCTCTCTAGGTATAGAGCTTATCTTTTTCTTGATATCTGATCTGATAGCGCATATCCGTCTCTCCTGCTTGCTGAGACTCACTATCCTTTCTCCATCCTTTTCCTTCAGCTTGAACCTATCATAGAATTCCTTTCGGCTCTTGAATGTCTTCCCTGTGCCGCTCTTACCTTTTCTTTTCGCTTGCATGTCCTATTGTCAAACAGTAATATATTTAAATCCCTCGCACTAGTTCTTGTACATAGGAAAGATAAAAGCGGCTATAGCCCTGAAGAGGTGAATAATATGGAAGTGACAATCATAATAGCTCTTGTTCTGTATGCACTTGCGATAATAATGGCAATAAAGCTGATCAAGAACGTATTGGTGGCGATAGGGACTATTCTCTTGATATCTTTATTGCTCATAAGTGGTACAGGACTTTTCGTGTACACAGAAGTGGTCGAGTTGCAGGAGACATTCCCTGTGTCTAACAACCTTTTCCTTCTCACTGAGGGAGACACTGTATTGTCAGGTATGGTGATGTTGCCTGTCGTGGAAGATGGTCCCGCACAGAATATGCAGTTCTTGGACAACGAGTCCATATCATCGCTCAATGCATACCTGTCTTCTGAGGATTTCGACTCCATGCGCGATGTGGTCAGGACATCAGATTTCCTGGATGAGGATATCGTCTCGGAGAATGATCTCATGGATGAGACCTACAAGATAGTATTCTTTGAATTGGCGGTCATCGAGTCATCCCCTGTGGAGGAAATAGATCTCGCAGCTCTTGCAGGTGTTGATCATGGAGGCGACATATTCAGACCGATACCTAGGGAAGATAGCATCCTGATGATAAGGGAGGATGAGCCTTGGGAACGCCTAGCGAATTTTATCGGACCTGAGGCTCCCGATTTGAGTGAATTGGAAGCTTCATTGGAGGAGCAGGGTTTTGAGATTATCAACGAGACTGAAGACATTGATGAGGCAGTCGATGAGTCACGCAAAGAGATTGTGGATGGTCTAAGAAGGGGTATGTTGGAACAGTTCGGTAACGATGATCTTGGTTCACTCATGTTCATGCTGAACATATTCTCGATCTTCGAGCAAGAAGGTCCTGAGGGTCTCATGTACCTGTACGAGCATTATAGTGCAGAGAACATCTATATAAGGGACGAATCCATAATATTCGATCTTCTTAGGCTCAGTCCTGACGCACTAGTGACAGCGGTCATAAACGAAGCTCACAATGCTGCTTCCGCAGTGGGTGGAGAGGTTGCTGACAGGGTCTCTGATGATATCGAGGATGCTCAAGAAGAGGCAGTAGATGAGGACGATGACTCGGAGGAAATCCCCGACCTAGATGATGTGGCTGATGATATGGAGATGGATACCGAAGATATTGAAGAGATTATTGCTGATGAGGAAATTGATAATGGGGAGATGATTGAGGATGATGAGTGAGGTCTCCAAAGGCTTTTCCTTTGGGACCCAAGAGACTCTCTTTTCACAAGAGGATATATAACATGGATGAGAAATCCGGTCTCAAGGATATATGTATGTTCATTTCGTTAATCCTCCTTATCTTTTCCGTGTTTTTTGTTTCGCTGGCAGTGGTGTCTGATGTCGTTTATGCCTTGGATGAGGATGCGATCTTCGAGGGTGACACTTTCTCTGTCTCAGACGGTAGCAGGATTGATATCTTCAATTATACATTATCTTTTGTGCTTGACGCTGACGGTGAGAACATATTCGTGGATGAGGTCAACAGCCCCGCATACTCCATAATATCTTTGGATGCCTGTAGTGACATAGATCTTCTTGAGATATGCTTCGAGAGCTCTTCCGGTTCGACAATCTATGCGACAATGTTCACGAAGATACCTTTTCTCACGTTTGAGACCTCTCTAGAGACCGAAGAGGCATATGTAGGAGAGACAAATTCGTTTAATATTACCATACGGAATGAGGGGCGTACGGCCGCAGAATCTGCACGACTCATCTTCGACATACCTAACAGCATTAGATTAGAATATCTTGATGGCGATGAGACTGATTCCGTGATATCCGATCTGGAATTTGATCTCGACCCTGGTGAAGAGAAGAAGATGACGCTTGAGTTCTTGCACACTGATGAGGTTGAGGAGGATAGTATCGACCTGGAATTAATCTATGACAACTTCATCATGATAGAACAGCTTCAGCAGACACTGGAATTCAGTGCAGAGGACGCATTCTGGCTTGATATCTCTACAGAGCCCGAGGATGTCTTCTTGGGGAATCCCTTCACTGCAACGATAAACCTTACTAATGTGCATGCTGGAATCGATGATAACATAACATTGACTAGGTTCATAATCCCATTATCCGAGATTCCAGGACTCCATGATCATAGAGGGTTCGTGGAAAAGACCCCTGACAATCTCTTTTGGTCAGGAAGGCTCAGGGAAGGGATGAGCAGGATATTCTCGTTCTCCATGGATCCTAGTCACTCAGGAACACTCGAGATACCTCTGAGCATATACTTTAATGACACATCGCAAGATGAACCGAGGATAGAGACCTACCGATATTTCCTTCCCTTTAATATCACCTCGAGAGACATTATGATAGACACCAATATCTCTGAAGATCAAGTCTTTGATTCAAGCACATGGCACGCTTTCGATATAACACTCACTAATCTGGATGAGAACCTGGAATTCAGGGACATCAATATATCTGTAGAAGCTCACGGGAACTCTGAGAGATATAATGTGAGCTCATTAGGTCCTAGAGATTCTGAAACCATCAGGGATATCCCTTTCTTGGCGCCCGTCAGTGACGGCACTGTCCACGATGATATACATATAGACATAACCTATGAGAACGAGTTTGGTGAAAAGAAGCAGCATAGCAGATCTGTCACATACATATCAGAACAGATAAGGGAGGTTAACCTCTCTGCTGATATCGAAAAATCCAGCGAAGGCTCTTACAGGATCAGCACACATCTTGAGAATATGGCAGGGATAGAAGTATCAAATTTGCACATAGAGCATAAACCTCATGATGATGTATTCTTTACAGGTTATCTTAACGGCTCTCTCGAGACCTTAGAGCCAGGCGGTTCAGGAGAAGCAGGAGGCTACAGAATATCCACATCAGGGCTGAATTTCAGCGCCGACGACTATATGTTCGATGTGTTCTTGAGATATGAGGTGTCAGGTGTGGAAAGGGAGTTCTCCCATGTTGAGAACCTTTCCTCCATGTTCTTATCGCTTTATGATGAGGAAGACCTTACGACTTTTGAACGCACCCAAGAGGCGATTGAGAGATATTTCACGTCGACGACAGTGTTCGGCATCTTCGCATTAGCGATCTTCCTTATCATAGCCTCTTTGACGACAGTGGCATTGAACAAGAGGAAATTCACCATCCAGGGTTACGATTCACTTGAGCGGAAACAACAATCTCTCGAGAAGAAGAAGCACAAGTATGATGAGAGACAGGCATTACTTGAGAAGCATAAGACAAAGCTTCAAGGCCGCATAAAAGAGCTTAAGCAGTTCATGGATAGGACAAGACGTCTCATGGATAAAGAGGTCCCCGTAATCTCTGAAAGGCGTGATGGTCTCAAGACACGACAGGAAGAGTTGCTCGAAGAGAAGAAATTGATAGATCAGAAGATTGAGGAGATGAAAGAGATTGAGAGACGTCTGCTGAAGCGGAACCGTAAGTATGAGGAAGAGCTAAAGCATCTTGACCATAAGGAGAAGAAGCTGAATCAGCATCTCGAGACTGTCAAGTACAAGCTCACCATGTTGAACAAGGAGATGGACAGGCTGCTCGAGAAAGAGGGCACCATAGGAAAGGAGAAGGAGAAGCTGAACAAAAAAGAGCTTGGCATTATAGCTGAGAAACAGCGTCTGATAAAGATGGGTTCTGACAAGTTCTCGAACGAGAAGATGGATGTGATCCAAGAGAAGATACAATTGCAGCACGAGAAGAACGTCCTGGAAGAGGAGCTCCAGACATTGAGCGATAGGAAGGATGATATCACTGATGCCCAGCAGTCCATACATCAGCAGAAGGCAGACCTAGAGAAGGAGAAGAACATCTTTGACATGAACAAGGAAGCTGTTGAAAGCTCTCTTGAGGTCTTGAGAGAACAGAGCGATAAGATAAAAGGGATACTTGACGAATCACGTGCTACGTATATAGATGATTCCAAGCACGGCTCCGATACTAAGGACTCTTCAGACAGTAAGGATGACAAAAAGGGTTCAAAGTCCAAGAAAGGAACAAAGGCCGGGAAAGGGTCATCAGGTAAGGATGATGCTGATGAACAGAAAGATAATTAAATCTTGACGATGAGGTATTAGATATATGGGATTTTTCGACTTCATGAAGAAGAAAGAGAAGAGCAATATAGAGCCTTCTGGTGTGCCTGGAGTGACAGGCTCCGGTCAGAATCATAGCAGTGAGGATCCTTTCTCTTCCTCTGCTCCGAATCAGTCTGCAATGGGCCAGACAGGGTATCAACAGTCTGATTATGATCAGTCTATGCAGGGTTCTTTCGGTCAGCAGCAGTCTTATCAGGATACAGGCCAACAGTTCGGTAGCATGGGGATGGACCAGAGCTACGAGCCAGGGTATTCACCGTTCGGACCAGATTATTCTCAGCAATCACCTGATCAGCAATACGGTACTGGACAGAACAGTGCCCCTTCCGGAAGAGAACAAGAGATAATACTCTCCAAGCTTGATGCGATAAGGACAGCGATCCAGAATCTTGATCATAGGCTCTCGGTGATAGAGACAAAACTGGACAAGAACGGACATGGCAATGACAATAGAGAGAATATTTTTTAAATGATGAGATCATAAGATACTAAAGGTCATGGATATGGAAAAAGCAAAATCAAATGCCTCAGGCTCAAGAAGATCTCTTGTTGATTTCTTGAAGGCTTTTTTCTCTGACAAGATGTTCGTGATAGCAATGATTGTCTTCGCTATCGACAGGGTTTCCAAACACCTGGCTATTGAATCATGCCCTTGCGTACTTGGTCCATTCCTGAACATAATAGTCTCTAGGAATAAAGGTGTCGCTTTTGGACTTCTGAAGAATCTTGCTGACGCTAACACCATATTCACGATAAGTACTATTGTGATATCTCTTGTGCTCATTTATCTGTACATGGCCTCTAAAGAACCATTCATTCGTGTTGGTCTTCCTCTTATGTTAGGTGGGGCCCTTGGCAACCTATTCGACAGACTATTCTATGATGCTGTCATTGACATCGTCGATCTCCATGTCAGCATATGGCGCTTCCCAGCATTCAATTTTGCTGATGCTGCCATCACCGCAGGCGCTGTGATAATAATACTTGGATTGCTTTTGACCGATAAGCAGCGAAAAAATCAGAGAAAACCATCTTCTGCTAAACGTAAGTCTTCTTCTGCCAAGTCAAATATTCGTAATAAATATCCGAAAAAATCTCAGGATAAGCAAAAAAGACCTGTTACGCGTAATAAGAAGAGAAAGACATCAAATCGCTAATTCTGATAAACAGACTAGATTTCATATATCAAACTTCTTGAGTTCGTAGGGATCGTATATGATATGTGGCTCCTCTCTCCAAGGGTCTGCCAGCTCTTTCTCTATGTCCTGCTTCCTGCTTGTGCTCCTTCTCTCCCCAGAGCTCTTATCCTTTCTTTTCTCTTTTTTGGAATGAGTTGTCCTTTCTAAGAATGAGAGGATAAGACCCATCAGTGTCATGGTCACGACAAGCAAGCTCATTTGAAGGCCTATGATCGGGACCAGTATGATCGAATCGAGCAATAGTATCGAAGCAGCTATTCTGAGCAGATTGATGTCAGGTCGTGATATCGCGAACGTATAGACATAGACTGAGGTGAAGAAGCAACTTGCTATTATGACCAATGAATTCAAGAGTAATGTCCAGGCGTCATGTCCGAATATGCCTTGCATGATTATTATGATTGATGCCAAAATCGAGAATATGACCCCATAATCATGCTTCACAACCATAGCATGGAGATAGTAGTCTGGATTATAAGTCTTTTTGTACTATAAAGAATATGAGTAATCACAAAGAGATTGAGCAAAGCAGCTCGCTCAGAATTCATCTTCGTTCTTTATATTGTCGAGAAGGCCCTTCTTATCAAGCACTTTCACTTGGTTGTGCCTATACTTGAAGATTACATCGCCTTTTTCATCACCAGATATCTCCCATGGTTCGATGAGAAGGGTATCACCTTCTCTGATCCAAAGACGTCTTTTCAATCTACCAGGTATCCTGCATATGCGTGTCTTACCGTCAAAACATCTGACTCGCATCCTGCTTCCGCCCAGCCTCTGCTCGACGATACCCAGGGCCTGATTGCCTCTTGGCATCCTCACTCGGACAAACTCATCCTGCTGAGTATCTCTGTTGATACCTGGCTTCTTGGATTTCTCTTCGTCCAGATTCCTGAATTCGTCATCTTCAGCACTCATAGATAAGAAAAACAGTGGTTTGTTTATAAATCTTTGCCATCATAAGTGGCGTTCTCTCAACACATATCACGATAAGGTTAAATTTATAAAGTTCTTCTCTAAGTACGGATTATGGGTTCTGATGAGGAGAAATCGAGCGAGATTGATAGCATGAAAACGTTTTCCAAGAGAAAGATACATATGATGCACGCTTCGTTGCTGAAACGCATACTTGCTTTCTTCATAGATTTGGTGATAGTGAACATCTTCATATTGGCACCTTTCAATTCTGTCATAGCTCGCTTCCTCGGAGATGCCAGTTTCACTAACATATACCAGGAACTTCTCACTAATCCGGAGATACTATCATCACTCACTCCCATACTCATCGCGTCTTCAGTTTTGGTACTCCTGTATTTCATAGTGCTGCAGAAGATGTTCTCACAGACAATAGGCATGATGATCATGAATATATATGTGATACGGATCCCACAATCTCTTATTGGTACCAGAGGCGCTGCGAGACGCAGAAACTCGCTCAAGAATCTTCCAAGTTCTGCAGTAGAGGTCAGGCCAAGTTTCTTGGAATCCCTATTGAGGAATCTTTTCCTTATCCCTGTCGCGCCTTTCTCGTTACTCTTGATCCTCGATCCTGTCTTCATCTTCTTCAACAACAATTATCAGCGTCTCACTGAGCATCTGTCAAGGACAATGGTCGTCCAGCTGATAGATTACGATATATCAAACCAATCGAGGTGGTTTTGAATGGCGAATAAATGGGCATATGCGGTATTTCTGGTCCTAGGACTTGCGATATTGGCATTTATAATAGCAGGTTTCATGGGTATAATATTAGGATTATCATCACCAGAACGTATGGGTACAGGCAATGTGATGCTGCTCTCCTTGTCAGGACCGATAACGACCCAACCATCACAAGGGATTTTCGGCACGGAACCACCTATGTCTTCGTTTGTTATAGATAATCTGAAGAGAGCAAATGAGGATCCTTCAGTAGATGCAGTGGTCTTGTCCATAGATTCTCCAGGAGGAGGTGCTGTAGCATCCTATGAGGTTGTCGAGGCGCTCAAGGATGTTGATAAGCCTACGGTAGCGATAATAAGGTCTGTGGGTGCTTCAGGAGCATACTGGGTGGCTTCTGCTGCGGACAGGATTTATGCAAATCCATTCTCTATGGTTGGTAGTATTGGAGTGACTTCTTCTTATCTTGAGGTTTCAGGACTCTTGGAGCGTTATAACATAACGTATGAGCGGTTAGTCTCAGGAGATTTCAAGGATGCGGGTTCGCCTGTCAGGGAACTCACAGATGAGGAGAGAGGAGTCCTTCAGGATCAGATTAATCGTGTTCACGAGATATTCATGGATGATGTGATAGAGAATAGAGGGCTCTCTGGCTCAGACCTAGAAGCCATCTCTGATGGACGTGTGTTCCTTGGTGCCGATTCTATTGATTATGGTCTTGTCGATGAATTGGGCAATATGAATGATGTTGAAGAGTATCTCGAGGACCTGCTCAATGTATCTATACGATTCCGTGAGGCGCAAAGGAGGACATCATCATTCCCTATATTCTCAAGCGTCAGTAATGACTTCGCATTTAATGTGGGGAGAGGCTTTGCATCATGGATAATTGAAGATGAGAAGCCTGAAGAGATGATATCTCTTCGTTGACATTAGAAAATGCCTGATATAGATGGAAGCATTGGAGAAGAATCAGCAGAAGGCTCGTCAGTGCCAAAGAAGATAGGCCGTGTCGGCTTCTATATCGAGCTTTCGATACTTGCTACTCTGATTGTCCTGAATGTCCTTGATTTCATAGGGATGCTGAGTCCTGAGCTCAATTATGTCAAGAAGATTGTGGCTTGGACTGCGCTGGGTTACTTGTTGTACAAGGCGAGCCTATCACACATATTCTTCGGCGAACGTTATCCTTTCTTTGATGCTACCATAGTCATCGGTTATTTCAGTATGGTGCTTAACAATTTCATACACTATGCACGTACCCTCCATGACAATATGGAAGGTGGGGAGATGGTCTTTGATGAGGAACTGGGTGTCTTCGTGCAGGAGGCGATAACTTATGGTGAGCATGTTGTGCCCCATTACCTGGCAAACCTATATGGATTCTTGATAGAGCATGAGCCTCTCATAATAATCATTGGATTCTTTTTTGGTTTCTCTGTCATGGGTCTACTCTCGATATATGTGGCACGGAAGATTGACATACAATCACCGTCTCTACTCGATGGGCTTGGCATCCATGGGCAGGCATCCTCTCTTGGAGGTTCTCTAGGTCGGATGGTGATATCCATGCTTGTCTTCATAGGCTTCTTTGTAGTTGTCTTCAACATAATGATGGAATGGTTGGCTATCGCGATACACGCTCCTCTCATAATGCTTGGGCTTGTCTTCTACCTCTTTGGAGGCAATCTGGGCTTGGGTGAACGTATAGAGAAGATAAGCAGCTTTGGAGATGAGTTCTATGAAGAGTTCATCGAGCTCTTCAAGAGCAGGAAGACAATACTATGGGGTGTCGCTGGAATGCTTGTATTGCATCTCCTCACGGATATCCCTAACTTGATGTTCCCTTATCTCATAGGCCTCAGAGAGACCTTGTATCAGGGTGCTTATCTTAATGTGACTATATGGGAGGTCATCCTTGAAGCGGTCCTGGGCTTTGCTCTTCAGGAACAGCTGATGCTTTGGGCAGGATATATATTGAACATCCTTGGAATTCTCTTCCTCATGGTGGCTCCTGCCTACATATGGTACCACATATATAAGGAGAGTGAGTTCGATATGAACCCTTTCCTTTTCTTCATATTCGGTGCTTCTGTGACCTACTATGTCCTAGATCCTGTGTTCATCATAGAGATGTTGGACTCGAATGTACTCATCGGAGTGGCTATAGGGCTTGCTGAGATAGCCCCTTCTTTATATAATCTTATTATCAGCTTGGTTGTGGGTCTATTGTTCATGATCTCTTCTTTCTTCTATCTGCCTGAGAAGATCTTTGTCATGATATCTATGATATTCGTGCAGCTGTTC
This sequence comes from uncultured Methanosarcinales archaeon, assembly GCA_964546295.1. Taxonomy (GTDB): domain Archaea; phylum Nanobdellota; class Nanobdellia; order Woesearchaeales; family CAZJJJ01; genus CAZJJJ01. Next base: position 14,349 of record CAZJJJ010000012.1, read on the forward strand.
TTCTTGAGGCATATGTATTATTACCTCTTGACGAGCTTCGATCTCTATACGAGTCATGTGGTCTCTGCGATCACTCAAGGTCCTCTGGTCAACCTGATATTCATGGG
>CAZJJJ010000013.1:0-14379 GCA_964546295.1 uncultured Methanosarcinales archaeon
GTGGGCTATTGACAAGCATGGGCTCCAGGGATTGACCATAGATATTTATTTGTTTTCACTAAATATTTTCCAATGGAAAACATCTTACCGAAACCTTTATTAACAGTGCGGGGTTTTTGCGGACACTACCCCTCGGTAGCTCAATGGCAGAGCGCGCGGCTGTAGATTATATCGTCTGCCTGACTATCCATAAGGTTGGTGTGATGGCAGAACAGCTGAGCGGTTACCGCGAGGCTGCCGGTTCAAATCCGGCCCGGGGGATTTTCTTTAAATCTTCTCAAAAACGAAGAAGTCTTTTCTCGCTTCCACTTTCTCTTTTCGCTTATACTTCTCTTTTACTATGTCTATCTCATAGACCATATCTTTCTCAATTTTATATTTCACCTTGAATCCTATGTTCTCTATCCTTGCTATAGGGAGTATGATTTGAGGATCACAAATGAAAACCCCTTCTTTTTTAAGTACCTTGTGTACCTCTGAAAAAATATATACTATCCAATCGTCGACATCTCTGAAAACTCCATCATATGCTACAAATTCTTTTTTCATATCATAGTGGAAAAAGTAAATTGCGGAGATGAGGTCAAAAAATTCCCTCTTGAAGTATGAAGAGATTTCAAGTGCATCAACCATCTCTGTATTGATATTATACTCTTTGGCTTTCTTTGCCCAATCTCTTTTGTCTATGCCAATAGCTCTCTTATATCCGAGTTTTGAGAGCACATCAATGAAGTAGCCGTACCTGCAACCTACATCCATTATTCTCATATCTTCTTTATCCTTTTCTGGGAACATGTTCAATATGTAATGGAGCACCAAGTAATATTGGTAGACCGTATCCTGGTTTCCCGTAGTATGATAATCATCGAATGTATTATATCTTTCATATTTTTTCAGGAACCTGAGCACTTCTTTTACATCTTTCATAGTATAGCCTTTCACCTTTGTCCATCTGGTTGAAATCTTTCCAGCTATGGTGTGGGTCCGAGTGCCCTAGAAGCTATTTAAGCTTTTATGTTTGCATGTATTCATAGTCTTCGTTATCTCTTTCGAGTTTTCAGGCCCTTGAATTCCTTGTCAGAAAACATCTCTATATATTCTCTTGGGATACCTCTGCATATCTTGTTGTGCTTGCAGGTCTTACATATATCTATCCTAATCTCATCAACACCATCCTCATATCTTTTTCCGTCATCACCAAGCTCATTATCATAGTCACGCTCATCATACCCTATATCATCAGAATGGTTATCAAGGTCTCCTAGGATGCACATTGGGATATTAGATATCCTGACGTCGTGTTTGCTCATGGAGACAATATCTCTCAGATATGGCATGACTTGCGAGTATGTCGCGATCTTTCCATCATTCAGCATGTTGCCTCTCAAGAGAGGGTATGCTACTGCACACCTTGTCAATCTGAACCTGTTCAGGGCCGTCATGAGTCTGGGCAGGTCTTCCATATTATCACCCGTGATAACGCTGTTAGTCATGATGGGAATCCGTCCTTCTAGGTTCTCGAGGGCTCTAATGGCCTGTTCATACGATCCATCTGCACGTGTCATCATTTCATGGGTCTCTTTTGTCCCATGTATCGATATGCATACCTCATTTAGCCCCGCTGCAATGATGGATTCAGCAAACTTGTCTCTTGAGAGCATCCTTCCATTTGTCGTCATGAAGATTGTCCTGAACCCCAATCTTTTTGCAGAAGCTATAATCTTAATTATGTCTTTGTGTATGCTGGGCTCGCCACCTAAGAAGGTTATATGGTCGTATCCTTTTTCCCTGAATTCTACCATGTTCTTGTATATATCTTTAAAGTCTCTTTTCAGACAACCTTTCTCGATGGCTTCTCTCTTGAACTCATCCTCAGAACAGAATCTGCAGTTATTGTTGCAGGCCCATGATATTATCATTTCCATACGTCTGCTCATAGTGATTTGTGAGATATGATAATTAATAAAAATCTTTGCTGCAATCTCTAGCCATACTGATTATGTCAATATCTGCAATTACTGGTTATAAAGCGAAAGTTTTAAAAAAGAGCTCGAAACTCTAACCTTCCAGATGGAAGATATCACTATGAAATCCCTAGGCGTGTGGTCTCGGCTAACTTCTAAAGATTGCTGAAGTTTCGGTCTAGATGGCATGCTATTTTCCGTCTGTGGGGTGGGTAATCATTTGAGTGATGATTATCTCTGGGAAGCTCTCCACTGTTTTTGGTGGTTGTGCCCTGGTGGTGTAGTCTGGCCTAGCATGAAGCCCTGTCGTGGCACCAATGGTGTCGCAGTAAGGCTTCGACCCGGGTTCAAATCCCGGCCAGGGCGTTCCAAAAATAGGATAGTCCAAAAGTCCTAGGTTCACCAAGTGCTTCAGGGTGATACCAACAGAAGCTGCTCATGCAGGCCCGTAGCTTAACCTGGTAGAGCACTTGGCTTTTAACCAAGTTGTCGCGGGTTCGAATCCCGTCGGGCCTATATATTGTATAATGGCAAAGTGTATACACGTTCGATGTGTATGGAAAAAATGGATTCTCGTTGAAGAGAGTCCTTATCAATATGTTTGAGGGTGTGGAAAAATGGCGACAAAGAAAGTTCCTGAAAAGCTGAATATATCTCACATTCTTGTGCCCAAGCATGAGCTGTTGAGTTCTGCTGCAGCCAAGAAGGTTATAGAGGATTACAATATTACAGTGACTGAGCTTCCTAAGATAAAGCACGACGATCCTGCGATAAAGGATCTTGGAGCCAAGGCTGGAGATGTTATCAAGATTACAAGGGAAAGCATGTCATCAGGAGAATCAGTCTTCTATAGGACAGTTATCGGAGAATGAGGGTGTTAGAATGAGCAGATCGTACGACAAACTTATAAGATCATATTTCGGCGGGGATTCGCTAGTCAAATCCGACATAGAATCTTTCAATCATTTTGTTGATGTGGAGCTTCAGAAGATAATAGATGAGAACAAAGAGATTGAGCCTACCATAATCCCTCATAATATTGAGGAGTTCAAGATCAGGCTTGATAAGATTTGGATAAAGAAGCCGGAGATTATCGAAGCGGACGGCTCACGAAAGGATGTCTATCCGATAGAAGCGAGACTTAGGAAGCTGTCCTATTCTGCACCAATATATATAGAGGTCAGTGCACACATTGATGGGATTCAGAGAGAATCTTTTACCACACAGATCGGCAGCTTGCCTATAATGCTGAAATCTAATTATTGCCATCTTTCTAAGCTTTCGAGAGAACAGCTGATCGAGCATGGAGAGGATCCTGATGACCCTGGCGGATACTTCATCGTCAACGGCACAGAGAAAGTCCTCGTCTCTGTTGAGGACCTGGCACCGAATACCATGCTTGTCGAGAAGGCTTCCAGTGGTGTATCCCAATATGTCGGGAAACTCTTCTCAGAACAAGGCTCATACAAGATACCACACACTTTCGAGAAGATGAAGGATGGTATCTTCTACCTCTCTTTCACGAGAGTCAGACGTATTCCTCTTATAATAATACTCAAAGCATTGGGAATGACGAAAGATGAGGAGATAATGAAATCCATCGGTGTAGATGAGGAGCTACAGGATGATGTGTTCGTGAACCTCTATGAGTTCGTGAATATGAAGGATAGCTCAGAGGCTCTTGATCATATTGCCAAGAAGATCGGCATCACTCAGGCGAAGGATATCAGGATAGAGAGGATGACTGAGATTCTTGATAGGTATCTTCTCCCTCACATAGGGACTGCTGCAGAGGACAGGATGGCAAAGGCGATGAACCTGTGTAAGCTCATCAAGAAATATATCCTGGTCTCGAAAGGCATGATACCTGAGGATGATAAGGATCATTTCATGAACAAGAGGGTCAAGCTCAGTGGTGATCTGCTGGCAGATCTTCTGAGGATGAACCTCAATGTGCTGATCGGTGATATGCTCTACAACTTCCAGCGCATAGTGAAGAGGGGTAAGTTCCCATCTATCAAGGTTGTGATAAGGGACAAGCTGCTGACATCGAGAATATACAGTTCAATGGCCACAGGTAACTGGGTCGGTGAGAGGAAGGGTATATCTCAACGTATGGAGAGGACCAATTTCATGGCAACCTGCTCGCATCTACAAAGAGTCACGAGCCCACTCTCGACATCACAAGAGAACTTCGAGGCTAGGGCATTGCATGCAACGCACCTAGGAAGACTCTGTCCTGTAGAGACACCTGAAGGTACGAACATAGGACTCAAGAAGAATCTTGCTTTGCTTACTACTGTGACAAAAGATATCCCCGAGGACGAGGTCCTGAGGAAACTGAAAGATTTGGGCATGAAGAAGGCTCTACATGGCTGAGGCATGAATGTCTGATAATGATAATAATGAAGGTGATTCCATGGCTGACATTTACTTGAATGGCAAATATGTAGGTAACACAAAGGATGGTGCTGCTTTTGTAGAATCTTATGTTACTGAAAGGAGGAGTGGACGGCTCTCTACAGAGTCCAACATATACTATGATGATGTCTTGGATGAGGTCTTTATCGAGACATCTAAAGGCAGATCCCGTAGGCCTTTGATAATAGTGAGGAATGGGGTTCCTTTACTCACTCAGAACCATATCAAGCAGCTCCAGAAAGGTGAGATGACTTGGGATGATCTTGTCAAACAAGGCGTGATAGAATATCTTGATGCCATGGAAGAGGAGAACGCGCTCGTTGCATTCTCAGAGGATGATCTCACGAAGGAACACACACACCTTCAGATATCTCCTGTAGATATAGTCGGATACTGTACTTCTCTAGTACCGTATGGAAATCATAATCAGTTGACGAAGCTCAATGGAGGTTCTAAGAACCAGAAGCAGGCCATCGGCTTCTATGCTTCAAATTATCATCTCAGGTTAGACATGGATACTAACCTGTTGCATACTCCACAGATGCCTATCGTGCAGACGATGCTGCATGATGTCACAGACTTCCATCTGCATCCTTCTGGTCAGAATATGACTGTTGCAGTCATGAGCTATGAAGGATACAATATGGATGACGCAATAATCCTTAATAGAGGATCTGTGGATCGTGGAATGGCGCGCTCTACTTACTATAGACCAGCAGTTGCTGAGGAACTCAGGTATACGGGTGGTCTTGTTGATGAGATATGCCTGCCTGATAAGGATGTCAAGGGTTATAGGACTGAGCACGATTATAGGTTCCTTGAAGAGGATGGCATAATACACCCCGAAGCTTCAGTTGGTGAGGGAGATGTCATCATAGGTAAAGTATCGCCTCCAAGATTCTTGAGCGGTTCTGATGAGTACAACCTATCGTCTAACATCAATAGGGAGAGTTCAGTCTCCTTGAAGCATGGTGAAGTAGGTGTTGTCGATTTTGTCGCTCTCACAGAGAATCAGGAAGGGAACAAGTTCGTACAGGTACGTCTGAGGGAGCAGAGAATCCCTGAAATAGGTGATAAGTTCACTTCACGGCATGGTCAGAAAGGTATAATCGGGATGATTGTCGATCAGGCAGATATCCCATTCTCTGCATCAGGCCATGTACCTGATCTGATATTCTCTCCTCATAGTGTACCATCTAGACAGACCATATCTCATATGATTGAGATTGTTGGAGGAAAAGTCGGTGCATTGTCAGGAAGATATGTCGATGGTACATTGTTCGATTCTGAATCAGAAATATCTCTCCGTGAAGAGCTTGCAAGTCTAGGATTCCGAGAGAATGGTACCGAGACCATGTATAATCCTATGACAGGAGAAAGGTACAAAGCAAACATATTCATGGGTAACATATACTATCTGAAGCTTAAGCATATGGTTGCTAACAAGATACATTCGCGTGCGAGAGGCCCTATACAGCTCCTTACAAGGCAGCCTACAGAAGGTAGAGCTAAGGAAGGAGGTCTTAGGATGGGTGAGATGGAGAAGGATACTCTTGTCGCTCATGGTGCCTCATTACTCCTACAGGAGAGGTTCAACTCAGATAATACTGTAGTATGGGTGAGCGAGAAAAGTGGCTTGCTGGCAGTGAACGATGCTTACAACAGGAGAGTGTATGATCTGATCCACGGAGATAATACTGAAGTGAATCCAGTACAGATCAGTTATGCTTTCAAGCTTTTCCTTGATGAGCTCAAGTCTATGGGAATATACCCTAAGATGCAGTTGGAGGATAAGTATTGAATCAGTGGCCTGAAATGGTTCATATATTATGATTGATAAAAGGTGTGATATGCATGGAAGATGATTTGGTGTTTTTGCAGAAAAAAGTGGGCAGCATAAACTTCGGTATAATGTCTCCCACAATGTTGAAGAAGCTCTCTGTGGTCAAAGTCGTAACACCAGAGCTCTATGATAAGGAAGGCTACCCTGTTGATGGTGGCCTAATGGATACTCGCATGGGTGTCATAGATCCTGGTCTGGTATGTAAGACTGATGGACGGAAGCTGAAAGACAGCCCTGGATATTTCGGGTACATAGACCTTGCTCGTCCTGTAGTACATATCATGTATGTCAATCTTATCTTGAACCTATTGAGGAGTACTTGTCGTGACTGTGGTCGTATATTGACGAACAATCCTCCAGATTTCCTCGAGACGCTTGGAGAAGATGTTGATGATGAAGAGGATCATGTCCAGGATAATGTATCCAAGAGAAAGATGCTCAAGACCATGATATCTGATCTTAGGAATGTCTCTAAATGCCCACATTGCAGTGCAAAACAGGGTAAGATAAAGATTGAGAAGCCTACAAGCTTCTATGAGGATGACAAGAGGATAAGCCCTATAGAGGTGAGGACACGACTTGAGAAGATCACTAATGAGGACCTCAAGGCTTTCGCGCTTGACGGGGATAGGGTTCGTCCGGAATGGATGGTCCTTACGATATTGCCGATACCCCCTGTGACAATGCGCCCTTCTATAACCTTAGAATCTGGCGAACGCTCTGAAGATGACCTTACTCACAAGCTTGGAGATATAGTGAGAATCAACCAGAGGCTTTTCGAGAACATAAACGCTGGCGCTCCTGAAATCATAATAGAGGATCTCTGGGACCTTCTCCAGTATCATATAACGACTTTCTTCAACAATAGTGTTTCACAGCTTCCGCCTGCAAGACATAGGGGTGGACAGCCTTTGAAGACATTGTCTGAGAGGATCAAGAGTAAAGAAGGAAGGATAAGGCACAATCTCGTGGGAAAGAGGACAAATTTCTCTGCCAGGACAGTAATAAGCCCTGACCCTAAGATAGAATTCAATGAGGTTGGTGTTCCTGATGATATGGCTATGAATCTAACTGTACCTGAGACTGTTCAGGAATGGAACATGGAGTACCTCAAGAAGTTTGTAGAGAATGGTCCTAAGAAATACCCCGGCTCCAATTATGTTGTCAGACCTGACGGTAAGAGGAAGAAGATAACCGATGAGACGAAAGAGCAGATGATTGAAGAATTGCAGCCAGGGTACAAGGTAGAGCGACATCTTCTTGATGGTGATGTTGTTTTATTCAACAGGCAACCAAGTTTGCATAGAATGAGCATGATGTGCCATCGTGTTAAGGTCTTGCCAGGAAAGACATTCAGGATAAATCCTGCGGTTTGCCACCCATACAACGCAGATTTTGATGGTGACGAGATGAATCTTCACGTTCCGCAGACTGAAGAGGCTAGAGCGGAAGCAGAGGTCCTTATGGAAGTACAGACCCAGCTGGTAAGTCCTGCTTTCGGTCTCACGATCCTAGGTTGTGTACAGGATTCTATTTCGGGGAATTTCTTCCTGACAAAGGATGCTAAATTCACTAAGAGTGAGGCTATCGCTATGCTTACATCTATCGGTTGTGATGATTTCACGAAGATACATAGTGTCAAGGGAGACGAGGTCACTGGCAAGCATATCTTCTCTGCCATAATACCTGATGATTTCGGATTCATGGGCCGCTCGAAGTATAATGCTGACGAGAACTCTGACGACTCTGGAACAGTATACGAGCCAGACCAGGTAGTGATAAGAAACGGCGAGCTGAAGGCTGGAGTGATAGATAAGAAAAACATAGGTGGAGGCTCAGGACTGATGCTTAGGCTTATGCACAAGAAGTATGGGGCTGACCAGACACTTGATATCATCGGTAAAATCTTCAGACTTGGTGTGGAGATGCTTCTCAGAAGAGGCTTTTCGATGCCTATATCTGACATAGACATACCTGATGCAGCAAGAGATGATGTGGAGAAGGTCATCAGGCAGGCCGAGAGCGAGGTTGATATGATTGTCGACAGCTATAGAAAAGGTGCTTTAGAGCAGCTTCCAGGCCGTAGCATGTTCCAGACGCTCGAGCTCAAGATCCTAGAGAAGCTCAACAAGGCGAGAAATGACACAGGTTCAATCGTCGAGAAGAACCTGAATAAGAACACTGATACGTTGATAATGGTCAACTCAGGAGCACGAGGTAATAACATCCAGCTCGCGCAGATGACCGCATGTGTAGGTCAACAGGCCCTAAGAGGCGGAAGGATAAGCAAAGGTTTCAAGAAGAGGACACTATCCTGCTTCAAAAAAGAGGACCTTAATCCTGCAGCAGGAGGCTTCGTGAGGAACAACTACAAGAAAGGACTGAAACCGCATGAGTTCTTCTTCTGTGCTATGACGGGAAGAGACTCACTGATGGATACTGCACTGAGAACGCCTAAATCTGGTTATCTTTACAGGAGATTGGCTAATGCGCTCCAAGATGTCAAGGTGGAGTATGATAACACCGTAAGGGATGCTGTAGGTAATATAGTACAGTACAACTATGGTGAAGATGGTATAGATGTATCTCGGAGTGAAGCTGGAGAGGTCAACGTCAAGAACATCATAGAAAGAGTCATGTCTGAATGAGAGTGATCCATATGGTCGATATCGAAAAAACATTGAAAGAATATGAGGGCATGCTTCCCAAGAAAGTCATTGACGGACTCAAGGAACATTTGCCTTCAGATGTATCAAAAGCTAGGCTTGATAAGATACTGGAAGCTGTCAAGGAAGAGTATTTCTCATCACTCGTTGATGCCGGCGAGAGTGTTGGTATCATCGCTGCAGAATCTCTAGGAGAGCCTGGAACCCAGATGACACTGAATACCAAGCATTTTGGTGGTGTTGCAGAGATGAACGTCACTATGGGTCTTCCAAGGATAACTGAGATACTCGATGTACGACAGAACATCTCTACTCCACTTATGGAGATCTATCTCAAAGAGCCTTACAACTCTGGTAAAGACATAAAGAAGATAGCCACAATGATTAAGGAGACAAAGCTCGAGGAAGTGATAAAAGAATTCTCTATCAATCTTGCTGAGTTGGTCATAAACGTGATGCTTGATGATGCAAAGATTGAAGAGCTGAATCTGGATCGCAAGAAGTTGCTCAAGATGATCACTAAGTCTATGACAGGTTATAGTGTCAAGGAGAAGGATGGCTCTATCATCGTGAAAGGAAAAGGCAAGGATGATGACATAAATGCATTGTATCGGGCCAAGGAAAAGATAAGGTCAATCTATATCTCCGGAATCAAAGGAATCGCTCATGTACTTCCTGTAAAGAGGAATGATGAGTACCTGATACAGACATCTGGCACTAATCTTGTGGAGGTATTGAAGCTTGATTTCGTTGATTCATACAGGACAACAACAAATGACATAAGGGAGCTTGAGGCGGTCTTGGGTATTGAGGCTGCACGTACTGCCATAATAAGAGAGATCTTCAAAGTCATTGATGATCAAGGTCTTGATATTGATGTGAGGCATATAATGTTGATTGCAGACACAATGTGTTCAAACGGCGAGATGAAAGGTATAACCAGGATAGGAGTCGTATCAGAGAAGTCTTCGGTCCTCGCAAGAGCATCTTTCGAGACACCAATCAAACACATGATATCTGCATCATTGCTTGGACAGACGGACCATCTTAATAGTGTTATAGAGAATGTGATGCTCAATCAGGAGATACCTGTAGGTACAGGAATACTGAAACTGAAAGTTAGAGAGCAATAGACGAATTATATGGTGATATATGATGGTTGATATTTTAGATGAGCTAAAGAATGCAGTCAAGAATGATAAGATACTGTTAGGAAAAGATACTGTGCTGAAAGCCATAAGAGATAAGTCTATCAAGAAGGTGGTATTAAGCAGCAATACTCCTAACGATTTGAGGGAGGATATTGAGAAGTATGCAAGTTTGTCTGAGATTCCTGTAGAGAATGTCGATATGAATAACGAGGAAATGGGTACCTTCTGCAAGCGTAAGTATCATGTTTCTGTATTGGCCCTTAAGTGAGAGACAATTTGCCACCCAATGCACATTAATGATGACTTATGGAGAAACGTATAATATCTGCAGACCTGATGAAGTTTATGTCAATGTTCGAATCAGTCACCCGTGTTGGTCTCAAGGATTGTTTTGTGGATGAGACGACGGATGTTTTGACATTCATCGTTCCCCAGGGAAAGATTGGAAAAGCTCTTGGGAAAGGAGCGGCCAACATAAAGACAATGGAGCGGAAACTGAATCGCAGAATAAAGATTGTAGAGTATAGTGATGATGTCAAAACCTTTATAAAGAGCCTGTTACTTCCACTCAGGATAAGCGACATATCTGAGATTGATGATCGCGTCTTTCAGATTGAGACGCAGGACAGGAAATCCAGGGGTGTCATATTGGGAAGATCCGCATCAAACCTGAGAAGCCTTGAGAAAGTGACTCGAAGGTTTTTTGATGTGAAAGAGATTAAAGTCGTATAGTTGATAAGAGATGGCAAAAAAACCTAATGGAATAAATGCTGCATCGAAGCTCATGAAGAGACGTATTGAGAGCAGATGGAAGAAGCGGACATACGTAAGCAGAGTTTTAGGTCTGGCCAAGAAAGCAGACCCTCTAGAGGGTGCTGCGCAAGCTCGAGGTATAGTATTGGAGAAAGTGCAGCTTGAAGCAAAGCAGCCAAACTCCGCAATGAGGAAATGTGTAAGGGTACAGCTCATAAAGAATGGTAAACAGATAACAGCTTTCATGCCAGGGGATGGAGCAACTAAACTGATTGATGAGCACGACGAGGTCATCGTAGAACGTATAGGAGGTAAGATGGGTCGTGCGAAAGGAGATATCGGTGGAGTCAGATGGTATGTTCTCAAGGTCAATGATCAGTCTCTAAATGCGCTAAGAAGAGGAAAGATACAGAAAGCAAGGAAATGATGATGCTCTATGGACGATATCAAGCTTTTCAACAAATACAGCAGTGCTGGTATTGAGGTTGTGGATGAAGGGATTAAACCTTATATCACAATAGATCCTATCTATGTTCCTAAGACAGGTGCAAGATATGCAGGGGATCGTTTCCACAAGTCCAGGGTCTCTATAGTTGAGCGGCTTATAAATAAAGTGATGGTGGCTGGTCATAAGGGGAAAAAGCATAAGTATAGTTCAGGCCACAACACAGGCAAGGCACAGAAGGCGTATTCTATAGTGAAGGATGCTTTTGCTATTGTCGAAGAGAAGACTGGGCAGAACCCCCTTGCAGTCTTTGTGAAGGCTGTAGAGAACGCTGCTCCTAGAGAGGAGATTGTCACCATCGAGTATGGTGGAGCACGTTATCCGAAAGCTGTAGAATCTGCTCCACAGAGAAGAGTAGATTTTGCTCTTCGCATGATGACGCAAGCGACATATGCCACTTCTTTCGATTCCAAGCGTGATGCTGAATCTGCTTTAGCTACAGAGATTATAGAGGCGTACAGATTGAGTCCGAAATCTCAGGCCATATCAAAGAAGCAAGATATGGAGAGACAGGCAGACTCTGCAAGATAAATTTTGCATATCTAACCAGTTCTGCACATCAGCATTGCTTTCAATCATATTTGTCCTTGAGAAAATCGAGCCTGTAATCGGTCTCTTCCTTGATTTCTTCAATCTTCTTCGGCTCAGGCTCTTTTGTCTCAATTGGCTTGTGTTTTGCTTTCATAGCAGAGACGAATATGTTTTTTGTCTCTGCTGTGAGAATTCCATGCACCGAATCCAGTTCACTATCGCTCTCTTTTTCTGAGCTCCACTGCATGTTCAGGCCGTCCTCTTTCTTCCGTGGAAGGATCCTCATCGAGAAGTGTGGCTCTTCCTGGCCCGCCGTGACCCCGTTGCTGATAAGTATGTTTGTGCCCTGACCTGATATCATCTCAAATACTATGTCAGAGAGCTTTCTTGCAAGTATGGACATGTGATCCATGACATCATCAGGTACCTGTTCCATAATGCTATACTGCTTTCGAGGTATCAGTCTTATCTCTCCAGGTACAGATGCCTTTTCAGGAAGGAAGGCAAGAGCGATTTCATCCTCATATATGATCCTTGCTTTCCTTTTCTTGTCTATTATTTCCTTGAATGTGCTTGCCATCCTTCTCACCTGAAGAGTTTAGATATCTTGTCGAGATCTATGTCATCGTCCTTGTTCCTTTCCGCGTTCTCTTTTTCCGGTTTTTCCTCAGGTAGATTCTCTGAATCATTACCATCCATATCATCTACATCCTCTTCTGTATCATCATCCTCTATCTTATTCTTTCCTTTTGAAGATTTATCTTCATCATCGGTCTCCAAGACCTTCTTCATATCGACACCCAGTACCTCTTCAATACGTGAGACGAGTGCCTTCTGGACCTTCTCTAGTACATTGTCTGGATAATCCTCTTTCACTGGATGAAGTTCAGGTATATCCTCTCCCTGACGCCTGGGTATGATGTGTATCATCACATGTGGAGCGAATTGTCCAGCTGCTTCTCCGTTTGCGATGTAGATGCTTGTCCCTCCTACTTGAAGCGCTTTCAGCATACATTGTGATATACTACGTATGACCTTGAAGATGTGCTTAGTATCCTCGTCAGGAACCTGGCTGAAGAAGACAGTATGCTTCTTAGGGACAACTACTGTGTGCCCCATGGATACTGGTTGTATATCGAGAAAGGCACATACGATATCATCTTCGTACACTATCTTAGAAGGGATCTCTTTCTTTGATATCTTGCAGAAGATGCAGTTCTCTTCCTGGAGCTTCTTAATCTCCTCAGGCGACATGTTCTTGAGCTCTTCCTCGGTGACCATGGATAGAATTAAGTCATCTTCTTAAAAAACATTTTGATTATCTAGATATCTAAGTTCTCATTCCCCACAGGAGGTGACCACTATCTTGAGTGCTCTCCCTCTCCATCTTACAGGGTATTCTTTTCGGACAAGATTTTCATATTCACATTCTACATCAGCCTTTACCTCAGGCAGACTCATCCCTATCACATCATTGCAGCATTCTACACGCGTACCGTTCTCCAGGGTCACTCTCGTCCCCGGGGCGCGCATATGGCACTTATCCATGATCTCTTCAGAGGCAAACGAGCAGATCTCATTGAGTCCTCGGCTCTCACAATCCCTATTGCAGAGCCCTGGTCCTAGTGAATAATCTATACATTGTTCGCATGTATTGTCTCGGAAAGTGTCTACGATGTGGGTTTCAGGATCGCCATCATGATCTACCCTTACGGACGAGATGCTCCCCATATGACCACCTTCAACTATCATGATCATATTGTAATAGCTTCCCAGCAGACCTTCAAGGACTAAGGTATCGCCATCTCTCTCTATGGAGATGTTAGTCGTGAATCTCTCATATTCTTCGTCGCTCAATCTCCCATATTTGAATAATTCTAATGTTATCTCAGTGTCTCTTTCCCAAATATTGCCTGAGGAGCCGTCTCTCATCTTCAATAGGACCTCTCCTTGTGCACATTTTTCGATATCAGTCCATATGTTCGGCATCAGAGCATCATGGTTGTTGCAAGATATTATGTCTGCGTATACAGGTCCTTCTTGCACAGTATAGGCATTTGTAGGATCGTCCACAGACTTGCTGAGAAATTCTTCATCATGTTCATAATCCATGCCTAGAGCTTCGATGAGCTTATTCCCTGTGCCGCACGCATATCTTGGATTTTCATCAATGATATCGCCGATTGAGTAACATTCGCCATTGAAGACACAGAAATCACCATCTTCAGGGCAGCAGGCAGTGTTATCCTCATGGCTCTCATATGCCCATTCATCATCATAAGTGACCACCATATCGAAAGAGGGTGTCGTAATCGTTTCTTCTCCATCAGGGCATTCAGGAGAACCTCCTGTGTAACCCATGGGAAATAGGATAAGCCCAAATACCATGATTGTTGGTAGTAACCTCATCATCTACACCTAGATTCTAATGTTTTTTGCTGTCCTCCTTATCTCATATTTTACTCTCTAGTATAAAAAAGTTAATATATCCCTTCTGCAGTAAGATACCTCATGGAAGATGACATAATCAAAACGATGCGGAAGA
>CAZJJJ010000014.1:0-13657 GCA_964546295.1 uncultured Methanosarcinales archaeon
TTCATGATAATCAGTAGCTCAGGAGGAAGAAGAGTAGGATCATTCGAGTTTGAAGGAAGAGACTATGGTGGCAATCTCGGCACTAGAATCACTTCAGGAAAGACATTTGTGGTCGACCCAGAGAAACCTCGACGGATAGAGGACTTCAAGGTAACCGCCATAGAGAATGCACGTGTAAGGCTACAGTGGGAATACGATGAACATGATGAGATTGAGAAGTACGAGATATACAGATCCACTTCTTCAGGTGTGAGCAGGCTTGACTATCATGACTACACAGAAGATAAAGGGTATATAGACAGGGGTTTGAGAGAGAATACCGTGTACTACTACAGGATAATCCCGATAGACCGAGCAGGGAATAGAGGCGATCTCTCACGAGAGGTTGATGTACGAACTGGAGAAAGAGATGATACTGGAGAAAGAGATGACGATGATGATACAGAAACATCAGAATCGAGTGAACGGAGCTCTCCAGGATTGAGCTCAAATCTAATGCCTATACTCGAAGATTCTATAAGCCAGTATGATGGCCTGAAGAAACTTACGGACGACCTGGTCCTCTATTTCAGAGGAAGGAGCGGCTCAGAAGAGAGGATTGTAGAGGACTTCCGCATCCTCAATATGGTCAACAATGCCAAATCCGAAGTGTATCGAAGGATAGGAGAACTTGAGGACCTGAAGAAAGAGGACCTTGATGAGAGCACTCTCAATAACAGGATAAGAGAGATCGAGATAAGGCTCGAGTCAGTCAAATCAGACATCCCTACAGGGATAAACATAAGAGAAGAATACGATATAGATAGAGAACCCACTATGAGAGATGTCCTAGACGGCATAGATGCCCTCCTCAATCTTCTCAGGATTGTCGATCTTGACGCAGATATAAGAGAGGAATTCGCGGATGAGAGCTTCAGTATCAACCAGAATTTCAGGGTCCAAGGGACTGCAGAGATAATTGAGCTTGATTTCCATGATGGCAGCTCCCGAGAATATCTCCTTGTAGACAAAGAGGTATCTCAGGAAGGAGATAGGATTCTCGATGAGGATGGTTTAATGCTAATCGAAGACATGGATGAAGACGTCACAGAAAGAGTGAGAGATATCGAGTTCCTGACAGGCAGCCCCGAAACACTTAGGCAGAGCGCAACCGTCAAATGGGATCTCAAAGATGTGGATGATAGGATAAAGTATTACGTGGAAGGTGATTTCGGAGGCTTCTCAGAAGACCAAGTAAGGACAGTGATACTGGACGATTTCAGGCTTTATTTCGATGAGATGGGAAGAGAGGCAAGCGAAGATGATGAAAGCACTATCACAGGTTGGATGACGCTTCCAATGGAAGGTATAGGATTGCTCAGGGATTATGCAGGATTCCTACTCGGTCTGTTGGTCGTTGCAGGGCTCGCCATATATTACTTCAGGATGGACGCAGATGATAGCTTATTGGATAAGCTGAAGGAAAAGAAAGAGATGTTCACAAAAAAGGATAAGAAGAAAGATAATAAAGGGAACAACAAGCTCCGTGAAGTATATCAAGAGATGAATGGAGGAATGCTTCCAGAGATGGCACAAGATGATGAAAGCAAAGACGATGGTGCCACCCATTATGACAACAAAATCGAAGAGATAAGCAAGAAGATGGATAACCTAGATTTTGATGGTGCTACAGAGGGCTACCTCAATCTCCTTGACGAGATTGATAAGGAACAGGATGATAGCATCAAGGAAGAGATACTCGAAAGATTAGAGAAGAGAGCATATAGCAAGATAGACATGTACCAGAATATGATATACCTCAAGGAGGCCATTAAGAATAATGACGATGATGCTATGCAAAAGAGCATGAAGGCAGTCATAGACACGCACAACCTCCTCCATGAGACTGGAGAAAGTAACAGCAAACTGATGAAAATGGCAAGAGAATGCCATAAGAGTTATATGAAATTCTTGAACGGATAAAAAGTATGGGAAAATATTATTAAATGAGTTCACGATACAGGTCGAGTGTGATGGTAAGATACAATGGTTCTGGGAAATTTGTCATTATATTTCTTGCGCTCATTCTCTTTGTGATGAGCATAAGCTCAGTCTCTGCTGCGAGCATAGCTCTGAATCCAGGGAGTCTCCGAGCGGACAACATGGTGAGAGAAGGGTATGCAGAACGTACAGTCAGAGTTGCAACTAACGAAGACAGTGCCACTGTAAATGTTGCTTTTGGAGACAGCAACAACGAGATGAACGACTGGATATCGCTTGAACCGAGCGATACTGAGTTCACCATTAGTCAAGGTGAACCACACAGCATGAATGTGATTGTAGAACCCCCTGCAGATGTTCCTAATGGGAATTACAGCACTTCTCTAGTATTCATGGTGCGCAGTGATGATGAGTTCACAGGAATCACAGGAGCGGTTATAGATACTGCAGTAGCCTTCAGGGTGAATGTCAGGATTGTCGATGACGAGGTCACTTCTTGTAATGTACAATCCAGCAATATCCCAGACATTGAAGCAGGAGATGATATAGAACCATCCCTCAGGATAAGGAATATCGGAAACATAAGGATGAATCCCACAATAGAGATTGACATATGGAATCAGGAGATGTCATCCCTGGAGAGGACAATAACATACAATGATGACATGGTACTACCAACCATAACCGAGGATATAATCTTTTCAGAGAGGAGCAGAGGGCTCTCTCCGGGACAATATTTCGCAGACATAACAGTTCCAGAATGTGGGTTCGAGAGCACGCTAACATTCGATATCCTTGAACCCGGTTCGATAAGTTCTGATGGAAATCTGGTTGGAATAAGAGTTCCTGCATGGAACAACAGGTCAGACACCATAGAGATCAATCCTGTCTTCGAGAATACTGGTGAAAGACCAGTGACAGCATATTTTGAAGGGCTAGTGAGGCTTGATGGTAATATCATAGATCGCCTCGAGACTGCAAGACTCCAAGTAGAGCCTGGCGTCAGAGAGGAATTCGAGATTTTCTTCTCATCGGATAGACCAGGAAGGTACGAAGTGAGTGGAAGGGTGTATTACGACAACAAGAGAACCTTTGAGAAAATGAATAGATTCAACATACTGGACCAGCACTCAGAAAGGGACTTCACTCAGGATATCGGATTCGGCGGTGGCCATCTTTTGATAGCTATCGCTGCAGCAATCCTCTCTCTGATGATAATGATAAAGAACAAAAAGAAAAAAATGAGAGCAAATCGCCTCTGAGCACACTTCAATAATTTTATAATATATCTCATTATGCAACACTTCATGAAAGGAAGATACGTCCTGCTCATTCTTGTTGTATTTTTGGTTCTTGTAGCTATGGTTTCTTTGCCACGATTTAAGATAATGGATGAAGATAGGATTAATGGATCAATAGAGGATGCTACCACAGATGAGAAAGATGAATCGTGTGAAGTGGAAGGAGTCTGGATAGATGATAGCTCTGAGCATGATAAAGCCTTGGTCTGTGAGTGCATCGATGGAAAAAGAGAGTGCGATGATCTGACTTCTGAGATGGCAGATGAGATGCTTGAACAATACTGGGATAGTGTCGATACCAGTTGTACGACTGATGAGGATTGTAAAATAAAAGATATCCATGGCTGCTGTGGTTATCATCCAGGATGTGTCAATGAAGACTTTGAAACCAGACCTGAGATGGTGAATGAACTTTGTGGCATATCTGAAAGGATGCCTGTCTGTGGATACCCAACAATAAACTCATGCAGATGTGTCGATGGGGAATGTGTAGGAAAAATATGAGATAAAGCTCACTTATCCTCTTCTTTACTCTCTTCTTCCCCTGATTTCTTTTCATCCTCGCCCTCAGCTGGCTCCTCGGATTTTTTCTTCTTCCCTTTCTTCCCATCATCCTGCTCAAGATTATACTTTTCTGTATCCTTGAGCTTCTTGTCCAGCTCTTCACGCTTCTTGAGAATGTCTTCCTCTGCCTGCTTGAAGGCCTCCTTGATCTCTGCATCGGTAAATCCGTCCTGTTTGAGTTTGGTACGTACTGCGCCAGCGTCTGCATCAAGATCCTTCATAAGCTTCATGAATCTCTCCTCTTTACCTAGAGTCTGTTCTGCATCAAGCTCATCCTGTACACGGTCGAAAAGC
Source organism: uncultured Methanosarcinales archaeon (assembly GCA_964546295.1). GTDB lineage: Archaea > Nanobdellota > Nanobdellia > Woesearchaeales > CAZJJJ01 > CAZJJJ01. Next base: position 4,140 of record CAZJJJ010000014.1, read on the forward strand.
TCGCTGACTTCCTCCTTGGAATATCCTTCCCCCTCCAGTGTCTTTGCAATCTCATCATCGTCTTTCCCCAGACCTTTCATAATCTTTATCATCTCTGCAAGATGTACGAAATTCTTGGCCTTCACCTTCTTCTCCATGGGATGACCTACATTACCATCAGTACCAGCTGCAGCAGTTAGAGAGGAAGAGATTATCGCGTCAGGAAGTCTAGATTTCACAGAATCTGGCAAAGCAGATAGTATTGAGGACTTGCTGGAATATACTGCATAACCGAGTCCTCCCAGAATGCCGAAAAATATCACGAAAGTGAAGAACAATCCTGTAAAAGAGAACGCTCTTGATTCGTCTAGGCCAAGAGAGACATCCACATAATCATCCCTGCCATAAGCATGTACTCTGACCACATTACTCCACGAAAGCTCCTCATCCATCTCTTCTTCGCTGAAAAGAGGAGTGATTGTGACCTCTGCCCTATCAAGCGGGTCTATCTGGACCTGAGGGTTTGATATCATCATGTATGGATCTTCGACCTCAAACTCAGATTCTACCATTATCTCAATATCTACATTATTGTATATTGTGAATGTCATTTCCTCTTCCGTGGATGTGATGTTCAATGATTTAGGATCTACGGTGAAAGGAACATCTTCAAACTGCACAGTCTCGATCGTGAAAGGCATGGTCATATTCATGCCGTCGTGCACACATTCGAAATGACCGCTGTATTCTTTTCTCTGGTTCCTGACTTCGCTTAATATTATCTCTGTAGTGATGCGTTCTTGCCCTGATATGCTAAACCGCTCCCTTGATGTCACAGCGGGGTCATCCCACCTAAGCCGACAATCAAGGGAAACCCCTTCAGTCTTATCAATGTCAAATACTATATCGCCCTGCGCGTTATATATCGGATATTCTCTCCTGTCCGGCAATATGTCTATCTCAGGCACCTGTTGTATGAGGACCGGTATCCTTCCTATCTCATAGCCATCATTCAGGATGGATATCTCACCCATTACGGATGATTCCGGATTCTCCTCTAGCTTCAATTCTATGAACTTGAAGTAATCGGAAGCAAGACTACCTATACCATCCAGCTCTACATAATCCTCCAGACCATCTTTCAGCACAAATTCGAGATTATTGAAATCGAAACTCGTCGGGTTATAAAGCTCTACATCAATCCTGTTCCTCGTCATGGTGACGAGACCATCCCGTGCAATTATGAATGGCTTTGCACTCTTACTGAAAGATAAGAAGCCTAGAGCATCACGTTTTACGGTGTCCCAGCCTTCACTAGGCCTATTGTCGGATATCCAGACATTCGCATCCTTTATGAATTCGCTGTAACTTCCATTGTTAACCTCGGAGAGTGCAAGGCTTACCATAGCGGTTGCCTCAAGGTTCTCGTTCATCTCTATGCTCTCATTGCCCCAGCTCCCATCATTGTTCTGGTGGAAGAGGAGCCATCTTACTATCCTGCGCTCAAGCTCTGAGAGTTCATCCTCTTCAGTGTCATCACCCTTTCCAAACCGTTTGTATAGGAACCAAGCAGTATCGAAGTATCGGTCACCTGTATCGAAATGAAGTCCGATGTCGCTATCGTCAAGATTATTCTCCAACCAATCACTTCCGAGATTACGACGTACAGAATCGAGCGATTCAACTGTTGATCCGAAATTAGTGGTCTTTATGTCACAATTCTGCCAAGGTTCCTTGTCGTTCCAGCAGGCCCCAGGTATACGATATGTGACATTCCCTGTCGTCGAGTTGAATACGAGCTCATCACGGTTATTGCGTATCATCATGGGAAGGCTGTTGGGAGAGCAGAGCACTGTGAACCTTTCATCATGTACAGGGGTGAACTCTATCTCATAGGTCTCATCGAAGACCACCTGCAGCATCTCATCATACTCGTCAGCATACTCTATCAAGCACGATGTGTAGTCTGCCTCATCGTTCTCTGTCCAATCTACACCAGTCAGATACGCTGTCCATGTCTCTTCAGTGGTGTCATCCTCCGTAGGATTCCGAAGATCGAAAAGGTTCTGTTGTAATGAGAGCCATACTGATGCATCATGGACTATTCTCAGCCAATCTGAGCGTTGGGTCAGCCTTGCTTCATTGAGAGCAGCAAGCACTTCTGCTGTTATACGTATATTACAGTCATCTTCAGGCCAGCATTTTTCTTCGGGGTCCCTGTTCTCTTTAAGCCATCTCAAACCATCTTCCACTTGTGACGCAAATGCGCTTTCCTGATAGTCATCCTCACCAAACTCAGCTAATGCCCATATTACCCATGCGGTGCTTACAGGGTCTCCCCAGCCACCGTCTTCTGCCTGTGTATCTAGTAGTATGTATGGGATCGATTGCACATCAGTGACCGTTATCTCTTCCTCCCACCTCAGAATTTCATCACCGACTTCATACTCTGCCATCACAATGAGCTCGGAACAGTCAAGATCGGTAGTGTTATGAGCAGAAATGTGACATGAATGCTTCCAAGGATGGGTCTCAAGCTCCACTATATTGGACGGGTCATTCTTGCAATATACTGAGTTGTATACTCTAGGAGAACCTTCCATGCACGAGAAAAAGACCACTGGTTCTGCAGGTACGAATTCTGGCTTGAAATCTACACTTTCCTGGTCTGCAGACTCAGGTCTCACGAAATATATGCCATCAGGGATGCTCTGACGCTCTTGGTCATCATCCTCGTCAGCAAGCACACCATAGGTCAAACTGAGCGATACTAAGACAAAAACCAATAGCAACTTACTTATTGACACCAACACTCACATCCCGCAATTCCTTGAGACCCAAATAAGTCAGTGTTGAAGATGTTTAAAAAAGTTACTATGCTATTGCGCTTTGGCATGATTATCTGGAAAAACAGCATCAAGTCAAAATTCCTTGTGCCATTTTTAAAAGAGTGCGTTGTAAGGGGACGCTCCCTCCGGGAAAGCAGCACATTGCGTATAAATAATAAAGAATTTTGAAGCTGTTTCCAGAAAAAATGGAATCATGCCACAGCACATATGCTATACGAGATTCTTACAGCTCTCTGAAGAGTTCCCTGAGAAAAGCACCATCTGATCCTGGGGTGTCAAGCATGTTCATTATGACGGAAAGTAGGGAGGGCACAGCCATACTCAGGAGAACTATGTCTGCTATTAGACAAATGCGTGAATACCTTAATTCCTGCTTCCTAAGGCCCCTACGTCGAGCCTTATCAGCCTTTCTGCTCAAACGATTATGGATATAGACCTGAAACAGCACGAAGACCACAAATAGTATGAGATTGACGAGAGGACCAGCAATAGTTATGTGGATGTTCTTCCATGTATCGCCTGGATCCTTATACCTAACGTAAGCCTCAGGGTTCATGTTCATACGTATCCCTTCTGAATCCATCTCGACCACATTGCTTATGTGCATCTCAGGATTGAGATCATATAAGGCTGCAACAGAATAGTGACCAAGCTCGTGAAGATAGACATTCAATGCCACACTAGACACAACTGCAAAGAGCGATAGCGCGAACAGAGATAGGATTAGAGAGAATACAGCAATCCTTCTCCTATATAATCTATCATCGAGCTTAACCACTTTCCACCCCACATTCAATAATGTGAAATGAACTTTTTAAATGTTTCGTTTTGTAACTACTTAATAATGGTTAATTTTGAGAAAGTTTAAAAATAGCAAATTACCTCTTGTGATTGGGGGTAAACCATGAAAGAGCTAGCTGCAATTCCTATAATCATGTCGCTCATATTAGGCTTCTCTATAGAGCTTATAGATATCGCAAATGAGTCTTCTGAGAAGGTCCTACGATATACAGAAGCCATGGAGAAGGGCATAGATTGTGCTTTCAGGGGTGAACTTATACTTGAGTGCTCACCAGAGCTGGCATCGATAGATTTTGATGAGGATCTCATCAGATTCGAGAAGAAGCTTGAAGAGATAAAAGAAGAGCTCAAGGAGGCGTCAGGAGAGCTCAACATGGATACCGAAGACCTCCTTAAAGAATACGAGAGGCTAAACGCCACAGAATTCATCGAGGATGAGGATCTGGAAATGATACATGGAAGATTCAATCAGCTTGTAGAGGATAGTGCCTAAACACCTCTGAACCAACTGACCACTTATCCAAGCCGCATCCCTGAAAAGACCTTCTTATGGTCCTGAGGACTATCGTTGAGTTTTTCTGTCATGTGCCTATCCTGCGTTTTCTCAACAACTCGCTTGAATAATGGAAATTTCACTGGAATAGCGAAGCGCGAGAAATTGCTGCTTATTATCGCTTCACCTTTGTCAAGAGACGCAATTGCCCTTGAATCACTAGAAAGATCTTGAGCAGCAGAGTCTATTATGGATTGCCTCTCGTTCGAGATTTCCATGCCCAATATTATCTTCGTATTGAGATTGGCCAGTATATCTCGGGGAATCAGAGAGGGTAGCTGCGTTATCGCTACTATGCCTATCTTAAATTTCCGTCCTTCCCTAGCGATCGTTGAGAATATGTTGGGTCCACGCTCAAGAACATCTTTCCCCAATACACGTGGTGCCTCCTCAAGCACGATAGAGATTACAGGCTTATTGGTGATCTCACCCCTCATCTTTGCAGACCTGTACTTCTTGAATATCTCAGAGGCAATGAGATTGCCTATCAATATCTCTACGTCACTAGAAAAGTGAGAAGTATCGATGACCACGGTCCTTGATTCCTCTAGGTCGCGACATATGTCTTCCACTGTTGATTCGCCCTTATCTAATGAGAAGATGCCTTTCGAATATATGGAACCGTTCCTCACTTCCATATCCAGTATGCTCATCATCCTCCGCCTTAGGACATTCAGAGTGGATTCATTGAATTCCACATCAAGCCTCTCGCCAAGGATCACCGCCACTAGCCAGTCTGTCCTGTATTTGCTGTAATATGCAGAGGCCGCCTGTCTTTGTGGATCTGAAAGATTGATAAACGAGAAATGCCCTGGCCGAAGTGCCTTGACGGATATTGTAAGGCTTAAAGCTCCTTTAGGAGGATTCACAGAGGTATAATATCTCAGCATTGAAGAAGAGCTAGGATGGTCCTTGAGGCCAATGGTGTTCCGGCCATAATACTCATCGTGAGGATCAAGTACCAGAAGCCCTGAGAATGATTCATTGAGCATTTTCCAGAGCACGCAGGAAGTCAGGTTAGATTTCCCGCGCCCAGTAGTCGCCGCTATGAGTATGTGGTGTGACAGTACACTAGAACCATCAAGTTCCACAGGTATATCCAGCAACTCTGAGCCTGAACGCACATTCCCCATGAAGATCGGTTTTTTTGGCGATTTCATGAATGATAGGTCTTTTTCTGTGAGAGACCTCACCTGAGAGAAGAAATCAGGGAGTGTCTTGGATATGCTAGGATCGTCGGCGGTTACGCCATCACTAATCAGAAGAAGTGATTTAGCATACGCGACCTTATAGTTCCTAAGCTCTGGCTCCATAAAAGAGAACTCTTCCTCCTGTTCTATCATCATACCAGATATCATCTCTATGTTCTGGGAAGACAACTGGGACGCATAAGTGAGATCATATACCTGAAGCAACATCTTAGAATCTCCTGATTCTGCGACAAGCACCTCGCCGATCTCGAGCTTCGATCCATGCTTCTGCCTGATGGCTATCCGCCCGAAATCACCACCTATCACCTGACCTTTGATCATAGGTCTGGGCAAGAGGATGAATATTTAAGTTCTTTCATAGTATGCATGGGGATGCATATTGGATGCAGCCCACATAGGAAACAGACTAGGCGAATCTTCGAAAGATATATTAAACCTTTTCACCAAGAACAACTATGGATGATGTCATAAAAAAGGATCTTGTTTTGCTGATTACGGGTATCCTCATTGTGGCAACTTTATTGTTCACTACATTTCTTGTGCTAAGTGATCTTGCCATAGTCACGGGCCAGGATCTTAAGCCACAAGATAATCCCGATAATCTGGTAGCTGCTCTTGAACACTACATGAACAATGAGAACAGTATGGGTATGAGAAGGGTTTTCGAGCATGGAAAACATTCAAAAATCTTCGAGGAGCTTTTCTTCGGAGAAGAAGTGAGTGTGGATTTCGGGTTCTCAGACAAGCATGATATCAGATCCAAGAACCAGTTGTCGTCCGAAGACCTGCCCGGAGTTCGGAGAGGACACATGAGGAACCTGACAGATGAAGCTGGACTGACATATCTCATCATAAAAGTGGAAAAGGAGAATGCTACAAACCCGCATCTTGCTCCCGCGGTTATAATACAGAAAAGAAGCCATGGATGGATCATCAGTGAGTTGTACGATTTCATGTACAGTGATTCGGAGATACTGGAAGTCGACGATTTCAGGATCAACTATCTGACTAGGGAATTCTATGTCTCATTGAAGAATAGGTATTCTTATCATTCAGCGGAAAGTACACGTCTCTATAACCTCGCACAGATGACAGAGAACATCACAGTAGCACACCATGGAGAAGTCCTGTGTGTGATGGACAGGAATCATATAAGAGGGCATGGCGATGGCTATGAACGTGCCATAATGGACGATTTCCTCTATAATCCTACAAGGATAAGCATTGAGGATGAATGTGATCTCGGAAACATCGTGAAGGACGACCGGAATGAGAAATACTTGCTAGAGATTGTGTTGAATACTGCAAGGGACACAAAGAACATTTTCTATTATGGAAACATGATAATATGAAGATCATTTCTATTCTGATGACTTAGGACGCTTCCTCAACAGGTTGTACTTCTCTAGAATGTCCACGTATCTCTTGAAATCCTCGGAATTCTTGAAATTCTTGATGGTCTCTGGAGGTACTTTTTTCATAATCTTATACGTTATATTGATGACTTCCCTTAGATCGCTCCGGAATTCTTCAAAGCGCTCTCCAGAATCTTCTGTATCTTCAGGTTTTTCTGAGTGTTCAGGATTTTTCATAACCTCCATATCATCAATCGCTTGCTGTGAAGAGTTTCCTGAAGCCCTTATGACCCTATCGACCTCTTCTTTAGGGATGCGATCCGCTTTCCCATAAACTGAGCTCTTATCCTCACCAATTGCACGTCGTCTCATATCCTCTCCACTCTTCTCGAGGTATCCTTTTTCAGGTGGTTCGGAATCAGGCAGACTTTCCTCGTCAACAGATGCAGATTCTTGAGTTATCTCTAGATCATCTTTCAACTTATCACGCCTCAATATCTTTGATAAGCGATCTTTGAAGGTGGTGAGCTCAAAGACAGACATTTTCTTTTCGTCGACCTCATCCAGATCTATGACCTCGTCAACATCTAATGCTGCTCTGATGGCAGAAGCTAATCCTGAAAGATATGATTTTTTACCAGAGTCTGATTCAGTCTTAGTTCTCGCCTTTTTCTTCTTTCTTCTGCTGGACTTAGGTGCATTCGGTTCGGGGTCATCTTCATACAAGGACCTCCTTTCCAAGTATCTGTCCATATCCATATTAAAAGAAGACACTACACATCACAATCATCTGAAAGAGAGAACTTCTTAAAAAGTTTACTGTTGATAAGATACCAGAAAGTTTAAAAGTCATGCAATGATAAGGAAATACAGGCTTATAGCTGAGGGAATGTGTGATGCCAGTACAACAACAAAACCAAGGACAGCAGCAACCGCCACCACAGCAGCATCAGGGAGGGGGCATACTCTCGCAAGACAAGAAGAACCAGATCGACCCTGAGAAGCTGGAAGAGATAGGCGGTCAGTTGAAATCATTGACTACTAGATTACGTACACTAGAAGAGAAATACAGGAACATCAGGGCGGGGATGCAGACCAATGAGAAGAACGCTTTGGATGAGAGCAAGAAAATCGGTTCTGAAATCAATGACCTGAATCAGCAGACATACTCCATAAAGAAAGATTATAAGGACATGAAAGAGAAGATGGACATCATAATCAAAGAGTTAGGCTTGACTGCAAAGAAAGAAGAGGTGGAATCCATACAGAGATACCTCGACATGTGGAACCCTGTAGATTTCGTATCCCAGAAAGAGATTCTTCCCGTCGTGAAGAGAGCTCTCATAGATCTTGGGATCAGGACGAAGGATGATGTTGAGCCTATCGACGACGTCACAAGATCAAGAGACGGCAGTAACGCTAAGGAAGGGTTCTGAAAACAGAGGCCCACCATAAAATATAAAAACACACGAGGACACATCAGTACTGAGGTCTTACTATGCCAGAACAACAGATGCCCCCTCCGATGGGAGCTCCTCCGCCAATGCAAGGAGGACAGAATAAGCAAGAGAACGCGCCGCCGCAAGGGAATACGCCAAGTTTTCCACAGGCACCGCAACAAGAACAAGGTAGTTCTGAATCTACGATAGAAGAGATTGAGCAGGTTGTTGAGACCATAATCGACGAGAGATGGAAGGAAGTAACAGAGAACATCCAAAAAGTCCTGGAATGGAAGAACTCGATGGACGAGAGGTTCACCAAGATGGATGAGGATGTCAAGAACCTCAAAGAAGATTTCAATGAGCTCTATAGAGCGATAGTAGGTAAGGTCGGAGAGTATGACAAGAACATACTCAAAGTGGACACTGAACTGAAAGCTCTAGAGAAGGTATTCTCGCAAGTTCTTCCTAATTTCACAGCCAATGTGAACGAGCTTTCTAGGATAGCAGAAGACATAAGAATCGCACATCCTGACAAAGGGAATAGAAAAAATGAGCAAGAAAAACAGAAAGTTAACCCCGAAGACATAATCCCAAAACCTAGGAGTGTATCAGAAGGGGAAGGAGAGAAAGATAACAACAAGGATCAAGCTACCGATAAGAAGAATTCTGATTGATTTTTCCAAAGAAGGTGGAGTTCACTTTGTAGATGCCAACTGCCGTATAGCAAGCGAGGCAAAAAGCATTATTAAGAAAGATCCTATGACTTTAGGATGGAATAGTGCAGCACCCAAGTTTTCTGCGAACGCACCCCCAGGCACATCACCATCTGGGATTTCACCTGTATGGTTCCCAGCAGTACCATCACCGACATAAGGTCCAACCTCATCACCTATCTCTATACTAATCACCAGCGTTACAACTATTATGACCAATACTATTGCCCAATATATCACAGTCTTCTTGTCCTGAGAATCGCTTTTGAAGAAACCTGTAATCACATCCTCCTCAACACCAAGGAATCTCAGAAGTAGCATTATAAAGAATACAGATACTATGGCTACAATGAGCCAAGGCGACAAAGTGGATATTATACGTATGAACATTGTTGAGAAAGATGCCAACATAGCCATAGCAAAAGCTATGATAGGATTTACCGTCTTACCTGTCTTGTCGCCAAAAATATTTGTGACTGATAGCACACCATAGACTACTGCGAAGGTGAACAGGAACGTGAAGATCCCCGCGAAATTACTCAACAATTCGAATCCTTCTACTGTAGGCATCTATATCATCTCATTTCAGTCATCGCCAAATAATGCTTTCTTAAC
>CAZJJJ010000015.1:0-13419 GCA_964546295.1 uncultured Methanosarcinales archaeon
GCATCCTGAAGTCCGTCTCCTAACGAGACAAGGGTAACGATCGTAGCAATCCCTATGAAGACACCGAGAAGTGTCAACCAGCTCCTCAGCCTTCTCCTCTTCAGATTGCTTACCGCCATAAGAAAATATTCCGTGAGCATGGGGATACCAGTGAGCGAGATATTTATAATACTATCTGAATCCGAAGTCTTATCCCTCTAATAGACGCTGGAGCTCCTCCAGCTCTTCCCTGATGAGCTGGAAACCACCTTCCCAGAAATCTTTTCTTGTTATATCAAATCCTGCCTCACTCAGAATCTGCACAGGAGATGCACTACCTCCATATTCAAGTATCTTAAGGAGCTTCGGTATGAAAGCCTCACCCTCGTCCTCATATTTTTTCATCAATGATAGGACTAGGAGATTGCCGAAAGAATACGCATAACAATAGAATGGCGTATGGTATATGTGTGGTATGTATTTCCACTCATGCTTGAAATACTCTGGGACTTCCATCACACCATCAAACTGCTCCCTCAGGTTTTCCATGTACCTATTGTTGAGCTCATCGATCGTGGACCCTTTCTCCACCAACTCATGCGCCTCCTTCTCGAACTCCACGAAATATCCTTGACGGATAATGGATGCATAATGCTTATCAAGGTTCTCCATGAGGAGGTCAAGTTTCCTCTCGTCATCTGACTCGGAAATCATACGTCTTGCCAAGAGTGTCTCTCCGAATATGGATGCGGTCTCTGCAAGAGGCAGTGTAGAATGGAATGTGAACCGTGACTGCTTACTTCCCAACAATCCGTGTATTCCATGGCCGATCTCGTGCATAAGTGTGAACACATCGTTCCGTCTGCCTGTGAAATTAAGTAAGACGTAGGGGACGACATCATTCTGGACAGAGTAGCAGAAGGCTCCGCTCCTTTTTCCCTTATCTATCTCGGAATGCACATGTCCATCATCAAAGATCCGTCTTGCTTCCTCATACATCTTCGTGGAGAATCTCTTATAGGTGTCAAGCACGATATCTTTCGCCTGCTCGAAAGTATATTCTTCATCGTGCCCATTCCGTGGCGCGTATAGGTCTGTCCGTGATGGGTCCTGTATTCCAAGGGCCTTGAACTTGAGACGGAAATACTCTTTCATCAGCTCTGAATTCTCACGTATAGACGCCAATAGGCTATCGACAGCCGCATCAGGCACATCATTGCTGATGTTCCTCACATTTAGAGGGCTTGAGAAGCCACGTATCTTGATGTTCTCATTGCGCCAGTCATTACATATATTCTTGTATATCTCACCTAATACTGCCTCTTCATCGCCGTACCTTGAAAGCACTGCCTCGTACGCTCTCTTCCTCAATACTGGATCGGAATCCCGATAATATTGGGTCATCTCCTCCTGTGTCAGCTCCTTGTCTTCAAAATGCCAAGAGAAACGATTCGTTATGATGTCATATATATTGGTCAATGCCTCACTACCTGTCAGGTCTTTTATGCTCAGGATCTTCTCATTCTCTTCCTCTAGCGTGTATGGCTTAAGCTTTCTTATGCTATCAAGCATATACCTATATCTTTCAGCAGAATCTATCAGTCTCTTAGCATTCGTGTCATCAAGATTTTTGAACCATATATCAAAGAATATGAGCCTATTCGATACATCAGTAAGGAATTCACTGACCTTCAGCATGAACGAATTCCTTTCAGAATCTCCCGTTGATTCGGACTGCCACAAGGTTGCGAAAGCTCCAAGGCGAGAGGTCAGGTTGGTCAATTCTTCCTGTAGCCTTATTATCTCAAGAAAATCTTTCTCGTCAATTCCTGATGAGAGCTTCTCCCTCCAGCCCTCAAGATCCTTTGTTTTGTTATCTATCTCTGACATCATACTTTCTACAGAATCCTTATCCATTATATCCTTTAGTTCCCATCTGACCATGATACATCAAAGATAAGGCTCGGCATCAGGTATAAAAATATAACGGAAAAGCAAAAAAGCACATCTTATTCAGGAGCTTGGAAGAACAACAAGGCGTCCGGTGAACTCAGGAACTTCTCCCTTTCGATGTCTTCGATCACATAATACACCTGCCTTGTCCTTATCTTGAACCTTTCATCCAGAAGCTCACAGAATTCCTCCAAATCCTTGAGATTTGAGAAGATCACATCGACCATATAGTCGAAGCCATTGTTTATCTTCTGCAGAGAATTCACATGCCTGTTCCTTATGAGGAAATCCTTCAGCTTCTCCCGATCCTGTGGGACCGTCTTGATGGCTATGTTGGCCCTTGCATGCATGCCTATCTTTGAGAAATCTATTATGCATGTGTTCTTCTGTACAATGTCACCTGTACCCCTTTTGAGCTTCTCGAATATGGTGCTCACAGGGATCCCTGTTTTCCTACTCATCTTCGTGAGGCTTGCCCTCGAATCCTCTCGAAGGAAAGAAACTATTTTCAAATCGTTCTCTTTATACATTTGTCTCACCTCGCAACATCTGTTGCATAAGATAAGACATGGCACGCTACATCTTAAGTATGACATTAAGGAGATTTAAGGGACTATAAGGAGCTATAAGGATTTTTCATAGTACAACATATGAGAAAGTTTTTAATAGAAGCACCTCTGATAAATATCCCTGACCAGATGATTGGAAGGTGATAAAGATAAAGATTCTAGTACTCAATCTTGGAAGCTCATCGTTGAAGTGCCAGCTTTTCGAATCGGAAGATGAAAAGAGCCTTTTCACAGCACACATAGAAGAGATAGGTTCTGGAGATTCCGTTCAGCATTACATCATTTCTGGGGAAGAGAAGAAGGAAGATAAACAGATCAAGACGCACAAGGAAGGGATAAAGGCATGCCTTAAGACACTGATCGGCAGCGGCATCATCGAGTCATGGAAAGATATCGACGCCATAGGACATAGGGTTGTGCATGGTGGTGATTACTTCAAGGAGGCCGCTTTAATTAATACAAGCACGATAAGCTATATCAAGATATTTAGTGATTTAGCACCTCTACATAATCCGATACAACTAAATGGTATAACAGCATGCAAGTCTTATATGCCGGATGTGAGACAGGTGGCGGTCTTTGACACAGCATTCCATCAGACTATCCCTGAGAAAGCTCACATGTACGCGCTGCCATTGGAATTATACAAGAAACATAAGCTAAGGAAATATGGATTCCATGGAAGCAGCCACAAGTATGTCGCGTCCGAGGCTACAAAACATATCAAGAAAAAGAACCCTAAGATTGTGACCTGCCATCTCGGTAACGGATCTTCCATCACCGCAATAGATTCTGGCGTGTCTGTCGACACATCGATGGGGTTTACTCCGCTCGACGGGCTTCCCATGGGTACGAGAGCAGGTAGCATAGACCCTTCAGTGCCATTGTTCATGATAAAGAAGCTGAAGATGAAACCCGACCAGGTAGAGGACATGTTGAACAAGGAATCTGGATTTCTAGGTCTAACGCAGATGGTATCGGATCTGAGAGATGTGCATGGCCTCAGTGAGAAGAAGAATCCCAAGGCGATGGTGGCCCTGGACATGTTCATACACAAGATAGTTTCATTCATCGGAGCATATTCGGTGAGCATGAGCGGGATTGATGCTATAGTATTCACTGGAGGTATCGGAGAGAATGCTGATTTCATAAGAGAAGGTGTGTGCGAAAAGCTCAGCATGCTAGGTGTTAAGATAGACAAGCGCAAGAACAAATCTAACGCACTTGAGATCCAAGCATCTTCCTCCAAGGTCAGAGTCATGATCATCCCGACCGATGAAGAACTGCAGATTGCAAGAGAGACTCACGATAAAGTCAAGCCTTTTGTGAAATGAGAAGCCATTCAAATCAACTTTTATATATGTAGTATCTTTCCCAAATATCTATAGGAGGTCATCATATGCCCAAAGAAGAGAAGACAAAATTCCAGAAGATGGAAGAGAATCTCACATATAAGCGTGAAAACGCATGGAAGCTGTTCGGCAAAAACAAGCACAAAGATATAATCAAGTTCTGTGATGAGTACAAAGATTTCCTAAAAGTCTCGAAGACAGAAAGGAGAACTGGAGAGAACGCCAGAGATATCCTCATCAAGAATGGATTCAAGGATATCAGCAAGGTCACATCTGCAAGACCTGGTGACAAGATCTTCAAGGAAGTGAAATCGAAGACCATCATCGCATTCATTGTAGGAAAAGACAAAGATAGCCTTAGGATAGTAGGAAGCCATATGGATTCACCTAGGCTTGATCTCAAACCGTTCCCATTATCAGAAGAATCAGGCATCGCAACAATAAAGACGCACTATTATGGTGGAATCAAGAAATACCACTGGGTCAACCATCCTATGGAATTGCATGGTGTGGTCTACAACAAGGACGGAAAGAAGATTGATGTGAATATAGGGGCTTCTGACGATGACCCGAAATTCATCATATCCGACCTATTACCACACCTCTCCAAGAAGCAGATGGAGAAGACACCTAAAGAGGTTGTAGAAGGTGAAGAGCTGAAACTGATCGCAGGCAACATACCTGTTGAGGATGAGAATGTCAAAAATAAGGTCAAGCTCACATTATTAGAGAAGCTAGAGAAGGATTATGGAATCACTGAAGAGGATTTAGCATTCGCCGAGCTTGAGGCAGTACCCCATACGAGACCTATGGACATCGGGCTTGATAAGTCAATGATTGCAGCATATGGTCATGACGACAAGGTATGTGCCTATACATCCCTCAGAGCATTATTATCGTCTGAGAAACCAAAATCTACAGCAGTGGTCTTCCTAGCAGACAAGGAAGAGATAGGTTCTGTGGGAAACACAGGTGCAGACAGTATGATACTTAACAATTTTGCGCACGATTATGTGAAAATTACAGGTATCAATACAAGCCCTGCAACTCTTCTCGAACAGGCAAAATCCATCTCTGCAGATGTGACCGCAGGAGTCAACCCAAATCATCAGGACGTGCACGATCTTCAGAACGCCTCCTTTATAGGTTCAGGTATCTCGGTAGAGAAGTATGGAGGATCCGGCGGGAAATATGTCTCGAATGACACACACGCAGAATACATGTCATACATAAGGAAGATATTGGCCAAAGAGAACATCCCTTGGCAGACGGGAGAACTCGGCAAAGTTGATATGGGTGGAGGTGGCACGATCGCGATGTTCATGTCAAAGTATGGAATGGATTGTGTGGATGCTGGTCCATGCGTCTTAGGGATGCATTCACCTTGCGAAGTCGTATCCAAAGCAGACATCTATGCGGCCTATATGCTCTATAGAGGATTCTTCAAGGACTGAAACCATCGTCATTCACCATGGTGCGAATATATGCTCTTCAACAGGATGAAACAGGTAATGAAGGATATAAGAATCAGTTTCAACCACATGACTGATCATCTGGGGTTATCCTTCGCAGTGGCAGCATTAGATGCACTCTCAGTGTTCACATATTTCACTCTTCTGGGCCCTTTCTTCTACTCCATTTATGAAGAAGTTGGTACTCTCATAGAGTTCTTCATGAAAAATCAGGGAGGCGCATCGACCGAGGAGCTTCTCCAGATAATCCCTTCACAAGAAGCGCTCAACTCGATCCTCGGAAGCATGTTCTTCAACGCCACCTTATTCTTCATATCTCTATGCGTTGCGTGGGTCATTATCCAAGGTATCGCATGGCATCTCACCTACAGGATAAGCGAGCATAAGAAAGGACCTTCATTGATGAACTATATGAAAAGATTTGCAGGGGCCACGGGAGTACTCGGAATTATCGTATATGTCGCACTCTCCATATTCATAGGAGCAATGGTCATCCCCATATATTCTAGGATTGTCGGAGGAAGCGTGCTGCTAGTCAATATACTGAGTCTCGTCTCATATGTATATTTCATCCTTCTGCTCTTCTTTTTACCAATAATCATATCAGTGACATATTCTGCTATATTCCCGAGGAAGACTTTCAAGGGATACAGGAGAGATATCTTCAGCATGATCATACCACGTAATATCATTGTGCTCATAGCCATCACATTGATCAGTTCTGCAGCTCTTGCTATCGCAAACATCATACAGAAAGCATTCTCCGTATTGCCCGAAGAGACTATGGTGGTATGGATAGACCCGAGTATTGTTGTAGGGTTCATCTTGATCTTTGGTATTACCGTATTATACAGGCTAGTCATCCTGAGGACATTCGAACGGATTGTATACAAGGGAAGAAATGAAGATTAGCTATGCTTATTGTTTATGCCATAGAGTGCAACAATGAACAATGACTCTGACCATCCAAGAGGGGTATTAGCATTATACCTCTCCGAGTTAGAGAAATACAGCTCAGGTATCTTACCTGATTTAGTGACCGTGCTCAAAGCCATTTTCACATATTCTTGCGCTTTCTCATGCTCGCCCATCCTCTCATATATTATGGCAAGCCAAGAGAACCCGAAAGTCCATTCTGCCTCCTCTGAATAACCGTCAGAGTTCTTATTGTAGTAATAATCATTCTTGTAGCGTATGAGACCTCTTTTCTTGACCAGATGGTATTCAGCATTCTTCAGGATCTCATCACGCTGGCTTTTCGTCACAACATCATATGGCCAGATGAGGGAGAGCAGGGCAAGATCGATGAACTTCTTCTTAGACTCTCTGGGCAAGAGTATAGAGAGTGTCCGTTTCCCCTTTTCTATGAGACCGACAGGCATCTCAACACCTTTCAGGTTCTTGACATTCCGTAACCCTGCTACACATGCGCCTACAGAGGATGCATGCACTTCTTCATCCTCTTCCCACATCCCGGAGTCCTCATCATGCCAATATTGGACGCTCGCAAGATATTTCACTAGCTTGTTGACGATCCGCAGGTCATCCTTACTCTCGATTATCTTCACACCCTTGTGGTGTTCGAGCTCACCTATCTTGTAGAGGATGGCACCTATCGAATCATTCTGCTTATTGCCCCAATCTTCCCAGAACTCATCGAATGTCTCTGGATGGAATCTTGCATGTATGTACTCGTGCTTGAATCTTGGCTTCCGCATTATGGCATAATCGATCTTGTATTCGTGCTTCAGGAAGATATCCAATAAAGCGCGATAAGTCTTCTTGACCACATCCCATTCGTCCAAGACCTCGAATGCTAGACACTCGTAGAAATTATCACGTAACCAAGATTTATTATACCCTGTGCGTGCATCCTTCCTTGATGCAGCAAACAGACCAGACCTGTACTGAAGATTCTTAAGTATCTTCAGATGCTGATTGATCACCTTTCTCTTGTCAAAATTATTCTTCAAGCAATACACCCTCACGATAAGTAATTCTCTCAGATATTATCACGGCATTCATCTCTCATATCCTGATCGAAGATATAATCACATATCCCTGCATCGGAATCTGCCTCTGCGATGTCTGCTATGCATTCATACACATCCTCTCTTGTATCATCCCAATAGAGCTCCAAGTACTTACACTTCTCATAGTCTCCCGTAAAGAATATGGTCGTCTTATAACAATCCCTATCATCTCCACACGCCTGATAAGTGCTATCGTTCGATTCATCCTCATATATCATCAGCAAAATCTCCTTGTGTGTCTCATCGATACCATCAGAGGCGACGATACTGAACAGACCACTCGAATAGTCACTGATGTCTGGATACCATACCAGCTCACCAGTTGTCTCGTTGATGGTCATGCCCTCCGGCTCATCCTCCAGATGATATGTTATGTTCCCTCCATCAGGGTCATGCGCTTCGACCATGAAATCATACCTTTCATTATGATATGCATGCTCTGTAGGATACGAATCAAAGACAGGTGCTTGGTTTGGAGGGTCAATCTCAAAGTAATGGCATACACCGTCCCTGCACACACCATCTGTCAGGTCATCGTCATCATCACAATGCTCATTCTCTGAGCAGAGCCTATCACCAGAAGGGTCATAGCAATCAGTTATGTTTTGCCCGTAACATCTCTCAGGACAGAAATTATCTCCAGACACACATTCCCTTCCATCATCCAGCTTCAGCCTACACTGACCATCCTCGCAATAGTTCAAAGTCCTGACATCACCATCGAAGCACTGTTCATCATCATCGCATGGTTCGCCGCGAGTATCGCGATAATCGTCCACATCACTCTCATACCCCTCGAGATCACCATACTTTTCGGCATGCAATGCATCGAACTGCTCATCCATTCCAAGCTCTGGATCAGTCCTGATGCAGTCGACATTCTCCCAGAGGCCTTCCCCTTCGCATGTCCTGGATACAGAGGATGCATCAATCACAATCCCTGCAGCACTCTCAAAGACATTCCCTGAAGAAGCGTCTTCAGGGCATCTTATCATGTGCTCAACACCATCAAGATAAGAATCAAATATTTCAATGAAATTGCTCGTATCATCTGCACGGCAGACCATAGCATACTCTGACCTATTATGGCTCATATCACTCTCGAAAAGCTCCTCTTGCTCTGCATCTATCTGGGACTCGGTCATATCCTCATCCTCGATCATCCTCCGTATCTCAGACTCATCATATGACCTCCTATAACCATCAAGGTGATACGAGACTATACATCCATGCTCGGAAGAATCTATCAGCTCATAATGCTGGAGAAGGATCACAGAGAAAGGTCGTACATCAATCTTATGAGGTATTGCCGCATCGCCTTCACACGAGTCGATATGCTCTATGAGGCAATCATAATCATTACAATCACTCTGGTGAACATCCAGACCAACCTGGTCAGCCTCAGTTATGAGTCCAGCCCTGTCAACAGCACTAGGCACCTCATCGGTCCCATCGTCTGCATCATCACCCTCATCGGATGGCGTGGTATCATCAGGGTCATCTGAAGGATCAGGGATATCAACAGCATCAGGATCAGATGGGTCCTCATCATCTTGAGTATCATCAGGAGAAAGAGCATCCTCTGAGGAATCAAGTCTACTCCCTGTGTCTCCTAGTGTGTCCGAAGATGTGGATAACATCACAGAGCCGAGAACTATGACCATCATTATTATGCCTAATACAACACCGAACTTAATCTTCGCCTCTCTGTCAAGTCCTGGGTGGATATCACCTTTCGCACCTGCAGGCGATGGCGTTGGGTGAGAACTTCCAAGATTCACATCTGTGTTAGAGGAAGAGCCATTCCTTGCTGGAGCATCACTGACGCTCGATTTGATCTCTTCAGGAAGTGATGAATAGTCGAATATCGAAGGATTACGTTTGCTCAATTCCACGAATTCTGGAGAGAGGGATGACACCGCATCGTCAAGATCCGCAGCGGAATACCCATTGTTCTTCAGATTATTGCTGATCTGTTCTATAGTATACCCCTTCTGGATATTCTCCTCATAATACTTCTTCAGTGGTGAACTAATCATATTCATCCCCAGGGCTATCGTGTGTCGATCCGCCTCTTGTGTCTCCATCTATCTCTTCTTGATCTGCATCAGCATCATCCGATCTGTCGTGTGATGGTTGGATATCCACATTTTCTATGAGATTATCAGTGTCTGCAACAAAATTCACATAGACGAGAAGCAAGATCCCCACTATGATCAAAAGTAGCGCGAAGACCTGTGTCAGCCTCATCAAGTTTGTCTTTGACAATTCAGCTTTGATCCTCAGTAAGACATCCCTCGGACGTCTCGTCATGTCAAAACGAGAGGACGCATGAATAACATTCTCTTCCTTTTTCGGTTTGGAAGAGCTACCTGAAGAACTTCGTTTCCGTCCAGACACCATAGAGGATAAATTGAGGCGTTACTTTATAAATTTTGTTCAGCGCAGCCATTTTTCTCGCGTTTCAACTCAGCTCTCTTACGTCGTCTTTTCAACTCAGATTTTATCATCTTTTCTCGTTTTTCAGGCCTCATCCCAACAAGCTCATCTGCCTTTTCTATGAAATCCAAGAATACATCACCAATCTTATATTCAGGTCTGTGCTTTGTGAGCCGGATATAAGAATGTAGGAAAGGTACAAAAACATCTTTCATGAATCTCCCATATTTATCGGAGTCATTTCCGTATAATCCTTCAATGACGTCATCAAGCATATCAAAATCTTTGCCTGGTGAGAATCGTATCCATTTCAGCCCTGTACGACGCTCAAACTCAAGATATCTATGATACTCATCAACTTCAGGAAGATTATTGCTCAACCTTGGTATTATGCGATCCACTTTCACACCTATCTCGGGTATATTTAAGTACTTAGATACACTTACGCGCTTGTTTCCCTCAACGACATAAAGATCATGCATGAACTCGGTCAATTCTACTCTGTTCCGCGAATCTAACCAGCAAGATACATCCCTGTAGACTCTCTGCCACTTTGGTGCAAAATCACCCTCACCTGGCTTCGGCAACGGCATGAAACTTCTAGAGAAACACCGGTTCCTCCCTGAATCATAAGTTCCGACAACACGTTCGGGTACCACCATGCCTTCATAAAACTCCTCAATCTCCCCACAGACATCATATCCTTCTAAGATGTCCTCAAGCGCTGGGACATATGGATTCTCTCCTTTGATACGTGACAAGAACACTTCTCTCTTGGCCCTCTGCCGTGCATCCTTGTATATATCATCAAGCCTTCCACGATCAATACCATCTTGGGGTACCGGGCCTCGTAGCCCTTCAGTGAACCTATCAGAATACATAAGCACCTCCATATGAGTCAGACATCACTCAAGAGAGTTGACAACCCTCACATCACCCGTCTCCTTATCGTACTCTATGACCTTGAAAGGTACCGTATTTATCAGATATGTGACACCGTCCTCGTCTTCTATCCTATGGTCCAATTGCTCATCAGTATATCTCGGATGGATGTGCCCATAGAACCACATCCTAGGTTTAAATTTTTTATGGATTTCGGCAATCTCCTGAGATGGCCGATGATGCGTATCAACATCTGGAAGATAGTCACCAATCTTCGGGGCAGAATGTGTCATCATTATGTCCAGCTGATCGAGGTTATTGAAGAAATCCTTGAAACTCAGACTCTTCACGAATCTTGATGCGCGCCTCTCATCGTAATAGAATGGCCATTCACCATGAGCATATGCCCCTGAAAAACCACAGATATTTAGATGTATATTCTTGTCATCGTCCTCAATCTGATATACGCCATCTGTGATGACGTAAGCTCCTTGGTATACTGTGGAAAATCCATTATTATCTTCAATCTCATCCTTCCGCTGGGAATAGAATGTCTTATCATGATTGCCATGGACCATGATAGTTTTCCATGGCTTGAACTTGTGTATCACATACTCTAAATAACTCGGGGATATGTCTCCGCAATTCAACAAGACGTCAATCTCTTCGTTGACATAATTATCTATCACAGCATCCCTTCCCGAGATAAGTTCCTCATCAGAGATTGCAAGTATCCTGACCATATATCAGGTCCTGAACAGGTTTTTTTAAACTTTTCTCAAAATCTTAGAAATTTTACCACTTTTTAGTAATCAAGATACGGGAAGAATTAGCAAAAACTATTTATATAATCTACGCAGGATTTTATGGGTAGGTTGGGAACATGGATGAAAACAATGGTGTAGGTTTCAATTTTTATGCTGTCGATGAGCATTTACAGCAACTAAAAGGTGCAGTCAATGTCCTTCCACTTAAGAAGATGGGGCTTGAGCAGCACCATGATAACATGGAGTTTGCATGTACCTTCGGAACATTCAACTCGATCATAATACGCCCGGAACGTGATGTCCTCCACAGCATATGGATTCCAAAAGGAGCCACAGAGGTTCACTCCACTGAAGATTACCAGGGGTTCAGGTATAAAGGTATGGACTATTTCATATATAGGAGGCCTAAGAATCATATAAGGAAGTTCATCGCGTATTGAGTAGTCATCATTTCTCAGAGTTTATATTTCTCACGATAGAGCTCGGTAAGCTCTTCTAGGTTCATTCCAAGATCCTTTTCGGGCGACACGAGAGTCGTCCGTATAGTGGGATTAGTCTGAAGTCGCTTTCCAGGACTAGTCCTAGGGTAATTACGCACCACGGCCACGTAAGTCTTGTCATCGTACTCTGCAATGACCTCATTAGCCCGAGGCTTTGTACGCCCTTCTACGGTCTTCATAAGAGAATTGGTCACTTCCTCCAATGTGAAAGTCGAGAACTCCCCAAGATGAGGGCTATAACCGCTTATCCTCGTGATACCTGTCATTATTTCAGGCTTGTACCTTTGTGTGTGGCACACTATAAGGTGTGGCTTGGCAAGCACCGTGGTGCCATCATCTGCCATGATAGGGCGTCTCGCCTCTTTTATGCCATTCCAGAAAGCTTTTCTGCCTTCTTTGTCAGGCTTGAATCTAGTGATGAGTTTCTCATAATATGCACTGGGGCGTGTGAGGTGCACTGCCAGACAAGAGCTCACTTTTACCCTTGAACCAAAATAAGGAATACCATCAGTCGAGGTTGTCGTGACATAGGTAGGTGTGTAGCTTATAGCCATATCATCTGTCGTAACATGAGGTGGAGGATTAGGATCCATCCTCTCCTTCTTCTTGTGCTGGGCACGCCTGTCACGCACCATCTCGCTGGCTATTGATGAATGGAAAGAGTTGTCCAGATTAACACCTTTAGCGTATCCATCAT
The DNA here is from genome assembly GCA_964546295.1 of uncultured Methanosarcinales archaeon. Taxonomy (GTDB): domain Archaea; phylum Nanobdellota; class Nanobdellia; order Woesearchaeales; family CAZJJJ01; genus CAZJJJ01. The sequence continues at coordinate 12,644 of CAZJJJ010000015.1, forward strand.
GATAAAGTAGAGTTGCATTATCATGACGCATGCACTCCCTTATGTGTCCCCGAAAAGCTTCAGGCGTCTTTGAAGAATATTCGAGTTTGATGGGGCGTCTGCTATCACTATCAAGCACCACAAAATTGCCTGGGACAAAAATAGCTCCCTTATTGTCATACTTTGAGGTAGCACCCTCATCTTCACCATCAGGGAGTTTGCCGACCTTTTCAATCTGATTGATCATAGCCCATAGCGAATCGATCCGGATAGATATTATCTCCTTCATGAGCTCATTATTCAAGATATCCTTTTTTGAGACCATATGGTCCTTCTTTGCCACCATCTCTCTTCATTGGATGGTTCTGAGACATTATTTAAAAAGGTTTGGCGCAAAGAGCGCCCATATATTCCATAAACATAATAAATATAAGAAAGTTCAAGGGTTTCCTATTGGTGATAATCTAAAAAGTATAAGAGTGATGCTATATGGCTATGAATTTTATGAAGAAGATTTGCGAAGGTAATCCGGATGAATTAGCACACGCCAAATTCACAAGGTTCGGAGTGGGCGAGTTTGAGAGAGAAGAGATGATGATAAAAGCCAGTGGAAAGAAGATAAAAGTCCAGACAGGACCGGAGTATATTGATGTCCTTCTTAGGATTTTTGCTCATGTGGTCAAAGAGGATGCGACAGTAAAAGGAAGGATTATATCAACAAAAGATGTTGAAGATAGGATTGTCGAGAACGGACTGGAGATTGTCAAGAAACGAGGGAAGAAGTATGACGTAGAAGG
>CAZJJJ010000016.1:0-7445 GCA_964546295.1 uncultured Methanosarcinales archaeon
TTCCTATCCCCACATATGGCATAGGAACAACAGCCTGCTTAAAAATGTTTTCAGATTAGTATGGTAGCCATACCAAAAACAAGCAGACTGAGAAGGATGATGAGCACAGGGAGATTCATCGGTATGTTATAAGGCGCATCCTTACGCGACTTGTTCTTTGACAAGTATGATATTATCAAGACCAGACCTACAAGAACACCACCAAAAATGGATCCGGTGATGGACATCACATCGACAAATCCTGCAACATTCCTTATGGACAGAAACACTAAGAATGGTATGGCGCAAGCGAGAAACCAAGAGAAAAGGTCAGGAAGATTATAGTCAAGGCTGAAGACATTCTTCTGGGCGAACCCTATCGCAAGGAAAGAGGTCGTGACAGAGAAGAGTATGAAGATATTGCCCGCGATTATCGCAACAGGGCCCAGCACGGTATCCATCCCGAGAATGCCTAGCTCTTGTGTCTCTGGACCCATAACACCTACGATGGCCACTGCAAAAGTGATGTATAGGATTGCAGGGATGAGAACCCCAAGTATCAATACTATGGGGACATACCTGACCCTCCTGTGCAGCATCCTTATCGCTTCAGGAATCGCATTAAAGCCCATCAGTGCAAAGAAGATCCCTCCATAAGGAATGTGTAATGTGGTCAAAGAGAATTGCCCGAGATTAGAAGAGTCGATGCCTCTGAAAGAGAGACCGAAGATGAATACTACAGTCAATATTATGAGACCTGTTATCACAAGCTCAAAATCCTCTATTATGTTCATCCCCTTAAGTATAACTAGGGAAGCCAAAACAAAGAACAATGAGCTATAGAAAAGCGGTTCACCGAATATACCTTGAAGATTGAAATAGTGAGATAGGAGACTTACCACCGCATCACCCGAGGCGATATAGTAGGAGACCAGCGAGCCATACGCAGCCATAAGCATCGCTATGAACATGATAGATTTCCCGTTCTGACCCAAGTACATCCCTACAAGCCCAGGAAGCTGATGCTCCCCCTCGTATCTCAGGATTATCTCTCCCAAGTTAAGGTAAGTATAGATAAAGAATGCGACGATGAGTAGGATTATCAGAAGACCTGTTAGGAACCCTGCTTTAGACATTAAGTATGGGATACCGAGTATCCCGGCACCGACTATAGAACCAACGAGCGTGAATATCGCACCTGTGATGTGAAAGATCCTCAGTTTAGCTGATGTCTGCGGATCCATAGGACATCATTTCTTTCTCCTCGTGCTGTTTTGTCTTTTAGATGACGTAGTTTTCTTCTTAGTCTTCGAAGAGGATTTACTGGATGACTTCTTTGAAGCTGGTGCCTTCTTCTTATTCATAATCTTGTTGAAACCTGACTCATCAGAGAAATATTTAGCGGTCCTGTTGATCCTGGTAGTTGCATGATGCGTCCTTGTGAATATCCTTATGATGCGCGTACCACGTACGAGCTTTGTCAATCGGAAGGCTGAGGACAGAGGGATTACAGCAATCATGTCCAGCCAACTAGTCTTCACGAAATTCTTCAGGTCACGATTCTTATTATAGAGGACAAACAGATCCACGACAAAGACCATTATGATCACATAATCTGCAAGTTGCAGGATGTCTATCAGCTCAGGAGTGAGAGCGAAGAAGCTCTCAAGGACGAGCACTACGATGACCATCGCGACAGCCACAAAGACGACCACATCCCACACATTCTCCATATGCTTCCTCTCATCTGGTGAAGGGAGCGCTGAGACACTTTTAGGGTCATACTCAGACAGGAACTCGAAGACCATCTTCAACGAGACGACGATGGCTGCTGCCGCAACGAAGATTGCAAGATTGTAGAGTATCTCGAAGAGTCCTTCAAGAAACACAAGTCTTCCTGGTGAGAAATCTACAATGACACCTGCAGCTACTATGAACACTGCAGAAGAGATGAGAAAATTCATACGCTCATTATCAGAGATGTTCATCAGACCCACGAAAACACCCAAGATGACAATGATCGGTATCTTTGCTTCGTTGAAACCATGAACGAAATCGAAGACGCCGCTGAATAGTGATATCAAGACACCGAACGTGAAAAGAATCATACCTAATTTCTTGAAGACCAAAAAAACACCTCTTTTAGTCATCAGTTGGTTATGAGATTTATATATTTTTCGGGGTCTCAAGGTCAAGCAGAGATTGTTTGAGCGAAACCTCATCACCGGAATCTTTTCCCATAAAACCACCAAGTCCATCCTTCCCTATGACCCTGTGGCATGGTATGAAAAGGGGGATTGGGTTCTTTGATAGCGCAGTACCTACTGATCTTGGAGAGCCAAGAGAGAATCTTTTTGAAAAAGAAGAATAGGTTATCCTCTCACCATATCTCAAAGAACGGCAAGCATGCCATACAGCCTTCTGGAAGCGAGAAGATGGAGTATAAGATGCATCAACAGATATGGCTGATAGGTCTACAGGCCTGCCCGATAGATAATCAGATATCATAGTCGCCCAGAAGAAGCTCCTATGGGATGGATCACGACCATCTAGCCATGAAGGAGGAGATGAGGAGAATGTAGTGTATAGGACAGTATAATCTGCAAGAAAATATATCTTGAAAACACGATTACGGAAAGGGAATTCATCATAGAAGATTTCTTTGCGAGATCTGTCTTCAGTTTCCATCTTCCTTGAGCCTGAAATATAACCTCCTATGATTCTTTCCTCTGTTCTCAGCCTTCATGAACTCAAGCTCTCCAATCTCAGAAAGCGAACTCACATGCGTGCCACCGCACGGCTGCTTATCAAAACCTTCTATATCCACTATCCTCACCACTTCCACAGTATCGGGAAGGCCCTTTGCAAGTTTCATGAGAGAAGGGTCTTCGTCCATCTCTTTCTTGGATATGAAGTATGTATGCACAGGATTGCCTTGGGCTATTATCTTGTTTGACTTATCGACCAGCTCTTTGAGATACTCCTTGTCGAAGTTCTCAGTGTTGAAGTCGACCCTTACCTTCTCGATAGTCTTCTGATTACCATAGATCTGTGCCCCCAGATCATCTGCGATGACGCCGGAGACCACATGGGCAGCAGTGTGAGAACGCATCAGCTTATGACGTCTCTCCCAATCTATCTTCCCATGCACTTTATCACCAGGTTCAAGTATCTTCTGAGATGGATCTTTAGGCTTGACCTCATGGCTTACAGCGTCATCGCGCTTGGCCACGAACACCACATCAAACTCCCTCCCATCATCAGTGATCAGCGTACCTTCATCATGTATCTGACCACCAGAATTGGGATAGAATGCTGTCTGATCCAGCACTACAAATCTACCATCATCGACAGATACTATTTCAGCATCAAACTCTTTCATATATGAATCTTCAAGATACAATAGATCATCATAAACCATAGTGAAACCCCCATCAACAAACTCAAAAAATTGAGATTTAAAAAAAAAGAATAAAAATCAATCAACTGGTAGGACGTCTATCCTTGTGCTTGGGACTACCCTATAAGTGTACTCAAGGTCTATCCCGATAGGCTCCCTGAACGATGATTCAGCATCGGAGACATCAAGAGTGCATCTGACAAGCCGTCCACTCCCTTCGATTCTCGTGAGAGTACCTTGCGTTCCCCCGCCCAAGCTTGAACAATCAGTACCAGCAGGAGCATCGACGCTCACATAGACCTCATCTTCGACATCCTCATCACATGATCCGCCTCTTCCATACACTCTGCCTGGTCCCATGTGCTCAACACGGAAATCGAAACTTATCGTATCACTCCCCCGCCTAGATTGCGTGAACGATGTCACTTGGACAGGTCCTGCAGAATTGAATATCCTTTTCTCCTCATTGACGATACAGACATCGCTAGGATCATCAGTAAGTATATCCTCCTTTATGCAGATACTTGTATCTGCTTCCGTACCATACGAGTAGCAGGCGATAGCTTGGAGTGTCACATCCCTCAAAGGGTTACTGAGGTCACTGCCATAACTCAATGGTCCGAATTCGATGTAATCTGAATCGCCATCAAATACCGTGCCCTGGCTGTCCATCTCTGCACCCATAAGATCCATCCCTGGATTCTTGACCAGATCTGATCTTCCGACACCATACGTCTCAGGATTTATACCATCTATCATTATCTCGAACTCGCCCTGAGGAACATCATACTCTCCAAGGTTTTCTATATCCAGCCCTATGAAGAAATCATCTCCAACGAAGACCTCAGAAGGTGGATTCGAACTATCGAATGTTATGCGTAGACTATCAGTACCGCCTATGTAAGGGTTATCTCTCCTCTGTGTCGAGTCACCATTATCATCACACCCTGCGACGAGCAGCATCATGGCAACCAGCCCTATTATCATAAAACTCTTTTTTTTCATGGGGATGACCTCCTGTAAAAGTTATATATCACTATAGGAACAGGAAAGTTTCATTTATATAATTAACGATAAATCGTAGATGTAGAAGGATCAGTGCCTGTCCATATTGATGAGGGTAACCTCTCTCGAAGTCCTTGTCCTATACCCATACCTCAGGTCTATGTTCATCTGGGTGGTGTATGCTGAGTCTGTGGATACACTATCCAACGGGAAACGGCAGACAATATTCTCAGAACCCTGGTATATCCTCAAAGGATTGCTCACACTACCTTCAGGAGAGCATCTTCCGCGTGGAAGGCCTGTGACTGAAGCATGCACTATAACCCGATCCTTCTCATCATGATCAGGGTTCAAGCAGTTCCCATCTGATACAGCTCCGCTTCCACCCCTATCAAAGAGCACCTTACCTCCTCCTCTATTCTGTATGGTCATGACATAGATGAGTTCTGAAGATGTGGCACTAGCGTCGATATTCGTCACCTGCACCGGTGCCTTCTGAGGATCAAGCCGTACATCACCGACACGGCATGGCTTGTCTGCTCTATCACCGCGATAATCAGGATCCACACATACTGTGGCAGTGGCAGATGTCTCATAGTAATAGCATGCGTTAAGCATCAGATTCATAGAATATTGGCGTGAATCCACAGGATAATAGATGTCATTGACTGTATATGTCATATATTTCGAATCGCCTTGAGGATAGCTGGAACTTACTCCCGGCAACATATTGAATTGGTTGTCTCTCTCCCAACGTCCATCACGCAATATGTTGCGGTCATAACCTGTAAGGTAGAGCTTTCCATATAGGGAGCCGGTCTCAGTCCGGGGGAATTCACCCTTGTTCTGTATGTGGACACCGATCTCGAAATTCGCACCACGATTCATGCCTTCATCAACATGGAAGGTTGAAGGCGGAAGATTATCGATAAAAGAGACCACTACACCTTGTGAAGAGTATGAGCTCGTACCGGATGAGTCCCTGCCATCATCTTCGACAGGTACGCATGATGATATCATGAATACTACTGCTAGAATGAAAATCCCCTGTATTGCTCTCCTACTCATCGTTATATCACCTTGACACTATTGCTAGGCTATGCTCCATGGTCTGCAGATAGCCATAATCCATATGTATTATGATTGGTGTAGTGAATGTACCCCTGTCAAATGGGATCTCTTCTGTTATCCTACAGGTTATGTGACCTCTCCTGTGAGAAAGGTCAAATTGGTTAGGGTATGCTGTGTGTGAATCACACTTTATCTTGCCCTCTGAAAGGCGATAGTTAGATACTACAATCTCGGTTATATCTATCACCTCGAAATCATCGGAAGATATCTCATCCTTACACACGCGTTCAGAAGCACCAGGAGTCAAGACCCTGCCCCTTGCAGAATCCCTGATGTATATATCGAAATTCACATTGACACCAGTAGAACCTGTAGAGGCTCTAGGCTCTACCCTATTGACTACTACTGGAGCACCCTGGCCCTTGCCGCCGCTGATAGGAGACATTATGCATGGCTTGTCTGCGCTACCTGATCGCAAATCAGTATCAATGCACATAGTGCCCTCGAACCTTGTCCCATACTCATAGCACGCATTGAATCTTATGGTAGTATCTCTCTGGTCGACGTTTTGTATTGGTAGTTCTCTCGAGCGCATACGGACCTCTGTCACCTTATCCTCTCCTCTGTATGTGACACCTCCTCCTCTCAATTCAAATGTGTCGACATCTTCTCTATTCTTAAGTTCAAGTAGCTGGCTATCAAAGACAATATCGAGATATCCTTCCTCAATATCCAATGCCCCTTTGTTTTCTATCCTGAGCTGCATGTTATAATTCTCGTCAACAGATATCCTGCTGGGAGTGGTTCCGGGTATGAAATCCATCTTCAGACCTTCAGTGCCCGTCACACCTTCTTCACCTGTTCCTAACTCATAATAATCGTCGCAAGCAGATAGCGATACTGCGAAAACAAAGACCAAGATCAGCATATTCTTCCATTCCATGATACAACCTCAGATACATACTCCATTATAGCAATCACAGGTGACATCATCGTATACCATCCTGTTAGTGTCAGTGTCACAGTAGAATAACCTCAGAGTATCATCATCCAAGCAGGTATCAGTCCTCTCCCTGAAGCTCACGTCACCTTCAACCTCCATAAGACCTTTTGTGGTCCTTCGTACGCGTATATCTGGAGAATCTGTCGGCTCGCATGCGTCCTCATCCTCAAACTCATCAGGAACAGTCGACTCGAACATGTCGCCCAATCTCTTCTCTGCAGTCCTGCTTGGCGTGTTATAGTCTATACCATCGTACAATGTCACCGAACATTCTAAGACATCATCTTCCTCAAAATCATCGACCCTTATACGGGAGATGCATAACCAATACTCTTCTTTCTCTTCACAGGCACCTGACACGACATTCCTATAGTTAAGTCTCCTGTTTCTGAAAGTGAACGAGGCATCTTCGATATCATCGCCATCCTTGTCAATGACCTTAGCTCTACACTCTGCCTCGTTATCTTCGGGACCCATATCCCGGAATAGAAGAGTGTTCTCGAAGAGCTCAGGAGGATTATTCTCTATCTTAGGAGCTATTATATCATAATCTTCTTCACCATCATCATTCACCACATCGACCCTGAATATGAGGGTGTCCCCTCGTTCTATGCCTGGTATGGATTCACGTATGCTATCTCGGAAAAGATATCCAAAATCATCGCCCATCCTCTGCATGGGCACACCAACAAGGTCGGATACCTCTTCAGAGCTGAGCTCACCCATCGCCCTATGTCGCACTGTAAGCTCAGCAGACTGAAGAGTGGACGTCCTGGAGGATATCGTAATCTCAGGCTTGTCTTCCAGCGAGAAAGGAAGTGGACTTGCATCGAGCCTCAGTTCCGTAAATTCTCTCAGATCTATCTGTACCCTTTCCTGTAGGGAATAATCGAATTCTATATGAGGGAATATGTTGAGCTCGACAGGGTCGAGCCTGCTCCTCTCCGCAAAGATTATCTCCGGATCGAAATCTATGAAACACCTGAA
>CAZJJJ010000016.1:7545-12381 GCA_964546295.1 uncultured Methanosarcinales archaeon
GAGAAGAATATGGGAAGCAGCATCGCAACGATTGCACCAACTACGAGAAGAGTAAGTATCAGGACAGTTCCGCCGCCTAACCCATAAGGGAAAGGATGATGATGTCTGAACAGATTGACAAACTGGCCCACTATAGGTATTTTAGTCACTATCTTCTCCCATAGCGGACGTTCTCTTGGTGATGCCATATCTCCTTCCATTTTCTCTCATCTCATCAGCGTCTGTAAAGATTCACTTTCATGCCTATCGCATCGAAATCATTTAGAGGCATTATCTCTACGCTGTTCCTTCCCTCTCTAAGTACCTCATGCCGTATGGTCTCCTCAAACCGATTATCCCTTGTGTCAAGGAAATACCTGACCGAGTTTACCAGCACATAAGCCTGCTTGAACCTCTCATCATCCTGAAGATCCAAATACACACGGAGTTGCTTCCGACCTGCTTCCAGGTCTCTATAGTCGTCTCTCGACAACTCAAAATTATACCTTGGGTTCTCAATGTCTCCGAGCCTTGCCATAATCTTCCCTAAGCTTATCGTGTAATCACCACCTGTGGAAACGAAGTTCACGGTGTTCTCTCTCTCAAGCATATCAGGATTGAAATTGACCCTGTTCAGCGTGTTACAGTCTGGTATAGATGAGAAGATGGATTGCCCATTCATTGTTATCGAGAGTTTTCCGACAGTCTCCCTGTCACAGCTTGCCGAGAATGTCATACGCGCACTATCCAGATTTTCCACATCTTTATCTTCGATGAAGAAAGTATGAGAGCTTTCTAGATCATCAGGATTGTAGAAATCACCTGCAAGGGTCAGTCCACTTATTCTATAAGCGTTAGAGGACCAGAACCTGAACCCTGGAAGCGAGGACCTCAACGTCAAAGTGTTAGAATCTCTCAAATAGCCTAAAGGGAGCTCTAGTGGTTTGATCGGGCCTTCCCCAAGCATGCCTTGAAAGACCTCCTGTCCATTCAGTAGAATCTCAAGATCGCCTTCGGGTGCATGACCCACTTCAAATGTCAGAAGCACTCTCACAGTATCACTGACAGAAGGCAAAGAGAACTCGAAATGCCTGCTAGAATCTGCAAACCAGCTTCTTCGCACTATGAAAGGGTTCTCATCAAGAAGCACGGAAGAGTATGTGGATTCCCTCAACGTGAACGATGGCAATGAGTATTCGAAATCTTCGGTAGGCGAACGCACGAGCTTCCCAGGTTCCTCATCTATGAGCGTCCTTACGAGCCTATCAGGATGAGGGTCATCAGGATCCTCTACGCTAGGCCTACCTTCTAGCAATTCCTCTCTCTCTGCAGGCGGAACGAATAATATGTACATTATCATGAAGAGACCAAGCAGAGCAATCAGATTAGCAGCAGAGGAGGCATCTCTCTGAGCACGTCGGTTCGAGAAGATGGATGTGCAGGCATGATATGATTTAGAACGATTGCCACAAATAGTACTACGAAAGTCTTTTTCTGGGCTCAAATCCATCTATATGTCTTTTGTCAGAGGTATATTTATAAGTTTTGGTTTTCTACTCTGCCAGACGAGCAGTATTGGAGCCCAATCCGGTGATATATAATGAGGTTGTTGCACGAGGATTTCAGGAAAGGAAAAGTGAAGCTAGAGATACAGAACATGGATGATCTTTGGTATCTCTCGTACGTGATTGAGTCAGAGGACATTATAGGCTCAAGCACCGAAAGGAAGATCAAGATAGGTGGCGAAGATGAGAGGAAGGCCAAGACTGTAAGGAAAAAATTATGGCTTGAGATAATATGTGAGAAGATAGAGTTCTCGAAGACATCCGGAAGCCTCAGGATAAATGGAAAGATAAGAGAAGGGAAGGATGATATCGCTGCTGGAGATTATCATAGTCTCGACATCACAGAGGACTCCAAAGTGACCATACAGAAAGGAGAGGGGGGATTCTTACAGTATCAGAAAGACAAGATACTTGATGCCACAAAAAACATATCAACAAACACCCTGGTATGCTCTATAGATAGAGGAGAGGCTGTCATCGCACGGCTCAAGAAGTATGGTTATGAGATCATCGTGCAGATGAGGGGAGACGTCGAGAAGAAAGGGTTTGAAGAGAACATAAAGAAGGAATTCTTCAAGGAGCTTGGTGAGAAGCTGAAAGAGATCACGTCAAGAGAGAGTTTCTCATCCATAGTGATAGGCACAGTGCCTTTCTGGTCGGACAAGGTAAGGCAGGAGACGAAAACATCGCTCGGTGATAGCGGCATGAGGATCATATACACGACATGCAGCTCTTCAGGTGAGAACGGGATAAGAGAGATGATGTCAAAGAAGGAAGTGAAAGACGCACTCAGAGAGGAGAGGTTTTCGATTGAGGCAGGCATAGTGAATGAGCTTCTCTCGAAGATATCAAAGTCCGAGAATGCGGAGTATGGGTTAAAGGAAGTGAAGGAAGCCGCTTCCATAGGTGCGGTCAGTAAGCTGCTTGTGAGTGACGGGCTTATCATGAAGAAAAGAGAGGATGATGATTTCTCAAAGGTAGAAGAGATGATGCGTGACGTCGACAAGAATGATGGAGAGGTTGTGATAATCTCTTCTGAGCACGAAGGAGGTAAACAGCTTGATGGTCTTGGTGGTGTTGCTGCATTGACCAGGTTCAAGGTACACTGAACATAACCCCTTCGTGGCGACATGCTATTACCACAAAACATTTAAAGTAATTTTCTTATCTTCTTTCATGCTTGTGAAGTCATGAACACCTTTAGTAATCCTGCAGGGATGAAAAAGAGCAAGTTATTTATATGAGCATCCCCTTATGGGGAATGGGTGGATGAAAACTTCTGCTGAATGGAGGCGGACAGATAATGATTGTGAAGGAAGAGTTTTTGAACAAGTTGCGGCGATACTTCTCGCTTAACCTATACGAAGTCAAGATATGGGCTGCGTTGCTGTCCAGAGGCGTGTCCACTGCTGGTGAACTTTCGGATATCGCGAACGTACCAAGATCCAGAAGCTATGATGTGCTCGAGTCTTTAGAGAAGAAAGGATTCGTTGTCATGAAACTAGGTAAGCCTATCAAATATATTGCAGTGCCTCCCACTGAAGTGCTTGAACGTGTGAAGAAGAACATGCGGCAAGAAGCAGAAGATAAGGTAGGTCTGTTGAATGAGCTCAAAGATACTGAGCTACTCCAAGAACTGAACACACTCCATTCCAAAGGTGTTGACTTGATTGAACCTGCTGAGCTCTCAGGCAGCCTCAGGGGAAGACATAATCTCTACAACCATCTTGAACTGACGATACGTAATGCTGAAGAATCGGTGATCCTTCTCACCACGACCCCTGGATTCATCAGGAAGGTCGAAGGCCTCAAGAGCACTTTCGAAGAGCTCAATAAACGTGGTGTCGAGATAAAGATTGCTGCACCGATCACTGAAGAGGCCATGAGTTCTGTTAAGGACCTTGAGAATGTGGCAGAGATAAGGCACACGGACATACATCTCGGCAGGTTCTGCATAGTTGATGGGAAAGAGTTGATCTTCATGGTCATGAACGACCAGGATGTGCATCCGACCTATGATGTCGGAGTATGGGTAAACACTCCGTTCTTCGCAAATTCATTGAAGCAGCTATTCGAGCTAGCCTGGCTTGACATGGAAGATGTAGGGAAGAAGGCGCCTATGACTAAGAAGGAAGAGGCCGAGATGAACGAAGAACTCGAAGAGGCAGGCATCAACCCTGATGTTGAAGAGAAAGAGTGAACTTTCTTGAAAACATTTTTATATTGTTATCTACTTTTCTGCATGGATGGTAGAAGACGTGCTCAAGTCCATGCACCCCATAGAGAAGAGGATCTTGAAACACCTCGGTGATGGGAAGTCAGTTCCAGAGATAGCAAAAGACTCTGGGATGAGAGAAGTCGAGGTCAACAGAGGCCTCCAATGGCTCGAGAAGAAAGGCATTGTGGACATAGAAGAGAGTTCTGAAGATATTGTGGACCTTGACAAGAACGGAGCCCTCTATGCGAAAGATGGCCTGCCTGAGAAGAGGTTTCTTGCCACACTATCAGGACTCGGCAAGGAGAAATGTACCAAAGAAGAGATCATCAAGAATTCTAGGCTTGACGATAACGAGTTCAACATATGCATAGGGACCTTGAAGAGGAAGATGGCGATCGAGGTCTCGAAAGAAGGGAAGAGCCTCTTAGTATCATTGACGGATCAAGGACGCAAGCTTCTTGATACTGAGAGCATGGAGGAGAAGTTCCTCAACGGAAAATTTCCAAAAGAGCTCATAGCGCTTTCTGACGAGGAAAGATTCGCTTTCGATGAACTCAAGAGACGGAAGCAGATCATAAAGACGGAAAAGATCAAGACACGGAAGATAAGTCTCGCGGAAAAGGGCAAGAGATTCCTGAAAGATGTTGATGTAGATAAGCTAGGCTCTGATGAGATAGGGAAGCTCACACCAGAGATGCTGAAGAGAGGAAAGTGGAAAGGAAAAGAGTTCAGGGGCTATGGTGTGGATATGCCTGCCCCCAAGAGATATCCAGGGAAGAGACACTTCGTGCACCAATCCATAAGATACATCAAGAATATCTGGTTGGAGCTCGGTTTCAAGGAGATGACAGGCGACCATATCCAGACATCATTCTGGGACCTAGATTCACTATTTGTACCGCAAGATCATCCTGCAAGAGAGATGCAGGACACCTTCTATGTGGCAGAGCCCGAGAAAGGCAAACTGCCGAAGGGCATCTTCGAGAAGGTCAAGAGGATGCACGAGTCTGGAGACTCGGATTCCACAGGATGGCAGTACAAGTTCTCTGATGATGTTTCAAAGATGAACATGGC
>CAZJJJ010000017.1:0-11857 GCA_964546295.1 uncultured Methanosarcinales archaeon
TCATTATTCTGGTTCTCATAACCGAAATGAGCAGTCATGGTCCCGTCAGATTTTTTCTCGACACATTCCAGTATCGGCTTGATGGGCTTGTCATGCTCTATCTCGCATTCATCGACGATATTGCATTCTCCCCAATATCTCTCCCCTGTCGATGGATCCTCCTTACAGTCCCTATAACCAGTGCCGCATTCATAATTATTGTCAACGGAACATGGCTTCTCATCACCTATATTACAGAAAGGTATTTCAGGCTCTTCATACTCGCATTTCTCTGGATCCGCATCACAATCGACATTCTCGTCCCTTATATTAGAACTATAAGCACAGATATCTTCAGAACCCGCGAGCTCTGTGAACATCACCTCATAACCTCCTTTTATGATGTTGAATATGAAATTGCTCTGTCTTTCTCCATTGTACCAAACCTGCAACGGATTCCCGCCAGGACCGCCGCTATGGAATGTAGCGCTCCCATCAAGTTTCAGACGTAGTGGCATGCCAGAATGGACATCATCAACCCTTAGACTGTACTCAGCAGGCTTGCCTGTGTATACAGGAGGACCACCGCCCTGACCCGGTCCACCTCCGCTTGGCACCTCTCTGAAGAATTGCTTGGATTTTATCTCCTCTTCCCCATCATAGACCGTAGCATTCACATGATGTCCAGGAGATCCAGGCAGCCTGAACCTCATCGAAACAGTACATACTTCACGTCCGAAATCAACCTCAGCAGAAGCGCTATCATCATTCCCTCTCTCATCAAATGCTCTTATCCCCACAGAATATCTTCCAGGCTCTTCGACGTCAATATTGACGTTATCAAATTCGCATATGAAAGTGTATGGTGAAGAGGATCCTGACCTTGAGCATCTTGTAGGGTTGAGTGTTCCATCAGGAGATATATGTGAGACATCTATGGTGGTCCTTGATTCATCTATGTCATGGGATTCGATCTCAGCCTCTATGCAACCAACGGTATCGACAGGCACTGTCGTCCTGAGCATCTGATTACATGACTCTCCAAGCACCTCTAAAGACTTCACCTCTGGTTGAGGCACCATGACCTCCAAAGAATCCCTTGGGAATATCTCTTCAGTCACCTCACCTTCATGATTCGTGTATTCTGTGACAGAGTTCTCTCTTCCAATATCATAAGTGCCTGGCTCGTCACCTCTCACATAGAAAGATATTCCAACAGTCTCATCCCGTGATAATGTGCCTATATCCCATCTTATCTCGTTTCCTTCTTTTTCCTCTTCAATCCCGGAGCGTCCATAGATGCTCGATCTTCCAGTATATGAGAGACCATCAGGGATCTCTACAATCGTGCTCAGATCATTGGCGACTGTGCTCGTAACCTGCCGATTTATCTCCTCATATATGTTGGACATCTCTTCCTCAGAGCCTGCGAAACTATAATGATCTGATTGGGTAGCCATCTGCCGCATCAGGGAATCATCAATCTCATCAGGGCTACCGAAACCCACGGTGAATATCTTGTATCCCTCCTCTTTGACGATCTCCGCTGCTTCTCTTCCTTTCTCTTTGTGCTCTTCCCGGATATTGCCAGCATCACAGTCGAAATCATAATCCCTGTTCTGGTAGAAATGCACATCACAGGTGAACCTCTCACCTCCAGATGTAAACCTGTCATGAGGATCCACATCACATCTTTCATACCTATCATCGCCTTGGCCACCCGGGTCATACGTATTACTGACTGTAGGGATACCATCAGACATGAAGACAATGACCTGTTGAGCGTTATCTCTTCCACCCTCATCAAGTATATTTTTCGCATCAATCATGGGCATATAGAAGTTTGTGCCGCCACATGGACGCATCTGGGCAATGTCAGACTTTATAGAGTTAGCTTGGGAGAGGTCTGTCAGACCTCTTACGACCTCAGAAGTGTGAGTGAGTGTCACAAGCGCCACCCTGTTCCCATCCGTTTCAGAAAGGTGATCGATGAAATCTTTTGCAGTACGTTGGGCTATCGCCATACGGGACTCATCCATCCTGTTGCTAGGGAGCACATTCCCATAGACATCCCATACCATACTGCCTGAAAGGTCTATGACAAAGACGATGTCAGCAGGGACAGTACTCTCGAGGACATCATCCCTCCCAGATATGCTCAAGAGGACTTCTGCCTCTTCGCCGACATATATGTCTTCGGACTCTATGCTGAGATCAAGATAGCCTGATGCATAGACTATCGGGATAGGCACGAGCATAAGAGATATTAAGAAAAGAAAGCCAAAACACCGAATATAACAATCATATCCCAAACGCAACCACACTATAATAACCTGTACATACCATTTATTAAACTTACGATTAGGAAACGCTCTCATCCATAGAGCTCAGAGATCTTCTCCATGTACTCATCATCGTCAAGGTCCTGGAGCTGCATGTTCTTATTCCTCAAGATCTTGAGCCTGCACAAGGAATTCATCCTGCTGAGTGTGATGCTCTCACATATCGAATTGTCGGTCGAGTCATCAGCGAAACTCAGATAGCAATACTCCCTCATAGGATCATGGCTTATCTCATCACATATTTCCATGTCATCAGCTTCTTGTGCCACAAAACGGGTACATTCATCAGACTTCCGAGCATGGTTCACTCTACCGCAGAGATATGCTGCAAAGTCTGCTTCGTCATGCTCGACAAGGTTCCTGAGACGATCCCTTTCATCGCCAGTAAGCATATGCGTCTTGCCTAAGTCATTGATATCAAAATCATCCTCGTCGAAATCAGGGTCTGTGATATCAGGAATCTCCTCATCAAGTTCTGGGCCTTCTGGCTCATCAATCATATCATCAGGGTCAAGATCGAAATCATCATCTTCATCATCGTCAGGATCGGGAGCTGGTATGACATCTTCATCGTCATCATCTATAGGTTCTGCAGGATCATCTACCGGTTCGTCAATCGGCTCATCAGGCTCTTCTGCTTCAGAGACCACCTCAAACTCAAAGCTCGTCCGTGCCTCTACCTCCCCTTTGTAATCAGCGATCGCCTTGAATTCATATTTCCCTGGGCTTATGTCTGAAGGGATGTCTATGCTGCCTGCAAGGTTCGAGACGACAGCTTTGGTATCCCTGTTCCTCCGCAATAGGTTCCCGTCCATATCAAGTATCTTGTATGTGAAATCAATGTCGAACTCGCGCTCGAACCCCATCTGAGTGGCGCTTATAGAATAATAAAGAGTATCACCTGGCTCTAGGTCTCTTGTAGGATGAGCGTTCTCGCTCTCAAGGTCGAGAAGGAGGTCCTGCATATCCAACCTCTCACCATTCGTGGCTGTGCCCCCACTCAAGAACACGAAACCTATAGATCCTACGACAGCCAAGATGACGAATATGAACGCGACCTGCTTTGGAATATGCAGATGTGATTGCCTATACGTATTGATGACCTTGTGCACAAGATGGAAGTCATGTCCTTGTGATACGAGATTAGATTGTATGTTCTCAAGCGTCAGCCCATAAGATAGGCCCTGTTCAGCATATTTCCGTATCTGCTGTTCCTCCTGTTTACGCTGGGACGAGGCTTCACCCAGACCCAACGAATCCTTCATCCGTGAAAAGATATTCTTGTGATAGTGTTCAAGAGCATGATCTATTATGCGATAGTCGTAGCCTTGAGAGACCATAGAAGAACGTATCTGTGCCAGACTGTATCCAGAATCCACAAGACCACCGATATAATCCATGTATGATCTTGCAGCCATATCTATGGCAGTCTTCACCGAGCTATCAACATCCTTAGGGTCATACCCATAAGATTTCAGATGGCTCTCTACCTGATCCATCTTATAGCCAGCGTTGATCTGCTGGACTATGTAATTCACGAGATCGTCGCTCATTCCCTCACATGAGAATCTCTAGGAACTACGTTTATATATTTTTTCAAAAACAGTCAAGACTCGAGCCAATCAACACCTATAAATATGATGAGGTAATAAGAAGATACGATGCCAACACTCATACAAGGTCTCAGGCATATCCATATCAGGAAGAGAAGATACCATAAGAACCTGAAGAAATATCCGAACAAAGACCCGAATATCAAAAGGCTCGACGATTCCATGCTGGTTATCGGAAGCCTCGCTCCGATGTTCACATTGCCCCAGATAATACATATTTTCATTACGAGAGATGTAGGGGGCCTGGCATGGCCCACATATCTTCTCATCGGGCTTACTAATGCAGCATGGATATTCTATGGTGCGGTCCATAAGGACAGGCAGATAATATCGGCAAATGCACTATTCTTGGCAGCCAACACCACAATACTCACAACAATATTCATCTTCTAGAACGCTGAGATTTTAGTAAGGTATATATACACATACAAGCATAATATGTTGATGCCATCAATACTCCCGAGCTTGCACCACATCCACCTCAGGAAGAGAAGATACCATAAGAACCTGAAGAAGTTTCCTAACACTAATCCTAATATCAAAAGGCTAGATGATACTATGTTGATACTGGGTAGCATAGCTCCCTTGTTCACACTTCCACAGATCATAACATTATTCGTAACAAGAGATTCTTCAGGACTTGCTTGGCCGACATATCTACTCCTTGGGCTTACCAATGCGCTATGGGTGGTCTATGGGACGGTGCACAAGGATAAGCCCTTAGTATCTGCGAGCACACTATTCCTCATATCTAATACAGTCATACTGACAGGCATCATACTTTTCTGAGAACACTCACTTGAAAGCACTCTTTATCCTGTCGAAGAAAGAACGATAGTCAAATCTATCCTTTGAGAGCTTATCATACTCTTTAAGCAGATCCTTCTGCTTGGTGCTGAGCTTTTCAGGGACTGATATCCTCACCTTGACGTACTGAGAACCTCGTGATGAGGAGTTGACATGGGGCATACCCTTCCCTTTAAGCCTGAACGTGGTGTCTGATTGTGTGCCTGGAGGGATTTTCATCTTTGCCTTCCCATCCATTGTAGGCACCTCTACCTCATCACCCAGAGCAGCCTGGACATAAGATATAGGTATGCGTATGTGTATATCATCACCCTCGCGCTTGAATATCTCATGCTCCTTTACATCTATGAATATGTACAGATCGCCAGTCGGACCCCCATTCTGTCCTGCTTCTCCCTCTCCAGCAAGCCTGAGTCTTGAACCAGTATTCACACCTGCAGGGATATCCACCTTGATGTTCCTTGTCTTCTTCACTGTCTTGGATCCATGGCAATCAGGACAGGGCTTATCAATCTCTTTCCCGAGTCCTTGACAGACGTTACAAGTGGCAGTCTGTGCCATCATGCCGAAAGGAGTCCTTTTTGTTATCCGTATGCGGCCCGAGCCACCACACTTCGAGCATGTCTTGACGTGCTCATCAGAATATGCACCGGTCCCTTTACAGGTCTCGCAGTTCTCCATACGAGGCACCTCGACATGCAATTCTTTGCCTGTGAATGCATCCTCAAGGTCTATCGATACATCGTACCTCAAATCGGAGCCACGTCTTGCCCTATTCCGCCTAGAACCGCCTCCGAATGGATTACCACCGAAGAAACCTTCGAATATATCATCAAAATCGAAACCGCCACCGCCGAAATCGAAGCCACCACCGAAATCAAATCCGCCAAAACCAGAGCCCTGGGACTGGTCTGCAGTGCCGAACCTGTCATAATTGCTCCTGGATTTCTCATCCCCTAGAACCTTATAAGCCTCATTGATCTCCTTGAATGTCTTCTCTGCATCAGGATTTTCTTTGTTCAGGTCCGGATGGAACTTCTTCGCAAGCTTCTTATAGGCCTTCCTAATCTCATCCTGTGAAGCATCCTTGCTGACCCCTAAAATCTCATAGTAATCTTTTGCCATTTTCAAAACAGTATCCTTTCTAAGTCTTTCACGTCCTCTGTATAATAAGTGCATTTCTCTTTGAAGCTGTCAGGATTATCATGGGACCATCCTGTGCCTATTGTGTCAACATCCCTTTTCCTCGCCATATCTATTCCCGGATCAAGGTCGTCTATAACTATGATCTCTTCCGGAGAGAGCCTATATTCCTCCATGACCATATCTATAGGCAAAGGGTCTGGCTTGTTCTTACTGCCATACTCAGATCCGAACACCATATCCAAGGTCAATGAACCATCCGTAGCTTCTTTGTAGTGCCTACGTATAGGATCCTCGTTCGAGTGAGAGACTACAACATAGATCCCACCTTCAAACTTGAACCTCGACATTATGTCGAGGTATCCATCGAAAAAAGGAGGGTTCATCTGCCGCAAAGGGTGATCGACCCAATAACTGTAAGCCCATTCCCACTCTTCCTGGTCAAACCCAAGATCATTAAGATAATGGTTCTTGATGCCGCCGTTCCGGTTCATGGCGATGAAGCCCTGGAAATCCAAAGGCTCGGTGCCGGGCCGTCTTTTCTCCATAATCTCAAGATAGATGGGATGATGTATATTCCCAGTACTGTCTACTGCGTTATCATCATGATCCGCCATCACACATACATACCGGGAAACCATCTTGTACTCCTATATCATTGAAGACAAAAAAGTGACAAGGGAAAGTACTTATTTCTTGCCCTTGCCTGAAGACTTGGAATCGCCCTTCTTCTCGTCGCCTTCCTTCTTGCTTTTCTTATCATCTGAAGCAGAGTCCTCTGCCTCATACTCCGCATCGACCACATCCTCTTCCTTCTTAGAGGATTCCTCAGCACCAGATCCTGCAGCCTCTCCTTCAGGCTGCTGAGCCTGAGCATGCTTGTAGAACTCCTCGCCAAGCTTGGAGAACTCCTGCTTGAGCTCTTCCGTCTTCTTCTTGATCTCGTCAAAGTTATTCTCACGGTCTTCAAGCAGTTTCTTCAGCTCGTCGATGCGCTGCTGCATCGGATCAATCTTGGACTTGTCGAGCTTATCACCCATATCCTTGAGTGTCTTCTCGTACTGGAAGACGATGCTGTCTGCCTCATTGAATACATCGATGCGCTCTTTCTTCTTCTTGTCCTCTTCCGCATGCTCTTCTGCCTCTTTCTTCATCTTCTCGATCTCCTCTTCACTGAGGTTGGTAGTGGCAGTTATCTTTATGCTCTGCTCCTTGCCTGTGCCAAGGTCCTTAGCACTGACATTCACGATACCATTCGCGTCTATGTCGAATGTGACCTCGATCTGAGGCACACCTCTTGGTGCGGGAGGTATCTCCATAAGATCGAACCTTCCAAGCGTCTTATTGTCCGCAGCCATAGGTCTCTCTCCCTGGAGCACATGGATTGTCACAGATGTCTGATTATCTGCAGCAGTGCTGAATACCTGAGACTTCTT
The DNA here is from genome assembly GCA_964546295.1 of uncultured Methanosarcinales archaeon. Classification (GTDB taxonomy): domain Archaea; phylum Nanobdellota; class Nanobdellia; order Woesearchaeales; family CAZJJJ01; genus CAZJJJ01. Next base: position 7,321 of record CAZJJJ010000017.1, read on the forward strand.
GGTTGGGATGGTAGTGTTCTTCTCTATGAGCTTTGTGAATACACCGCCCAATGTCTCAATACCCAAGCTGAGAGGTGTGACATCCAAAAGAAGCACATCCTTGACCTCGCCACCTAATATGCCTGCCTGGATAGCAGCACCAAGTGCGACTGCTTCATCAGGATTCACAGACTTGTCGGGATCAGTACCTGTAATCCCTTTCACTGCCTCATGGACAGCAGGTATCCTTGTGGACCCACCTACTAGTATGACCTTGTTTATATCCTTAGAGGTCAATCCAGCATCTTTCATCGCCTGTTTCGTAGGTCCTTCACATCTCTTGATAAGGTCTGAAGTCAGCTCATTGAACTTGGCCCGTGTAAGTGACATCTGTAGATGCTTAGGGCCATTATTGTCTGCGGTAATGAATGGAAGATTTATCTCTGCCTTCTGTGCTGCTGACAGCTCCTTCTTTGCGTTCTCCGCAGCCTCTTTCAGCCTCTGCAAGGCCATCTTATCCTGTGACAAGTCGATGCTGTTCTGTTTCTTGAACTCCTCGACGAGCCAATCTATTATCTTCTTGTCGAAATCATCACCACCAAGCGTGTTATCACCGTTCGTGGCCTTGACTTCAAACACTCCATCGCCTAGCTCTAGTATAGATACATCGAATGTACCTCCGCCAAGATCGAAGACCATTACCTTGTGGTCCTTGTCCTGCTTGTCCAGACCATATGCTAATGAGGCAGCAGTAGGCTCGTTGACGATCCTCTTCACGTCAAGCCCTGCGATCTTTCCTGCATCTTTTGTGGCCTGCCTCTGTGCATCAGTAAAATAAGCTGGGACAGTTATCACAGCCTCTTTGACAGAATCGCCAAGGTATGCCTCCGCATCCGTCTTCATCTTCTGCAATACCATTGCAGAGATCTCCTGAGGAGTATACTCTTTCTCACCCATCTTGGACTTATGGTCTTCACCCATATGCCGCTTGATGCTTGTCACTGTGTTATCTGGGTTCGTTATCGCCTGTCTCTTTGCGACCTCACCGACGAGCCTATCGCCATCCTTAGTCATAGAGACTATAGAAGGTGTTGTCCTGTTACCTTCAGAATTCGTTACTATCTTTGGGCTTCCGCCCTCCATTACGGCTACTGCCGAATTCGTAGTTCCTAAATCTATACCTATCATCTTTGCCATAAAGATCCGCCTCCTGTACTTTTTCATTGCCTTCCGAGGTTCAGTCCTCGTCAGCTATCTCAATATGATAGTCATCAGCTTCTAATATGCTCCTGAGCCTATCTTCGTCGGGAACCAGGTCCTCAAGCTGTCCTCCTGGTATTGTAGGGTGTGTCTTCAGATATATCGCCCACTCCCTGAGGGAGCGAGGATCATCCGAATTCACCGCATGGTTCAGCATGTACCAGACATGCAGCTTCTCACCATGCGTCTCGTGTGTAGCGATCCTACAATGGAGAGGCATCTTCTCACCGAGCATGCAAGCATGACCTTCCTGATTCTTGTCCAGGAAGACACAGCTCCCATGAGGTGCATTGTGGATGGCCCCCGTCAAACTATCACCCAGACGGATCTTTTTGGGCTCGTGCTTGGGTTTGTAGAGCCGTGTGTTGTAGGCTCTGACTTCCCTGAGGAAAGCATCCTTGAGCTCCTGTAGAGATATGCCGAGCTTGGCAGCCATCTCTTTGGCCTCATCTTCCTTGACATAACCAGGAGATACCTCACATACCTTACCCGGTCGCGCCTTATTACTGGCAACCGAAAGTATCTGTTCGCGAGAGGTCATCCTCGTTATGTCTAATGTTGGAAAATCTTTCCCCATTCAAGCACCCTTGATCAGCACTGGGTGAACCATTTATTAATATTTTTCCTTTAGGCATTGCCCTGGACTGGAACCCAGCCCATGATCATCATTTTGCGACCTTGACCTTTGCAGGCCTTATTACACTCCCGTTAAGGATATATCCCTTCTGGAACTGCTCGATCACAGTACCTGACTCCTTATCGGATTCTGCCTGCATCAGGCACTCATGATAATGAGGGTCGAAACTCTTCCCATAAGCATCAATCTGCTCTACTCCCGCCCTCTTCAGCATGTCGATGAGCTGGGAATATATGAGCTCCACACCTTTGACGAACTCTGAAAGTTCCTCTTTCTCGTCAACGTTCTTCTCTTGAGATTGTAGGGCAATCTCCAGATTATCTATTATCGGCAGAATATCCATTATGAGATCCTTATTGGAATTCTTGATAAGGCTCTCACGGTCACGTTCGACCCGTTTCTTGTAGTTCTCAAATTCTGCCTGGACCATCCTCAGAGTACTGAGCAGGTCTTCGTTCTTCTGCTTCAAATCCTCTTGAGTACTCTCTTCCGGTTTCTTGCCCTTCTTTCCCATCTCACCACCTTGTTGATTTTAAATCAACGAAACATAAAGAATGTTAACAGCGCTTTGTTTTTAAATTTTTCGTTGAAGCGTTGTGATTAGAATACGAGGATAGAGGTGAACGGGAACGTAAAGAGATCAAAAAAGAAAAGAGATCATTTTTTCTTTGTCTGCTTCTTCGCCTGCTTCTTCTTGGCGGGCTTCTTTGTCTTCTTTTCAGCTTCTGTAATGTGTTTGAGCTCCAAGAAGAATGAGAGCGCCAGGAGGAACGCTGCCGAGCCTTTCAACAAGAGTCTTGTAGTTATGAGCTGGTCAACGAACTCGGCCGTGGATACAAGCAACATCGCAGAATTTATGACTAATAGCAGGATAGCGATAATCTGTAGAGTTCTCGGCGTCTCTCGTCCTTTATCATGACCGTGAAGGAAAAGCAATACCAGGGTCGCAATGAGCATGAACAGTATCGCCAGAACAGTCAATGTAGTCCAAAAAGCTATCATAAAACCACTTCACCCAAGCTTTTTATTACTTGGTAGTATATAAATCTTAAGATTTTGTAAGATTTACAAGGATAAATCAAAAGAAATAAAAAAAGGATGAGATATCAGATGAGCATGGGGATGTTCAAGGATATTCTTGGTTCTGAGGATACACTGTTCAGGAATACAGTAGCATTGGATTATGACTACATACCCAAGCTTGTGCCATACAGGGAGAATGAGCAACGCACTATAGCCAATTGCATTAAGCCCCTGTTCCAGAAAGCGAACGGTAGGAATGCCTTGGTCTATGGACCACCGGGCGTAGGGAAGACAGTAGCCACGAAGCACATCCTGAAAGAGCTTGAGGAAGAGACTGATGAGATAACTCCTGTGTTCATCAACTGTTGGCACAAGAACAGCTCATACAAGGTCCTTACGGAGATATGCGATCAATTAGGTTATATGTTCACACACAACAAGAAGACAGATGAGCTCTTCTCTGTGGTCAAGAAGATGATCAATAAGGGTTCAGGGGTCTTCGTGTTCGATGAGGCTGATAAGCTCGAAGATCTTGATGTGATATATTTCATCCTGGAAGAGATCTTCAGGAAGAGCATAATCCTGATAACAAACCACAAGGAGATCGTCCTTGATTTCGATGATCGGATAAAATCCAGGCTGATGCCACAGACGCTCGAGTTCAAGAAATACAATGAGATCGAGACGAAAGGCATCCTGAGAGAGCGCCTCGAGCATGCCTTCGTGCCGGCCGTATGGGAAGATGATGCTTTCGATGCCGCAGTGAGGAAGACGAACGAGATCTCAGACATACGGAGCGGCTTATACATACTGAAAGAGTCAGGGCATGCTGCAGAAGATAGGTCCTCAAAGAAGATAGAAAAAGCAGACGTCGACAGTGCGATAAGAAAGCTTGACGAATTCACCATAAAGAAGAAGGAGACACTAGAGGATGAGAGCAGGTTCATACTGAAGATCATCAAAGAGAATTCTGGAAACAAGATCGGCGATCTCTACAAGATATATCAGAAGGAAGGCGGTGGAGCAGTCTATAAGACCTTCCAGCGCAAGATCGCAAAGCTTTCAGACAGCAAGTTCGTGCATCTTGAGAAATCTGGTGGTGGCTCGGAAGGCAACACTACCCTTGTGACTTTTTCAGGAAACAAGACTCTCGATGAGTATGGAGGCTAAGACATGCTCCTCCTGAAAGAATAGTTGAGCAAGAGCACGACCGTTACCGGCAACATTGCTTCTAGTGTACCTGTAAGACTTTGTCCCAACAAGAGATTGAATATAGGCAATGCGTTCGCGACAAGTATCCATATGGTCAAGAAAGCAACCTCTGCATTTTTATCTTCAATGATGTTCTTCGTGCCTATCCTTGCAGCCGCGAGACCTATCAGGATAGGTATGGGAAAGAAGAAAGATGCTGCTATGACCTCTGGTATCCTGTCAACTGGTGTCTGTGTAATGACATTAAGCCCAATGACTATCAGTATGAGAAGAGGGACAGTCAACAAGTAATGCGCAACATAAGGATGCCCCTTGTAAAACGATCTCAGATCCATAACCTATCCCTGCCAGGGTGATATAAAACGTTTATGGTTATGATTTCTTCTTCAGCTCTTCAAGTATCTTTTTCCTTTTCCTCTTCCCATT
>CAZJJJ010000018.1:0-11268 GCA_964546295.1 uncultured Methanosarcinales archaeon
AATATTTAAAACTAGTTCGTGTCAGCAGTCTATTGTTGCTGTTGGTCAAACCCACAGAAAACTTTTTAAATAGCTCGTAGTTCCATTCCTCATCATGGTGTCAGAATCTAACACAGAGATGAATCAGCAGGAAGGTTCGGAGGATTTTCTTGTTGAACAGGATCTGTACTTGAAGGCAGGCATACATATAGGCACAAAATTCAGGACGAAGTACATGCAGCCATTCATATACAAGACACGGCCTGATGGTCTTTCTGTACTCAATATCCAGAAGATTGACGAGCGCATACGTATGGCGGCTAACATGCTATCCCAATATGCACCAGAGGACATCCTTGTGGTGTGCAGACGTGAGAACGGATGGAGGCCTCTTAAGCTTCTAGAGAAGCACACGGGAATACGTATATTCCCTGGCCGTTATCCTCCTGGGATACTGACCAATACTGACCTAGAAGACTTCATAGAAGCGAAGATACTCCTTGTGGCTGATGCATGGCCTGACAGGAACGCTGTGGAAGATGCCATGCGTATCGGTATACCAATAATAGGGATATGCGACACCAACAACCAAGCTAACAATCTTGATCTAGTCGTCCCTTGCAACAACAAGGGGAAGAAATCACTAGAGCTTTTCTTCTACATACTTACCCGTGAGTATCTGCGTAACAAGGGCCTTCTCACGGAAGAGAAAGAGAAATCTATCAAGATCGATGATTTCATGAAGGAAGATTAATGGATAAGTGCTACTTCGTCGTGTCATTTTCTTCTGTATTTTTCGTATGAAAAGTGTGTCTGCTCTTATTTCCTAACCTTTTACAAAGATTTATAAATCCATCAATCAAAATCTGCAACGTTAAATATGACGAGCAGCAAAGCTTCTGAAAACATGAAACCTGCCATCAGGATAGAGGATGCATGGAAGACCTACGTTATGGGTGAGGTAGAGGTGCATGCACTCAGGGGTCTTGACCTGGAGATATACCCAAATGAATTCTTGGCAATCCAAGGGCCATCAGGCTCTGGCAAGAGTACTGCAATGAATCTTGTCGGTTGTCTGGATATACCTTCTAAGGGTCATATATACCTTGATGGCGAAGACATATCTCTCATGGCGGAATCAGAACTGGCTCAGATCCGTGGGAGGAAGATAGGTTTCATATTCCAGAAATTCAATCTGATAAATACGCTTACAGCTTTAGAGAATGTCATGCTTCCTTTGACTTTTCAAGGTTATGAGCTAGAAGAGAGAGAGAAGCGAGCAAAGAAGCTTTTGAAGATGGTGGATCTTGGTGATAGGATGGACCACAAACCTACGGAGATGTCTGGCGGCCAGCAGCAGAGGGTCGCTATTGCTAGGTCCATGGCAGTTGATCCAGATATAATCCTGGCTGATGAGCCTACAGGTAATCTGGATTCTAAGATGGGTGGTACAGTGATGAGTTTCCTCAAGGAACTTAACGAACGGCATGGAAAGACCATAATCATGGTCACGCATGATGACAAGCTTGCAAAACATGCGCACAGGATAGAATATCTTAAGGATGGAGTGATAGTGAAGACAAAAAGAAAATGATGGTCCGAACCCAATCATTCCGATAATTATATTAGTGACTGTCAAGTAAGATTGCAATGGAGGTATTGGTTTATGAGATTCACAAGATTTTTCGTAGTGATGATGTTGATTGCATCAGTGTTCGTATCTGCACATGCACAGGTTGTTGAAGGACAGCAGCTTAGTCATCCGAAGATACATATATCTCTTCAGAGCTATAATCCGTTTCCTGCGGAGCCAGGCTCTAGGGTTACATTGAAATTCAGGGCCACCAATGTAGGTGGTGAAGTAGCTCAGAATCCATCCATAGAGATTGATCCGAGATACCCTTTCAGTGCCTTACCTGGCGAGGATTCTGTGAAAAGTTTCGGCAGGATGGCTCCGAGAGAGAGTGTGACCTTTGAGTATGACGTGAGAGTTGCAGATGATGCAGTAATAGGTACTAGTCCTATCCGTCTGAAACATACCCACGATGGTGATGCATGGACAGTAACTGACCACGATGTCTATGTGAGGCTTGAAGAATCCATACTCTCAGTGAATTCTGTAAATACTGAACCAGAGATGTTAATCCCTGGTGATGTGACAAATCTAAAGATTACGCTCGAGAATTCAGGTTCTGCAGCTGTGCGAGATGTGTCTCTCAAATTGGATTTTGACTCTGCTGATGCAGCATTACAGGAAAGGTTGCCCTTTGCACCTTCAGGTTCAACAGGTGAGAAAAGAGTGAGAAACATCGAAGGTGGTGAGTCGAAAGAGCTTGAATACAATATAATGACATTCTCTGATGCGGATTCTGGAATATATAGGCTTCCAATCCGGATGAGTTACCGTGATGACTCAGGAGAAATGGTTACGTCTATGGATAGTATAGGTCTGATTGTCGGTGCAGAACCACGTCTAAGTGCTACCATCGACTCCATTGATTATACTCCTGGAAAAAGTGAGTTATCTTTCCGAATTGTGAACAGAGGAGTCACTGAGCTTAAATTCGTCAATGCCATACTGGGTGCTTCTGATAGCTACGAGATACTTTCCACATCAGATGAATTCTACATAGGAAGACTTTCAAGCGACGATTTTGATTCCATATCTTTCACCGTAGCTTTCGATGAAAATGCAGAAGAGATTGTTATACCTCTTTCTCTCGATTATCTCGATGCCAACAACAGGGAGCATTTGGACAATTTCGAGTTGACAATGGATATGAGCAGTATAAGGCGTATGTCTTCACAGGATGCTGGTGCAGGATGGGGGATGTTCCTATTGCTTGCCGCGGTCATTGGAGGGTTCCTAATATATAGACGGAAGAAAGCTCAAAATCGGCGAAGAAGATAAAGGCTTTTCCGTCCTTGATATTTTAGTAGGTTTTTTCCTTATCTTTGCATAATCTTTTTAAATCGATATGTCTACATGCCTGTGATGTTCAAGCAGAAATTCAATGAGACGGCTGATGAGGTACCCGACGGAGAGAAAATTGTACTCGATAGGGCTACGTTCAGAGCTTTAGCCTCAGACACACGTGTCGAGATTCTCAAGGAATTGGACAAGCGCAGGAAGACATTGACAGAGCTTTCTGATAGTGTGGGTCTTGCTGTAGCAACCATCAAAGAACATATCTCTAGCCTTTCAGCTTCGGGTCTGGTAGAGGTCAAGGATGAAGGTCGTAAGTGGAAATATTACGAGCTCACCGAAAAGGGCAAAGCAGTATTGTATCCTGAACGCAGGAAGATATGGGTCATGATAGCTGCCCTATTCTTTGCAGTTATATTATCGGGTTATATGTCTTTCTATGATATCGGTTACATAGGAGGAAGAGATATAGAGGTCTCCCCTACTTTGGCAGGAGTACAGATAAGACATACAGAGAGCCCTGCTGCACGTACCATGGATCAAGAGATACAGGTTACGGAAGCCCCTGAAGAGATTGATGAGTATCCCGAACCTGAGAATGACATGGGAATATTTACAGCAACCGACGACGAAGAGCCTCATGTCGATGCTGAACCTTCGACCATTGATGATCGTCTATCTTTTGGTGATCATGTCCTGTCTCTTCCTTTGTTCAGATATATATCTTATATTGCGGTCCTGGCAGTGACATCTAAGATAATCATATTAGGGATGAGGTATTCACGAAAAAAATCCTCTGTGAAGAAGAAGTCAAAACGACCAAAACATTAGCATATTTTTTTAGATTCTTGAACAATTCATAAAAATATTTTTAAACTGTGTTGTCATAAGACCACCATGGGGACAACAGCATCAGGAGGATTGAGCTTTCTTCTCTTCATTCTCATATTCTTCACAATAGTCAGTGTTTCCACTATTGTCTTCTATAGTTATGATGTAGAGATTGATATAGGTGGTGAGCAGACAATCTCTTTCGGCTCAGAACTCTCAAGAAGAGAGATACAGCGTAAGATTGATACTTGTGATGATGAGAATACATTGGAACAGCAACGTGATTGGTGCTATCTCAATCTTGCACGAGAACATAGGATTGATGCTTGCGATCTTATTATAAGTAGTGACCATGCTAGGTTCTGTGTGTCAGTTGTCAATCTTGATATAGAAAAATGTGATTCTATAGGTTCTGCACAGTTGCGTGATTCATGCGTTATGACTCTCGCAAAAATATTTGATGATGAGTCTTTGTGTGAGGACGTATCTCGTACTGAACACTGTCTATCCCAGTTTTCTTGATGGCTGCAACCAACGGCATCTATGACGCTAACAGCACAATATTTTTAAGGCGTAGCCGTTTCTTTGGGGGGAAATGCCACGCAAGAAGCTCACCGGTGCGCTGATAGACCCTGCAAATATCGCTATAGACCCAAAATTTGAGGAAAGGTATCGCTATCTTCTTGGTGACACATATGATGAGTTCATAAGGTATTCCTTGAGACCATTGAATAAGGCAATCAGAGTAAATACACTCAAGACGACAGCGGAGGAAATAGAAAAAAGACTCTCCTCTTGGAATCTCAAACGAGTCCCTTGGTGTGGTGAAGGGTTCTGGTTATCATCCGAAGAACAGGAAAAGTATGATATAGGCAATCTTATAGTGCATTCTCTGGGATACATATATGTGCAAGATCCTGCATCAATGATACCGCCCGTGGTACTGGATCCAAAACCTGGTGAGATCGTGCTAGACATGTGTGCTGCTCCAGGATCCAAAACAACACAGTTGGCACAATATATGCAAAACAAAGGTGTGCTCATAGCCAATGATAACGCACCAGAAAGATTGAAGGCTCTTGAGATCAACATACGACGTATGGGCATTCTCAATACTATTGTCACCCGTATGCAGGGTTCGCATATGAGGAAATTATCGCAACAAGGCATATATTTTGATAAGATACTGCTAGATGCTCCATGTTCTGGCTCTGGCACAATAAGGAAATCATATAAGTCAATCCAGAGATATAGCTATAATTTTGTCAGGTCCATGTCATCCACTCAGAAGAGACTAATTGCTGCGGCATTCGAGATGTTACGACCCGGAGGCGTTCTGCTATATTCGACCTGTACTATAGAGCCAGAAGAGAACGAAGAAGTCGTATCGTATCTGCTTGATAGATTCTCTGATGCTCAGATTGAGAAAACAACAATCAATCTTAACAGGACAAAATCATTTACTGGACTTGGAGATAAGAAGTACGATCCTAGGGTGAAAGACTGTATAAGGATATTGCCTCAAGACAATGACACAGAAGGATTCTTCGTAGCCAAGATCAGGAAAAACGCATGATGGGAATCACCCATTCCGGATTATCTTCTGCTTCACTTTCTCAATCTCTCTCTTGTATACCTCAACAGGAAAAAGCTTGAAGAATGAATTCTGCCTAATCTCATTCATCTTCAGTCTGGCGTGTTCTGTAGTGCTCTCCTTTGCCATGCTCAATAGGTATGATTCAAGATCTTGAACTTGCACTTCTACTATGTTATTCACAGGGTTCTTCTTCATTTCTCTGATCTTCTTTGATATAATGTTCTGCAACTGCTTATCTTTTGCATTTCGTCGGATCTCTTCAAGATGCTTTATAGCAAAATTAGGGAGAGCTATGTCATATACTGCTTTCCACACGAAATAGTCTTTTGACGAGTATGGATTAAGTTTCTCCTTTCCGAACTTATGTATGGTGTCCTTCTCTTTCTTCCTTGATGAGCTCCCACCGATGAACTTCTCTAACATTGATATGTATCTTGGGATATCGTCATGCTCTTTGACCACAATCCTGACGCCTATCGTATCGTGGACCTGGTTGGGAAATTCAATATTCTTCCTGATCATTTTCTCGAGGAAAGATGTGTAGTATGGACTTTTTTTCTTTCTCAATTTGTTCCTTATCTGTATGTCTTCTATCATCATGTTGAAACGTGTGCTATACCTAGTATGAGTCATCCTTTGTATCTCACTCAGGTATTTCTTCTTCATTTTATCGTAGTTCCTCTGCCTCTGTCTTTCTGCCTCTTCTTTATCATGAGAGTAACGTACCCCTTTCTTTGTGTCTAACCAGAGGAATTTTTCTTCTTTCTTATATCTCTTCAACCCCAATCCTATCGAGAATAATTTTTCTACCTCCCTTATCACGAAATCTGTCTGCTCTAGAGGGTAAGTCTTCTCTATCCTAGATACAAGGTCAACAAGACCTATTTTCCTGAGAATCTCAAATCTAAATCTTTTGTTCTTTGTCCCTCTATACATCTTCATGAGTTCAAATAGATTAGGATTCTGTTTGAGTTCTTTGGGCTCAGCGAAGACCCTTTTCATCTCATCAGGAAAGTTTCCAATCTCTAGCACATCTTCCAAGAAACTTGTCACTATCCTTGACTGCTTGATGAACTTATCCATGTTCTGGTTATATGTTCCAGGATTGGTGATATGGTTATACTTCACATTCAAGTATTTGTTGAATTTCTCTTTAATCCTCTTCTCGTCAAGTCTTGAATCCACTATACGTAGGAAAGTTATCTTATCCTTCTTCAGCGTGATATAGGGGTTCAGATAAGTGTTGATCTTCCGGAATTCACCTATGTCATCAGGCATCTTCGAATAGACAGAATCTATAGAGAGAAGTGTGCTTATCCTGTCGAGCGAAAGGTTCTTGTTAGCCTTGCGATATTCATCTATGGTACGCTTGATGCCATCTCCGTTTATACTGGTTTTCATATAAGCCATACCCTTTGCTGACCGCCCCATGTGGGTTAATATTGTAGCAGATATTATAAATCTTAGGAATCATTTTTCACTTTCAAAATCATCCAGTTTCATCTGATATGAGACTCTTATTCTTTAAAATTTAAATACTCCTTCTCAATCATACCCATATGCCTGATTACTCTGAGAAGATAAAAGAGCTTGAGGAGAAGATAGCTAATACTCCATATAACAAGAAGACACAGCATGCTATAGGACTCTATAAAGCTCAGATTGCAAAGCTGAAAGAGCGTCAGATATCTCGCGGCTCTTCCAAAGGCTCATCTGATGGTTACCATGTTCGGAAGACCGGTGATGGCACCGTGATACTTGTAGGATTCCCTTCAGTAGGAAAGTCTACGCTCCTGAACCGTCTCACCAATGCAGAGTCTGAAGTGGGGAATTATGCTTTCACGACCCTTACGGTAGTACCTGGTGTGCTTGAACACAAGTTCGCTAAGATACAGGTGCTCGATGTGCCAGGAATCGTATCTGGTGCAGCATCTGGGAAGGGAAGAGGGAAGGAGGTCCTTTCTACGATGCGTAGTGCGGATCTCATACTGATTCTCATCGATGCACTCCATCCCGAGCATCTACCTGCACTCAGGAAAGAAATATGGGAGACAGGGATACGTCTTGATCAGAAAAGACCTGATGTTAAGATAACCAAGAAAAGCAAAGGTGGCATATCTGTTGGGAGCACTGTTCCAATGAAAAACATAGATGAGTCCACTATCACAGCCATCCTCAATGAATTCAGGATAAGCAATGCAGATGTGGTCATAAGGAGCGACATCGATGCTGATACTTTCATCGATTGCATAGAAGGCAATAAGAAGTATGTGCCATCGCTTCTCGTAGTGAATAAGATTGATTTGGTCAGTGATGCAGAGCGTAGGAGTCTACAGAAGAGGCTCAAGCCCGATTTGATGATATCTGCAGCGAAAAGGTCACATATAGATGAGTTGAAAGATGCTATTTTCTCGAAGCTTGATTTCATGCGTATTTATATGAAGGAACCGGGAAAAGAGGCAGATACTGAAGAGCCACTGATAACATTCAAGAATAGCACCGTAAGGGATGTCTGTGAGAAGCTCCACAGGGATTTCATAAAGAATTTCAAGTTCTGCAGGGTCTGGGGCAATTCATCAAAATTTGACGGGCAGAAATTGATGCTCAACCACACCCTGATGGATGGTGATATCCTTGAACTGCATATGAGATGATTGTAGTCTCCATTTCTCATTTGCCTTTTCAGCAAAAATAATATAAACAGGTTGTGGATTTTGCATCCATGAAGATGAAGGCGGCACGGGTTCAAAGTCCCAGTTCTATAAACACATACAACCAATGTCCCAGAAAATACTATTTCACCTATGTCGCCAAGCTGCCGACATATCCTAACATACACACCGTGCGAGGGAGTATTGTACATTCTGTTCTCGAGGATTTCTTTGATTTTGAGATGCCTGAGGATGGAAAGATATTTGGTGACCTTCTTATCGCGCATGCACTTGATCTTTTCGATAAACATTGGAAGGATTCAGAAGAAGAGTTGGAGAAGCTAGAGATTTCTCAGGATGAAAGGCAGTATTATTATGATGACAGCAAGACTATGGTGATACGTTGGGTCACATATATTCTTGATAGGCTCAACTCTTTAGAGGACGATTTTCCTGTGGCCTTCAATAAGCTGAAACCTGTAAGAGAGCAACGCTATGTTTCTGAAGAGTACTCTGTTATGGGTTTCATAGATGCCATAGAAAGATGCAACGGAAAGGTGCGTCTCATAGATTATAAGACCTCCAAGAAAGATAGTCTTACGGATGAGTATATGCTACAGTTAGGTATATATGCTCTTTTGTATAAGGAGAAACACGAAGAGTATCCCGATGAGGTGGGTCTTTTTCTCTTGAAACACGGAGAGCGTATGGTACCTGTGACCGAAGACCTGGTCAATAATGCGAAATTCCATATAGAGAATGTTCATATGAGCACTCAGAGCAAGGATATGAGAGATTACCCGAAGAAACCAGGACCTTTATGTAATTTCTGCGATTTCAAGACAATTTGTTTCCCTGAGAGTGACAAATATCCTCGTTGATTTCTAAACTAATCCTAAAGTATACAAATGTTTTTAAAGCATATTGTTTAACTTAAATCACTGAAAAATTAATTTTCACTATATAGGGAATATGAGGGGTTATCTCTTTTAAGTGATTCCTTGTTGATAAGGGAACGAAGGTGAAGTCTATGGACGAGTGGTACGAAGAATTAGATTTTGAGGAGAATCCATTCAGTGTGAATCCTTCAGAATATCTGAAAAGTCTTGTTGGGCGCGATGAGATTTTGGACGAGCTTGATTATAGGATAAGGTCTGGCTCTATAGTTTTCGTTGAAGGCCCGCGAGGTTCTGGCAGGAGCTCTCTGCTAAGAGCAATGGTAAGAAGATTCAGGGGTCGTGGCCGTGTTATTTATGTCAATGCCGAGAAGTTCGAGAAGAAGCTTGACATCGAAGATCTCTTGGTTCAGAGGAATGGTTTCTTTAAGGGCATGTTATTGAAGAAGAAACCAAAAAGGATGATACTCTTCATAGACAATGTAGATAGCCTTTCGCACCGTAACACTGAACGGCTGAAACATTACTTTGATGAGAACTATCTTCAATCCGTGGTATTCACGGGCGAAAGCTTCGAGAAAGCAGGTTTCTCCGAGAGCTTGCGTCTAAGGATTGAAGGAAGGGTAATAAACATTCCTAAGATGAAGGACGACCAGGTTGTACAGATGGTAAGAAACAGGGTCGGAGATACTAAACTTCTTAGTCAAGATCTGATTCTTGATGTTGCCTCTAGATATGACAACAATCCTAAAGAAGTCCTGAAAGCTCTTGATGAGGTGGCTGAGTTCGTTGTCAGTCTTGATGAGGATGTTATAACGAAGAAACATCTGGACGAAGTACTTCAACCAGCAGAAAAGCCAGGCAAACCTAAGAAGACGACTAAGAAGGATACTGAGTCTTCCAAGGGCAATAGTGAAGTCACGGAAGAGAAGGAAGTCTCTAAAATGGACGAGGCTTCCACAAGCGAAGAATCCGGAGAGCTTCATAAGGGCGAATCATCCGCCGCAGAGATGGTTGAGATGCTTGAAGAATATGATGATTCTGGGAAGGTGGAAAAGGAAGAGGTTCCTGCTTCAGCTTCGGAGGCTGCAGTGGAGACTGATTCCGAGAAATCAGTATCCACAAAAGATGAAAAGAAGAATGAAGCCAGAGCTGAAGATGACGATGAACTTGATGACATAGATGCCTTCTTCGATGAGGTTGAGGAAGATGCTGAGCAAGCGAACACTTCAGTATCTGAAGCAGTGTCTGAAAAGGAAAAAGCTGTTGTTGGGGGCGAGTCTGAGTCGAAGCAGAGTGGTCTAGACAAGCATGTCATGGTGGAAGAAGAGGCAGTCGAGTCAGATGAGAAGAAGACAAAAGACGATGAGATCTTCGATGATGACTTTTTTCTTGAGGATGATGATGAGAAGGCAAAAGATTATTCAGAGGATGACGACATTTTTGATGAATTCTTCGAAGATGACGATGAGGAAAATAGGTGATTCCAGTGGCAACAGATCTATGGTATAGGCATTTCGGTTTCAAGAACAACCCATTCACGATAAAGCCAGGTTTGCTGAATGATGAGATTATCGCTTATGATCTAGAGAACCTTTTCAGTAAGATTGATTATGGAGAAGTGATTTTCGTAGAAGGACCCTACGGTACCGGGAAATCCACGATATTGAAGAATATCATAAACGAGTTCGGCGGGAAGCGTCAGGTGGTCTATTACTCGGCAAACAGGAAAGGTAAGCCTCTCGATTTTTACTCTCTACTAAAAGGAAAGTATGGTTTCTTTGGAAAGATGCTCCGGGGCTTGCCGAGCGACATGATACTTCTGCTTGATGAAGCGGATTCACTCACTGAAGAGGATTTCGAAAATCTCAGAGAGTATTATGAACAGGGTAATTTCAAGTCGATTGTCATGGTGGCTGATGATTTTGACAAGATGAATATGACTGATTACTTCTTCGAGCTAGTCAAGGATAACATAATCTCTCTCACAGATCTTGACGATTCTGAAGCAGTTATGCTGGTCAGATCAAGAGTAGGAGATATGGAACTTCTCTCCGATGATTCTATCAGGAAGATTTTCAGGCTCTCAGGTAGGAACCCTCGGACATTGCTCAAGAATTGTGAGGATGTTTGCAGGTTCGCTTATAACTATGGTGCTGCTTCTGTGACTGATCAGCACATAGAAAAAGCCCTAGGTAAGGAGAAATAAGTTCTCTGAACCTTTTATCTTTTCTTTTATTACGGCTTGGGTCTAATACCCCGCAGCTTTGCTGCGATAACTTCAAGCCTTAATGACAGAAAATATCGGTCGCAAAGCGAGAAAATGGGTGTAATACCCCGGAGCTTGCTCCGTGGGATAACCCATTTTCAGATATTTTCTTTTTATTT
>CAZJJJ010000019.1:0-7984 GCA_964546295.1 uncultured Methanosarcinales archaeon
ATATACTATGTCTCCAACAACAAGGTCTTCATAATCTCTGTATCTGAAGGTGAGATGGAAAAGCTGAGTGAGATCTCTGATGATGACAAGAACATTGCTGATATCTTCATCAATGATGACCGCCTTGTAATGATGGGTAATACAAGGTACAGGTATGATCTCCCTGATATGCCGATGCCCAGTGTTCCAGGTGGCTATCTGCGTATGCCATATTACCCTTATGAGACAAAGATGTTCGTCTCGGTGTATGATATCTCAGACAGGTCTGAGCCTGAGCTCATCGAAGATATCGAGGCTGACGGACGTTATACTTCCTCCCGGATGATCGATGGCAAGGTCTATGTCATATCTGATAAGAGGATGGGTGATATGTTCCTGCCTCCTGTGATACTGCATGGGGGAAGAGAGATTGTAGTTGAGGCTTCTGACATATACCACGCTGACACAGAAGAATCATCCTATGACCTATCGCTAGTGCTGGAGATCGATGTCGATGATGGCTCTCTCGAGAAATTGCCGATCCTGAAAGGATCCACTAATAATATCTTCGTCTCTGAGAACAACATATACATCACAGGCAGGAAGAATGTGCCTTTCATATATGAGCAGAGACGCATCGTTGATGATGTATATAGAGAGATGCTGCCAAGAGATATCGTTGCACGCATCGATGAGATCGATGGCTATGATATAAGGGAGCATACAAAGGTGAGCGAGATAAACCATGTGGTCTACGAGCACATCTCCACTCTGGATCAGGATGAGGCAAAAAGACTTCTTGAGCGCATGGAATCCGAGATCTCGAGGATACGGGATGAGGTGCGTGATAAAAGGGACCATACCCTGATACACAGGATTTCCATAGGTGACGGCATGGTTTATGAGGCATCAGGAAAGGTGCGTGGTCATGTTAATGACCAGTTTTCTATGGATGAGCATGATGGCCATTTCAGGATCGCGACGACGAGCGGTTCGTTCTGGGACCGGGATAATCCCTCGAAGAACAATGTCTATGTGCTTGATATGGACCTTGATATCGTGGGTGAGCTTGAAGGGCTCGCACCAGAGGAAAGGATCCATTCTGTCAGGTTCATGGGAGAGACGATGCACATGGTGACTTTCAGGACAGTAGATCCCCTGTTCTCCATTGACCTCTCTGATCCGAGCGATCCACGTGTCGAAGGCGAACTGAAGATTCCTGGGTACTCTGATTATCTGCATCCTATCGGGGACGATCTCATGATAGGCCTGGGGCGAGACGTGATAGAACTCAGAGATGATCGGACATTTACTGCAGGGATAAAGCTTTCTCTTTTCGATGTCTCTGACATGTCATCTCCTGAAGAGCTTTCGACATATGTTATAGGCGGGCGAGGTAGCCAGACACCTGCACTCCATGACCATAGGGCTTTCCTGTATGATAGGGGAAGAGGACTGCTCATACTGCCGGTGAGTGAGAACGAGAAGACCGAGCTTGATGATAGGAACGGAAGGGAATTCCTGCCATTCGGTGATCTTGTCTTCCAGGGAGCTTATGTGTTCAAGGTCAATCCTGAGGACGGGTTCGAGCTCAAGGGTAAAGTGAGCCATCTCGCTGAGGACGCTCTGGAAGGCACCGCATCCAGGGTGTATCATGCTAGCATAGTCAGATCTTTGCTAATCAATGAGAAGCTCTATACTCTCTCTCGTGACAAGCTCATGTCGCATGATATCATAGACTTCGCTGAGATGGGTCGTCTTGTGCTCGATGATAGGGATGATAACTCTGATGTGGAAGAACCTGTTCCATATGGTCGTGATGTCTCTATCGATGGTGCAGGGGTTGAGGGTGTTGAGCCCTCGGAAGCAATCGCTGAGCCTGAGATGGGCTGACTTTTTGTCTTTTTCTTTCCTTCTTCCTTTTTTTACTTTCTTGCAGTTTCTTTCTCGCATCTGGAGCTAATCAAAATATTTATTAAACAATGGGATAACTTCCTATCATGTTCAAGAGTTTCAAGGATAAGCTGAAAGGTGCTTTCAACCGTTTCGCCAAAGAGGTCGATGAGAGCTCTGAGGTCGTAGAAGGTCAGGAAGAGACCGAACAAGACAAGAAAGAGCTCAAAGAAGAGAAAGAGTCGCTCGAGCAAGAGGATAAGAAGAGAGAGGAGGACCCTGAGCTCGAGGAAGAGGCGCCGAAGAAGAAAGGTTTCTTACGCAAGGTCTTCAAGAGCAAAGAAGATTCAGAGAAGGCTCCAACGGCCGATGAACTTGAGGAATCTGAGGATGTGAAGATACAGGAAGAGAAGCTCGAGATGCCAGATGATGTGCCTGATGAGCTGAACAAGACCCAATTGGCCAGTTTCAAGGATATGGTAGAGGAGACCGTCACTGAGATAAAAGAGAGCACAAAAGAATTCACAGAACACCTGAAAGATCCTGCCACTGCGAGCGATCGCGCTATAGAAAACGCCAAAGAGTACGAGGAGAAAGAGGAGAAGAAGCTTAAGAAGAGCTTCATAAAGAAACTATCGGATTCGTTCACTAAGAAAGTGCTCTCCGAGAAAGCGTTCAATGAGCTGTTCTGGGAGCTTGAGATAACGCTTCTTGAGAATAATGTTGCGGTAGAGGTCATCGAGCTGATCAAGGAAAAGCTGAAAGAGAAACTCGTGGACAGGCCTATAGCGCGTAAAGATATATCTGGAGAGATTGAGAATACCTTGAGAGCTACTATTGATGAGATACTTGACAAGGAAAAGCCAGATTTCATGAATGATATCGCTTCTAAGAAGCCGTATAAGATACTTGTAGTGGGTGTCAATGGCTCAGGCAAGACGACCACCATCGCCAAGCTCGTGCACAAGCTCAAGAAGAACGGATTCTCTTCCGTGCTTGCAGCCTCTGATACGTTCAGGGCTGCTGCCATCGACCAGCTCCAGGAACACGCAGACAATCTTGATACCAAGCTCATTCGTCATGACTACAATTCTGATCCTGCAGCTGTTGCCTTCGACGCCATAAAATATGCTGAGGCGAAAAAGCTAGATACAGTGATAATAGACACGGCAGGCAGACTGCATTCCAATTCTAACCTCATGGATGAGCTCAAGAAGGTCCACAAGGTCTCGAAGCCCGATCTGACTATATTCGTCGGAGAGTCCATAACAGGGAATGATTGCTTAGAGCAGGCGAAAGAGTTCCAGAAGGTCGTCGATTTTGATGCTATAATATTGAGCAAGGCGGATGTGGATGAGAAAGGCGGTGCTGCGATCTCCGTCTCTCATATAACCCAACGTCCTGTCTTATACCTTGGAGTAGGCCAGGGTTATGATGATCTCGAAGAGTTTGATAGGTACAAGATTATGTACAGGCTCTTCGATGACTCGCAATGATGTCTTCCACAGGACATTAGACATCTTCACACATCTTTTTTATCTTTCTTGACAAATCCCTTATGATGATCAGGCAGAGCTTCATTTTCCTTGAACGTATCTCTCATGCGACAGAGGTGTCCCTATGGGATCAAGGCATACTCTCATGGAAAGATTTCATCGCTGCAGGAAGCATAAGAGGCTTATCCTCAATGCGGAAGCTCAGGTACCAAAGAGAGCTCATACGCGCAGAAGAGAGATTGCGTTCATCTGATCTGAGATTCTTTGCAGGACGTTTCCCACCCTCTGAAAGGTTCAGGTTCTATAAGGAATTCAGGGATATGTGCCTATTCTTGGATATCGAGACTGGGATCGCATACGATGATATAACTGTGATAGGTCTAAGTGATGGTGATTCGACGCACCATCTGATAAAAGGCTTCAATCTGGATAAGGGTTCATTAGAGAGGTATCTGCACATGTTTCCTATAGTGATAACTTTCAATGGCTCATCATTTGACATACCAGTAATCCAGAGAAAGTTTGGTAACGTGTTCAAGGATTCTCTTCACATCGACTTACGTCATGTATGTGACTCATTGGGGTTCTCAGGAGGTCTCAAGAAGATCGAGGCAGATCTCAGATTGCAGAGGGATTATAGTGTCCCATGCACCCATATAGACCCATCTTCATTATGGTATGAATGGGAAGCTACACGGAGCGAAGATGTGCTAGAATTATTGTTGGAATACAATTCTTATGATGTGAAGAACATGAGGCATATCGCTGATATGATGTTCTCACTGAAGGAGGATATAGTCAATAATCAAAAAGCTCGCTCTGCTTGCTCCCTTTAGATAGGGTTTCCAAATCGGTATCATAGAAACTGAGGACAGAATCTGCTATCGGTCTGATCTGCTTGTCGATATAATGATCGTAATCCAGAGGATGCTCCCACTTCTGTATCGGCTCGGGTCCTTCTGTGGTTATATAGTACTTGATCACATTTGAATCGAGCCTTTCGAGCTTCCTTGCTGCTTTCACATGCGGAGGTGTTGTCTTCGTGTATGACGAGAGATCTTTCCTCAACCCTTTTACATATATCATGAGATCATCATATTTACCTTTCCTTATGTCCTTCAGGAACCTCTTCACATAATCTATGACGGGCTTCTCATGGAAGATTCTATCAAGAAGCTCTAATTGGAACTTCTTGGAGAGTTCGGTCCAATCCCGTCTGACGAACTCAAGCCCTGTGAAATCCAGCTTTTCAGAACCATCTTTGACAAGCAGGCCCGCATACCTCTTCTTCGCACCTTTACTCTCCTCGCCCCTCTGCCTGGGAAAGATTATCTTCCTATAGTTCTTCTCATATTCTAGGTATAGACTTGAGTCCATACCATAGTTGTCCTTGACCCATTTGTCATAGTAACGGTTCATCTCCTCCTCAATTTCTTTTCCTTTCCTATCGGATTCTTCAACATCTGAGGACTTCGTGTCCACGAAGACCGAATCCGTATCTGAATAGATTACCTCATACCCCCTTTTCTTGATCTCTTTCGCGGTATTCTGGATTATGTACTGGCCAAAGTATGTGATGGCGTTGCTTATGCTCATGCTGAAGAACCTGCATCCAGGATTACCTAGTGCACCATAGAAAGAGTTCATGATTATCTTGATGGCATGGCTCGCTATCTCATCCTTCTCTTTCTTTGTCTCTTCCCTGTGCCGCATCTGCTCTCTTATTATGCCAGGGAGTATCCCTTCTTCTTTCCTGAAAAATGCTCCATTAGGCGCTTCTATCAGATCATTATCCTTCTTTCTCTTCTCAGTGAGCGAAAGCGGGTCTATATTGAACGTTATCATTATGCTAGGATACAGTGATTTGAAGTCTAGCACAATGACATTATCATATATCCCTGCTTTCGGCTCCATCACATAGCCACCCTTTCCAGGTGCGTCCTTCTCATTGTCATTGAGTGAGCTGCATACGATATTCTTATCTCTCGCAGATCTTATGTAGAGTGAATCGAGAGTGGCAACGCTTGCTTGTATCCTATCCAATGGCATGCCTGTCAGCATGCTTCTCTTTATGCTCAGCTCTATTATCTTTTTCTTATCAAGGATTTCCACCACGAGTTCGGAGTCCTTGGCGTTATACTCTATAAGTCTCTCAGGATCATTGTCGTAGAGATTCTCTATCTCCTCACCTTTTGTCTCTACGTTGTTTATCAGCTTCTTATCGTCCAGAACCTCCGAAGCTGCTGTGTCCAGCTTATAGTCCGTAAGCCTGACATAATTGTTCTTGAGCAGGGATATGCCATCAAGTACCATCCTGCCAGGGATGTCTGCTTTAGAATCCTTCATGAAATCTCCAGAGAAAGTTATCCTATTGTTCCATTTAGCCCTTCCCCAGTCAAGTTTTTCTTTCTTCTGCTTGAACATGTCATGCAGGACCTTGATGTCGAAATCTATCAGGTTCCAGCCAGTTATTATGTCGGGGTCCTTCTCTCTTATCCAGCTTGAGAAATGCTCTGCCATATCGTGTTCATCCTTGAAGGGTATGGCACCTTTCACATCTTTCTCAGAAACTATCAGATTCTCTTTCTCTATCTTGCCATCGTGCCTCTTGAAATAGGATGCTATGGAGAACATGCTCTTCCCATACCTATCAGTCTCTATATCGAATGACAGTATTGATAATCTAGGAGAGAAATCTGCTCTCTCGAATGTGGGCTCGAGGAATGCGATATCGCATCTCAACGCATCTTCGTCCATGTGATCCGGAAGCTCTCGTCCTTCATCTTTGAGATCTATGGGTGTTCCTCTTATGGCAGTAGTGCCTTTTATGCCCATGTCCATCATGAACCTATACTCGAATCTGATATCTGCCTCATAGCACCGGACTCCTTGCTCTTCCAGTCTCTTTCTTGCTGTAGGTATATCTTTCGGGATGTTCAATGCCACTGTGCTCATACGTTTCCCAGAGAAATCTTTCATCTCGGTCTTTCCTATGCTAGCTTCTCCTGTTATCTGGATATCATGCAGCGCCTCTTTGGCCTTCTTCTCATCCTTGCTCATGATGAAGAAATACGGTCTGAAACTGTTCACTGTCACGAAAGATTCTCCCGTCTCTAACCTTCCGAAGAGGTATACATATGCCCCGTCTTCCTCGATCTTGTATGTCGGCTGGACCACAAAAGCATTATAGAGATCCTGTTTCATATGGCCACCTTCTGTTTGAGCTCAGCGTAAGCTTCCATTATGTTCTCGAAAGTCTTTTCCGACATCTCTCTGGTCCTTCTTGTTATGTATCCTGACGGAAGTCCCTGCTTCTCGAGATATATCTTCTTTCTGGTGTTGTCCATGAAAGTGCTCATATACTCCTTGAATATGCCTTCCATCCTGACATTATAGTCTTGTATGGCCTGTGCCAGATCTATCTGCTCTCTTATCTTCTCCATATCAACGGGATCTCCTCTTTCTTCGATATCTTGTATGCGCTTTTGGATGAATGGGATGTTGATATTCACATTGAATCTCTGTTCTATATCTTTTCCGATACTGATCATGCTGTTCTTGAGCCCCATTAGTACTTTCTCTGTGTTCTTCTCGATTGTTGCTTTCGATACACCTTTCTTCAAGGCTTTCTGCGTGTTTTCCATGTATAGGTTGATCAGGGTATTCATCTCCTCAAGGCCTGACCTAATCTTCCATTCTCCGCTCCTGTCGATATATTCTTTTATCATCAGCCTGTCGCTCTTGTTGATGCCTAGCTGTCTTCCCCCTGTCTCGTAGATATTCACGTTAAGAATGTTCATGAGCTCAGTGATGAGTATCTCTGATTTGGCGACGCCGCTTTCTCTGAGGAAAGGCTGCATCTCTATTATGAAATTCTTCCTGTCCTCTATCTTCGCAGCCTCTATGTCTTCTACACCTACTTTGTGGTGTGCTTCATTGAGCACTCTGAGGCATCTATCTCCGAAATTTCTGCGCATGAAACCTATCAGTTCTTTCGAGACCATACATCCGACCAGACAAATTATATTTAAATACTTTATTGTCCTCTCTTCTCCATACTTTCTATTTTTGTCGCTTCAACAAAAAATTTAAATATTTGTTGACATACTCTATCTCTTGTCGACTTGAAGTCAACAACCAATCTGCTTATCGGATTGCAAGGAGGTGATTGCGATGAGGAGATACGATATCGATGACATGTTTGATATGATGAGGAAAGAGATGGAGTCAATGTTCAATAACTTTGCGGATGACTTCGGATTTGCCCTGTCATCTCCAGGAAGGGCTCTTGAAGGAAGCAGGTCTTCAGCACTTCCTGCTGAAAGGGATAGGAGATATAGGACACCTGTAGCTGATTTCTGGGAGACTGATAAGGAGATGGTCGCCACGTTCGAGCTCCCAGGAGTGGACAAGAACGACATAGACATGAATGTCGACAAAGATCAGCTGGAGATCAAGGTAGAGAAGAAGCATGAAGAGGAGAACAAGAAGGATGGCAGTGACGGCTACGCATACATGGCAAGATACGCAGGATTTTACAGACGGATACCATTGCCTGATGGAGTGGATCCAGAAAAGACCAAAGCCACTTACAACAACGGTGTGCTTGAGGTGAA
>CAZJJJ010000019.1:8084-9711 GCA_964546295.1 uncultured Methanosarcinales archaeon
AATTATGAGGATATTGGTGGCTTGAGCAAAGAAATCGATCAGATAAGAGAGATGATAGAGTTGCCTATGAAGCATCCTGAAGTTTTTGAGCATGTGGGCATAGGAGCTCCACAAGGTGTGCTCTTAACAGGCCCTCCTGGCACAGGAAAGACATTGCTTGCGAAGGCTGTAGCAGCAGAGACTGAGTCAAACTTCTATTCTATCAATGGTCCAGAAATCATGAGCAAGTATTATGGTGAGTCCGAGAAGCAGTTGAGGTCTGTGTTTGAGAAAGCGGATAAGAACTCTCCCTCAATCATATTCATCGACGAGCTTGACAGCATAGCCCCGAAAAGGTCTGAGACTACAGGCGAGGTTGAGAGAAGGGTCGTTGCCCAGCTCCTGACATTGATGGATGGTCTCAAATCAAGAGGAAAAGTTGTGGTCATAGCAGCTACGAACAGGGATGATGCATTGGATTCTGCTTTGCGTCGCCCAGGAAGGTTCGATAGGGAGATTGCGATCAATCCTCCTCAGGGAGATGCAAGAAAGGAGATCCTCCAGATACATACCAGAGGGATGCCTCTTGCCGAAGATGTCGATTTCGATAAGCTGGCTGAGATAACTATGGGATATACAGGCGCGGATCTTGAGGTGCTGTGTAAGGAGGCAGCTCTGAGTTCTTTGAAGGTATACATGCCGGATCTGAAGCACTATGATCAGAAGGTACCTCCTAATGTCCTAGAGAAGATCCGGATAAAGATGGATGATTTCGTTGATGCTTTCAGACGGGTCGAGCCTTCAGCGATGCGTGAAGTGCTCATAAGGAAACCAGACACCAAGTATTCGGATGTTGGTGGCCTCGAAGATGTGAAATCAAGATTGCGGGAGATGATAGAATGGCCATTGAAGAAGGGGGAAATGTTTAAAAAAACAGGTATTACCCCGCCACGAGGCATCATACTCTCAGGCCCACCAGGGACTGGAAAGACCCTTCTTGCAAAGGCTGTTGCCAATGAAGCGGAGGCAAATTTCATCTCAGTGAAAGGTCCTGAGCTTATAAGCAAGTGGGTGGGCGAGTCCGAGAAGCGTATCCGTGAGATATTCAAGAAGGCACGCCAGGTCGCGCCATCAGTGATCTTTTTTGACGAGTTTGATAGCATCGCTTCAACAAGATCCGAATCTTCCTCATCAGGCTCAGAAGAGAGGGTTGTGAATCAGCTTTTGACCGAGCTTGATGGTATCGAAGAGCTCTCTGGAGTGACTGTCATTGCAGCCACCAATCGTGTGGACTTGATTGACCCTGCTCTCTTGAGGCCTGGCAGATTCGATGAGATTATCGAGCTTGAGCTCCCTGACAAGGAGACGAGGAGGAGCATAATCGAGGTACATACTGGAAAGATGCCCCTCCAGGATGTGGATTTGGAGAACACAGTCAATGCCACTGAGTCCTTGAGTGGGGCCGACATAGCAAGCATATGCAAGAGTGCAGGAATGAATGCAATGAGACGGGCAATCGCTGACGGATCTGGAGAGGTGAAGATAAGCGATGATGATTTCAGGTCTGCGATTGACAAGATAAAGAACAAGCTCAGAAAGACACAGGCGAATGTGAGCTACATCGCCTAGATATCCAACGTATGATACA
>CAZJJJ010000019.1:9811-10884 GCA_964546295.1 uncultured Methanosarcinales archaeon
AATGATGAGGAGATCGGAAAGCTCATTGCAGATGCTATGGAAAAGGTAGGACATAATGGTGTCATCACCGTTGAAGAAGCCAAGGCCCTTGAGACATCAATGGATGTCGTTGAAGGCATGCAGTTTGATAGAGGTTATCTCTCACCATATATGGCGACCGATAATGAGAGGATGGAAGCTGTATTGGAGAATCCATACATCTTGGTCTTCGATAAGAAGATTGATTCTATGAAGAGCCTAGTACCTATACTTGAGCAGATAGCACAGGATAACAAACCCCTGCTTATCATAGCTGAAGATGTGGAAGGCGAGGCTTTGGCCACGCTTGTAATAAACATATTGAGAGGCGCTCTCAAGGTGGTAGCTATCAAGGCCCCTGGCTTTGGAGACGATCAGAAAGAGATGCTCGAAGACATCGCCACATTGACTGGAGGTCGCGTCATCTCGGAAGAGAAAGGCATGAAGCTTGAACAGACAACGGTCTCCGATCTTGGTACTGCAAAGAAGGTCAAGGTCGATAAGGAGAAGACAGTCATTATAGAGGGACAAGGTGAGAAGCAGGACATCGAGAAGAGGACATCTCTCATAAAATCCCAGATCCAGATGACTGAGTCTGACTTCGAGAAGGAGGATCTCCAGAAGCGTCTTGCAAAACTCTCAGGTGGTGTGGCTGTCATAAACGTAGGTGCTGCTACTGAGACAGAGATGAAAGAGAAGAAAATGCGAGTCGACGATGCACTTCATGCTACGAGAGCCGCAGTAGAAGAAGGTGTGGTAGCTGGTGGAGGTGTCACTCTTATAAGAGCGATGTCTGCATTGGACCTTAGTAAATATGAAGGAGATGAAAGGGTCGGTGCAAGCATATTGAAGAGAGCTCTAGAAGAACCATTGCGTCAGATTGTCAAGAACGCTGGCAAGGAAGACTCTCTTATCGTTGACAAGGTCCTCTCTACTGAAGAGAATATGGGCTACAACGCAGAGAATGATAAGTTCGAGGATCTCTTTGTGGCAGGAATCATCGATCCGGTGAAGGTAACAAGGAGCGCAGTCCAGAATGCTGCAAGCATTGCAGG
>CAZJJJ010000020.1:0-10759 GCA_964546295.1 uncultured Methanosarcinales archaeon
ATCTCTTCAGGAAGACTCATACGGTGCTTGTTCCTATAAGTATCCACAAGCTTTCCCCTGTTCCAATGATTGATGCTATGCCCATTGAAGATGTCATGCAAGAACACCGCTTTAGGATTATAACGTTCTAACATCCGGAATGTCTCGTCCCGGACCTTGTCATTCGTATCACCGGAGTGCCAGTCTCCCAACACCATGGCCGGAGGACGTTCCATCACAGGTTCCTTCTTTCTGTCATACCTCTCACAGAGATCATAAAAGACGCCGTTCTTGAGGGACGTTAGATGCCTGAAATGATATTTATGGCTGTTCTCAACCTCAACCACTACAGCACCATAGGTATGGTCACGCTCTGCTATGTGGTTGACGCGATGGTCGTACTTCCAATCAGTTGGATCACTCCTATCTATATAATTGGGTAATGTGACAGCTCCTGTTGTCATCAGGACCTTAGGGAGTTTCATCTTGGAATTGGGTACTACCTGCAGCCTCACCTTAGGCGCCGCTATGATAGCAGTCTTGTCAGCCTGTACGAACCTTGACAAGCCAGTCAATGGATCGATTTGGTTCGGTCTGATGTTGAAATCCTGGATCGCCAATTTCCTATTAAGAGAATAATCTCCACCAATCACTTTCTGCTCGAGAAGCTGTGGATCAAGCATGTCCTCTTCCTTGTTCTTTCCCCTCATTGGGACAATAAGGAGCTCACCGTCGTTCTCCTCGCAATACTTCTCAAGGCCTTCAAAGAAATCCCTATTGACCCTTCCATTGTATTGCGCACCCGTAACCACATATGTCTTGGGTGTGTTCTTATCAGTATTCTTCCTGACTTTCCTACCTACCTGTTCTGCACTATCAACCCAATCTTCTAGACCATTGGAATCCTTATCTACATTGCCCATCTACTCACCCCTAGAAAACCATCACATAGAAAAACAGGTGTGGGAATAATATATAATTAACCTACATATACTATATAGTGCCCAAAATCTTTATATAATTGCCGCAGATTCGGGATAATATGCACACAAGGAGGATACAACTCATCGCCGGAACCACTTATTCTGTATCGTTACCAAAAGCATGGGTCAAAGAGAATGGTCTCAGCCGGAAGAGTGAAATCCAGATAACAAAGACTGCGGAGAGTAACCTTCTCATAAGCACGAAAAGTGCACAGAAGAGCGATCCTAAAAGCATCGAGTTACCTATAGAAGACTATGGAGATAACATCGAAAGCGTCATCATGGCTTGCTACTACAAAGGATACGAGAATATTAGGATAATTTCTAAGAAATCAGATTCTTTAGGCACACAAGGGATGACAATAAAAAGGATGATTAATTACATGAGCGGTACAGAGATCTCACATGAGAGTAATAATCTCATAGAGATAAGGAACCTCCTAGACAAAACCAAGGTCGATGTGAGGCAATCGCTCTACAGGATGGCATTCATAATAAGGTCTTCGTTTGAGATGCTGCGCGAGAATGATCATACAGAACAACTTGAGGATAATGAGATCGAGATTGATAGGTTGAATCATCTCATAACGAAGATTTGTTCCATATCTATGTATGATATGAAGGTGCTTACCACATCCAGGATAAACAGCATAGAGTCCATCCCTTCATTCCTGATAGTAGCGAAAAGACTTGAGAAGATAGGGGATAGCATAATGAACATGGTCAAAGAGACGGATACGAACAAGAGTGTGCTGATTGACTCTGATATCTTGAACGGGATATCTTCCGAGATTGATAGGAGTATGAGATATGTGACCTCGAATAGCAAGCAGATATTCTCTACGATGCATAAAGACACAAGAGAGAAACTGTTCTCGAAGATATCAGGAATCACTAACGAGGTCATCAAGATCAATCTCCACGAGATACTGGATCATTTCATTGACATCCAAGAGGAGATACTCACAATATCTTTCCAAGAACGAATCCTTGCGAAAAAATAAGTGAGTTTTGAAAATTTTCCTGTTTCTCATCCTTTTTTTCCGTAAATGCTTCGGATGGAAATAAAAAGACATGATACAAGCCTTTTTTATGGATAATAAGGACATCCTTATGGCTGCTATCGTAATCATCATTTCTACATCTGGTTGGGTATCCTTAGCACATCAGGATGGTGACCACCCGATAGGCCCTGCCGAAGAGCATCAAGATGAGATAAGCATCGTCACCTTATTCTGCCCGAGAGATGACTGCGCAGGGGCCATTGTAGAACTGATGGATGAGAGCGACCGTGTCAGATGCGCATTCTATGACCTGAATCACCCAAAGATACTCGATGCAATAAAAGACAATTCCGCAGATATAGTCATTGACTCAGATAATTCTGCAGAGATTGGATCACGAGACATTCCTCATACTGTTGATTCAGGGTCTGGATATATGCATAATAAATTCTGCATCTTTGGGGACGGTACTGTGATGACCGGTTCGATGAATCCTACAGTGAATGGCATCACTAGGAATAACAATAATATGGTGATAATCAGCTCTGAGCTTCTTGCAGAGAACTTCATCCATAAGTTCAACCAGATGTTCAAAGAAAGAAGATTCAAAGACCATGATGCAATGAACAGACCATACCAAAGGATTGTCGATGGGGAGGATAGATGGGTTGAGACATACTTCTGTCCGGAAGATGATTGCGAGGACCAAGTCATCAGACATATTGAGGGTGCCGAGGAAAGCATACATTTCATGACATTCAGCTTCACGAGCCAAGGGATAGCAGATACTATAACCAATAGTATGGGAGATATGGAGGTAAAAGGAATATTCGAGAACTGGCTTGCCGGAAGCAGATGGTCACAGTATCATACACTCAACAACACTTGCTCGGAATGTTTTGTAAGAAGCAGGCATGATGGCAATATGCACCACAAGGTTTTTATCATAGATGGGAAGACAACAATAACCGGGTCGTATAATCCATCAAGGAACGCAAACACTAATAACGACGAGAATATAATTATAGTCCATGATAACTATACAGCGAAGAGATTCATTGAAGAATTTAATATGATATGGGATGAGTATGGAATCGAAGATTGACGTCTATGGGGTTAGTGATATAGCATTAGAGCTCACTGTTGAGATGAGCAGAAAAGAATTGAAAGACATAGGCATAAATCCTGGAACCACTAAGATGATAGGTCTTGAGGAGAGAGACAGGATCCTCAATGACTCGAGGATCAGCAAAGAATCTTTAGAAGTTGTAGGCTACAGCTACAAGGTGTTGAACGTGCTCACCTTGCTTGGTATGAGGACTGGCCTGACATGCAAGATCGGAATGGATGAGTTCGGGATGATATGCCAGAGAGAGCTCGAGCGTACAAGGATTGATGTCGATTTCAAGATTGGGTTCGGGTGCACTGATTCCTGTTTGAAGCTGAGAACACCCGAAGATCCTGAGGTAAGATTGAAGCATAGAGGGATAAGCAAGAGCATAAGCTATCAAGAGATTGATGTTCTCAAGACAAAATCTGCGAAATGTATACTTATCGAGACAGCTCTACTCGATACAGGGCCAAGGAGAAGGGCTGCAAATTTCGCAGCGAGGATTGCAAGAGATAATGACAGTAAGATAATCTTCGACGTCAATTCTGTAGAGGTCGTACTGAACCACAAAGAGGCTGTGATGGAGATGATGGCCTTGGCTGATGCCATCATAATCTCATCTGATCAGGCATATCTCCTATTCGGCGAGAATATCGATAAGAACAGCATAGGAAACATTAAGAAAGATAATCAGTTTCTCGCAGTCAAAGGGAACAAGGGTTTTAACATATATGCAAAAAAGGATTCTTTCTTCGTCGAGAAGATTGGGAAGAGAACAAAGTATGAGAAGGAGTTCTTCACTGCAGGGATAACCTTGGGCATAGCGATGGGATACAGGGCAAGAGAAATAGGAAAGATAGCATCATTCATGTCAAGCAAAGAATCGATCGATGACTCGATTTTGGACGAACTGAACAGATTAGTATGAAGGTAGTAGAATGGCAAAAAAAAATGGGAAAGATGTCCTTACCAATCTACTCAAAGGATTAGCCATGGGCTCTGCAGATATAATTCCAGGAGTGTCGGGAGGGACCATTGCATTGATAACCGGGATATACACCAGACTCATCTCTGCTATAGATGAGATATTCACAATCTTCAATACGAGAGAATTCTTGGTTCTATTCACAGGAGGAAGTGATAAGAAAAAAGAGATTATCAGAAGGATTGATGTGCCTCTTGTGCTGCCTCTTCTTATTGGAATACTAGTCGCGGTCTTCGGGCTTTCAAGGATGATCAGCTTCCTGGTCCAGGATCACGCCATTGCCACATATTCCTTCTTTATAGGACTTGTATTGTCGTCAGCAGTGATTCTTGCTTCGCACTCAGACATCTCTAATCTGAAGAGGATACTGACAATGACTTTGGGTTTCCTGAGCGGCTTGTTGCTCGCCGGCATACCTGCCACGTTCACATTCGAAGGCTGGACAATCATATTCCTTGCGGGCGCTATCGCCATAACAGCCATGATACTTCCTGGTATTTCTGGCTCTCTCATGATACTCATGCTAGGCCAATACGAGAGGATGCTACAAGCAGTGAGTGATCTCAATGTCCTGAAGATACTTTTATTCGTCTCAGGGTGTATAGTAGGATTGGGAACATTCTCAAAGATTCTCAACAGACTGATGCACGAACACGAGAAGAGCACGAAATCTTTTCTTGTGGGATTGATGCTAGGTAGCATAAGATATCAATGGGATATCATCTCTTTGGGATATGGCGAAGCAGTAAACATAGCAATATCGGTTATTTTTGTAGTGTTCGGGATAATAACCATCCTAATCCTCAGCCATTGGAGCATTCTCAAGCCAGATATAGCGAAAGTCTAGCCAAAGACCGCTTTCAAGAGGACAATAGTCAAAGCCGCTATCAGGGGTATATAGAAATTGTCGTCAAGACCAGTGAGGATATCTTCAGTAGTCTCTGCAGCCATGGCCATTGATGAGGCGATGAAAGCGAAAAGTGGGTCCACGAATAGAGAAGCCACGAGAGAAGAGAATATTATGCCGAGTAGAGTGCCTTCAATGACTTTAGAGAGTCCGTCATCACGCATCATCTTCTTTATGTACGCACCCGCTATATGAGATACGGAATCGCCTATGGCAAGTATGGCAATCGATGCCAGAGCGACAGATTCTGGAAAGATGAAAAGGACAAGAGTGCAGCCGAATATGTAGAAGAAAGCACCTTTGCCAGGAAAGAGTTTCTTGTCATCATCACGGTCGAAATGCTCCAAGAAGAAGTCCATGACAGATGTCTTTCCTGCTTTTGTCAGCAGAGATAGGATGCCGCCCACAAACAATATGATTGTGAGAGATATGGCAACCAACAACCTATCCGCCATAATCACAGAGAAGATAATGACCAGACCCATCAGGAGATGAAAAGATTGGCGCTTAATCTCCTTATAAGGATTCTTTGTCTGGAACTTCCTATTGAAGAACTCTTCCGCAGATTGTCTAAGTTGTCTGTTGACTCTCATTCTCACACATCAGGAAATAATCTTGGCATACACTATATTACCCTTATCACTCTCTTCTTTAATAGTCTTATGGATTATGTCTCTATATGATACGAACTTTCTAGGAACTTTAGCATAAATTTTGCCCTGATGCCAGAAACAAGAAGAATGTTTCTCCTTGAATCGCTTGACATCCTCCTTACGTTGCTTAGGAGGGCCCTCCCTAACGACATCTGGATTCTTACGTACGAATGATATCGAATTCTTGGTTACATATAGCCATATGTAAGCATCCTTGTTCGGCCAGTCCCATCCAGAGTCGAATACATCGAAACCATTCCTTTTCAAGTAGGATAGAAGACGTTCATAGAACTTTAGCAATTTTGATCCAGCTATATCTCTCTTGGTTTCTTTGGGAGATATCTTCAGTATCGCTTTGTCGCAATGCGGGACGTTTTCCCTCTTAAGAGCAGTGAGAGAGAATCGTGGTAGGGTGAAAAAAGACATCTTCGGATTCACCAATACTTCCTTGGCCTTCCTCCTGAATAATTCCAACTTCTCTTTTGAGAGAGCTGCTGCCGCATTCCTCTCCGGCTGGATTGGATCGATGACTATGAGCGGACTCAACTTAGATTCAGCAAGATGCTTTATTGCCTGATCCTTATCCTCATAGTGGTTTTCGACATCAATCACGTGATGGTTCTCCCAAGTGTGCGAATCGACCAGCAATCTCTCAAAAGACCCAAAATGAGAAACTAGGATATCGAGCACATGCCCAGAGAAACCCTTTATGTATGACTCCGCTCCATATGTCTTTATCGCTTTCATGAAAATTTTTGCGGCGACAGACTGCTTGACAAGGTCCTTCTGTCTTGTCATTCTCTCTTTGAGCCATAAGACATGCAAAGGTGAGCAGTCTGTGACATTCTTCGCATCTGAAGGCTTGTCTATCTTCAGCACAGGCACAATCTCAAAATTTATGGGGTAAACGTGCTTATACTTGTGCTGGAAGTAGTCTCTTGAGCCATGAATCCTTTCGAAATTGTTATTTGTTGCCCTCTCCACAGCAAGATGAAGTATGTCAGAGAGCTTCGAAGAGAAGTTCTTGTATCTTGAATAATCGAATCTCACGAAAAGGTCCACATCGAAATTCCCTTTCAGAAAGGTGCCCTTTGCGCTAGAACCGCCATGAAAAACATCTGCAGCAATCTTCTCATTTTCCAACTCCTTCTGTAATATTGCAGAAAATCTCTTTATCTGAGTAAAAATCTTTTTCACTTCTGCTTGGGAATGGGTATGTTTCCTGAAAATCTTCTCTACAATCTTTTGCATCCTGTCTTCTGCCATAACAAATGTTTTATTTTTTTGGTTTATAAATATGACTCTACATAAATCAATTCAGATATTTTTCAGACAATCTCTTAATATCTAGGGCACCCTTCAAAGGATCTGGTGACTCATTGATGATGTTGAGCTCCATATCATAGCTGGAAGCAACCTTGAGAAGTGGTGTAGCGAACTCGTCTGTCATCTGCAGATGATGCCGTTCTCCTTTCTCTGAGTATTCTATGCCAGAGAAATGACAGTGTATCTTCTTCAGACCATGGCTGTCAAGCTTCTTGAAAAGTGCGGCATAATCTATCACACCATTCTGCCTCGCATATATGTGTGCAAAGTCTATGCAGATCTTACAACCCGTATCTTTCATCAGAGCGAGGAGCTCATCAATATCCCCAAACTGGCTCCCCTTCCCTGTCGTTTCAGGACAAAGGTCAACCTTAAGCCTCTCTTTTTCTATAGTTTCAATCATATCTGCAATCTCATTCTTGACGATCTCATAAGACTCCAACTTCGATCTTTTCTGATAATATCCTGGATGAAATACAATGGAGCTCGCACCGAGAAAATGCCCTATCCTGCAGGAATCCAATATGCGTCTCTTGGATGCATCAACCTTGTGTTGTTCGACCGAAAGCAGATTGATATAATAAGGGGCGTGTATGCTCAACTTAAGACCGAGTTTGGCTGCTATAGCCCCTGCTTCTCTTGCCTTTTTCTCACCCATAGTCACACCACGCACAAACTCCACTTCCTGACCATCCAGACCCAATTCCCTGAGTCTATGAAGTGATGATATGATGTCTGGTGCGATGTTGCCCCCAGGTCCTGAAAATATCCTTGCCATGAGAGGATACTTATCAACGTTCTTAATAATCTGTCGTTTAAATCTAGGATACAGAAAACTTTTTTATCATAGAGAGAAAACCTTAGGATGATGAAATTTTCGCATCTGGCAGACTGCCACATTGGATCCTATAGGGATGAGCGTATGAGTGCCCTGACGATTGAGGCTTTCAGGAAGGCTGTTGAGACATCCATAAAGGAAAAAGTTGATTTTATGCTGATTTCAGGGGACCTCTTCAACACATCCATACCATCTATCGACAGCATAAAAAATACGGTCAGCCTGCTCAGAAAACTGTATATGGAAAATATTCCAGTCTATATTATTGCGGGCAGTCACGATTTCTCTCCTTCTGGAAAGACCATGCTTGATGTCCTTGAGAATGCCGGATTATGCAGCAATATAGCCAAAGGCAATATGGATAGCTCTGGTAAGCTGCAGTTGTCATTCACAGAGGATCAGAATACTGGAGCAAAGATAACAGGCATTGTCGGAAGAAGAGGAAGTCTTGAGAAATCCTACTACGAGAGCTTAGATAACAGCAGTATAGAGGAAGCTACAGGATTCAAGATATTTATGTTCCATAGCGCTATAACAGAATTGAAGCCGAAAGGCATGGAAAAGATTGAGTCATCACCGATAAGCTATCTTCCAAAGAACTTCAACTATTATGCAGGCGGACATGTGCATTCAGTGATCAAACACTCATCTGAAGAATTAGGTGGCGTAGTGGCATACCCTGGTCCGCTGTTCCCTAACTCATTCAAGGAGATAGAAGATCTAGAGCACGGCGGCTTTTACATATTCGATTCAGAAGACCCTGAACTTCTGAGATTCGTGCCTGTTAAGGTGAAAGACATCTTGAAGATCAGCATAGATTCTACAAACAGGTCACCTGAAGAGACCATGTCTATCCTGCAAGAGCGTGTAGAGAAAGAAGATCTTACGGACAAAATAATACTCATACGGATTGCGGGGAGATTGAGCAGCGGAAAAGTGTCGGATGTCAAACTAGGTGATACGATCAACATGATGTACGGACGAGGTGCATTCTTCATAATGCGGAACACAGCATCGTTGACCTCTGAATCCTTCGAAGAGATGCGACCCAACAGCGAATCTCTCGCGAATATAGAAGAAGAAATCATTGAAAAGAACACAGGACAGATGAGATTCTCTAAAATAGGGATGAACGATGAAAAGACTACTGTAAGGAATCTTGTAGAGATGCTGGATATAGAGAAGCAGGAAGGGGAGACAAACAAGGATTTTGAAGAGCGCATCATAGAGAATGCCGCATTCCTTGATAAGCTCAGTGACAAGAGTGAAGAATAAGTATTTCGTATTTGAGATACAATACATTTAAATAGTGGTTTTAACTACTAACAAGTGATGCTTGAAAAACTGTTGAGAAGAGGAAATGCACTTGCCGAAAGAATTGATGATGAGTGCACAATATGCTCTCTTAGTAAGGGAGAGATAATTAGATCTGACGAAGATCTCTATCTCAGGATAGGACCTATTTTGGAAGGAAAGCCCATAGATATCCCATTGCCTATGTTCAGCAGCATTAGCAGAGGAAGGAGCGTACCCTATGACCACGATGATCAAGGGATCTGTAGCACAATAAATCTCGATGTATTCGGGAACTATAAGATAATAACACGGCCAAAAGATGCAGAATTTCCGAAAATGAGAACAAGGTTTGACAGGGAAGAAAGCAGACTTATAAGGGAACATATAGGAAACATGTACAAGGAAGAGGTACAGAGATACAGGAATGGTGAGTGAGGAATCAGATCTCAAAAGTTTTATAAACAGATTACGATTATCAAGGATTAGGATGGGCCGGTCAAGAGCTTGCCTATACCGGGTGATAAGATATGGCAAAAAGATATTCTAGAGCACATGGAAATTCGGGTTCCAAGAAACCTAGTGTCAAAGAGAATCCAAGCTGGATGAGCTACAAGCCGAGAGAGGCTGAGATGATTGTAGTCAAGCTGGCAAAAGAAGGTAACAGCGCTTCGAAGATAGGCATGATACTAAGGGATTCATATGGGATACCAGATATAAAGGTTCTCACGGGTAAATCCGTTACCAAGATTCTGGAAGAAAAGAGGCAAAACCCTGAGATTCCTGAAGACCTCATGGCAACCATTCGGAAGAGCATAAGCCTAAGCAAGCACCTCGAGGAGAATCACAAGGATTTCACCGCGAAGCGTGGTCTTGAACTCACAGATTCTAGAGTGAAGAGGCTTGTAGACTACTACAAGAAAAAGGGTAAACTGTCTAAGGATTTCAAGTATGACAGGGAAAGCATCAAGCTCTACGCGCAGTAGAGTTTTTTAGATTATTTCATAATTTTCTTATTCTTTTATTCTCTTCCCATATTAGTTCTATAACCAGAATTAGCTATTGCAAATATATCTATTAAGTCGCCCGCTCTTGATGTCAGCATACATCCTATCAACGACCTCATAGAGCTGTTCAAGAGTATCATATCTATTATCAAGTACAATATGCGCCATATCTGCAACTTTTGATATATTCTGGGAATCAGCATCTGATGATTCCATCTCTCGGGCCTCCATCTCCAGAAACTCTTCTATCGATGAATATCGCTCACCTGCACGTCTTCTAGAGTTGACCCTCTTATATCTCAAATCATCGGGACCTGTCACATAGAGCATGATGAAACCTTTACTTTTCTTCAGCTCTTTGACCTCGTATGGATTCCTTATAGAGACCACCACATAATCTTTTGACGGATCCATCGAATCCCTGGCCATCTTCCCTAGAATCCATGGACCGAACTTGGACCTCAACTCATTACCTTTATCTATCAGGTTCTCACGGGTTAATTTCATTCCCTCTTCTTCACATTCTCTTCTCAAGAAATCAGAAAGAGATATCTTCTCAAAGCCTGTCTGATTCACCAGGTAATCTGCAACAGAATCCTTTCCAGAACCATAGCCCCCAGTGATACCTATTATCATAAGTGGGCAATGCGACGAAGATATTTATATCTTGTCA
>CAZJJJ010000021.1:0-10449 GCA_964546295.1 uncultured Methanosarcinales archaeon
TGATCAGCATATCTATCGATACTGAGCACATGGATACGTTTAGGCCTATAATAGCTCAACGAATCCATTACATTATCCATGCGATCGCCGGCCGCCAGCGTCATTATCTCTATCTCATGAATCTCCATGATATATGAAAAAGAATTGATGCTTTTTAAATTTTTCCAAATGAATAGTAAGATATTGTCAGAAGAGCAGGAAATGGAGCGCGATGCTCAGAAATATGGAAGAGAAAGGGATAGTTATCTCCTGAATGTATCTCATCTTGCGCTTCACGTGATACCTTCTCAGATTCACATCTTTCGGGTCGGGAAAGAAAGTCAGGGATGAGTAGCTTATCATGAACATATAGAGCAAAGAGGCTGTCAATACCCTTGAAGAGCTGAATAGGATAATCAGTCCTACAATCATACCCAGGACCACATTCAAGGGTATGGCCACCTTCCTGTCCTTAAGGAAGCTATCCTGAGCAGATACTATGAGCAGAAGTCCGCCTAATGCAAGAGGTATTGAGAATATGGAACCTTGCGTACTCGTGAAGAGTGCTCCACTGAACAGCAGAGCGGAAAGCAGCCTGAACCAACCTTTGCCGGGCTTATTCTCCTCTGGCGCTATGAAAAGTAGTAGCCTTCCAAGTACCGAGCCAGAGAATACGACAAGGATGATACCAATGAATGAGAGTGATGCCTGCATAAAGATTCATACTATATGCTCCATTTATAATCTTTTTGAATCGTCACTATTGCCCAGACATCCCATACCACACCATACCATAAGCAAGTTTTTTAAAAAGATACAGACCTCATCATACCATGAACTTCCAGGATCTCAAGAATGTAGAGGACCACAAGTTCTATCTTGATGTGGCTTTCGGCAGGGCCAAGAAGAAAGCCGCAGAGAAAGGGCAGAAGAAGAACAAGGACAGGTTGAATACTGCCAAGGACAAGGAGCTTGTGAGAGTGGACTGCGTAGATGACTATCTCAACAACGCGCTCTCCAACATAGAAAGATTCTTCCCTAGCATCGATGGGCTGCCCGACTTCTACTACGAACTATGCCGCCTGCATTTTGATATCAACAGTCTCAAGAAAGCACTGTCCTCACTCCCTTGGGCAAGGTCAAAGATCAGTGAGCTTGCTTCAGAGACCCGGAGACGGATTAAGTCTTCAGAGAGCTCGGATTCTGCAAAGAAGTACAGGAATGCATTCTATGGCAGGGTCGACTCGATAATGAAGAAGATATCCGGAAAGCTCGAAGAGATAGAGAGAGCGAGGAAGGCAATGAAAGGATTCCCTACTGTCAAGCAAGGGATCTTTACTGTTGCGTTCGTAGGCTTCCCTAATGTAGGCAAGTCTACGCTCATAACTGGATTATCAGGCTCTCGAGTTGAGATTGCCTCATACTCGTTCACAACAAGACGTCTGCTTGTCGGATATATGAGGGAAGAGCATGAGAAGATCCAGCTCATAGACACACCAGGGACCCTGAACAGGGAGGATAAGAAGAACGACATCGAGCGTCAGGCAGAGCTTGCCATGAGACATGCAGCGCATGCCATGGTCTATGTGTTCGACCCGACTGAACAGTATCCGCTTGAGAAACAGGAGAAGCTCCTCAAGAAGACACAGAAAGAGCATAGGAAAGACATCATCATATACATCTCAAAGACAGATATCGCAGACCCGATTATTGTCGAGGAGATACAGGAAAAGCATCCTGAAGCCATCAGTGACAAGACAAAGTTGGCGGAAGAGATATGGAAGTTATCGAAAGACCATGAAGAAGAAGATCAGAGACCATATCACTCAAGACCATGATCATTTCCCGCAGAACGTCTTCGTGCCAGTACTATGATGATAGGCCTGACAGGCCTCACAATCACCATGTCGTAGGCATCCGGTGTTATAACAAGGGCAGTCCATAAGTATCACAACAGCTCATAGTACTATCCTTCACTTAAATCTTTCGCATGAGTGTTCCAATGATTGAGAGCCATAGAAATCTAGCCATTTCTGCCACTCTTCATCAACCTTCCTGACTAGAGAGAAACTATCCACATATTCCTCATGACCAACTAGCGCCCCAATATCTTCGTAGGATGTCTGTCCTTGCTTCGAGATGGTCACATGAGGACGGAAATTCCCGAGATAATACTTTGAGATAGTCTTCTCAAGGTCAGCATCCGCATAGGTTCTGACAGCATCTACTATATCCTCATGTAATCTCTGTAATCCCGCGGGGCATGAGAATTCCAGCACAGTATGACCCTTGTCAAAGTGTTCGATTGACTGGGCTTTCATATAAAAGGGCAAAAAAGATATGCTGGACAAATCAGCAATGAGTGGTTTGGATAGTACAGGGTCCATGAAGAAATAGCACAAGGTCATATGCAGCCCAACACCTTCTCCTGCTCCGACATCACCTAGGGCCTGCTTCTCAGTGAGTGACTTGGGGTCTATATATGCCAGATACTCCATCTATGGAGGGACATATACGGTTTATAAAAACGTTATGATGACACTGACCACAGGTCATTCCGAGAAATGCTCTGCTTCATAAGTCTTCACAGATAATCCGCCCGAACGCCACTCATCAGGAGGAAGGCCTGCCTTCATGCAGAGATGAGAGAGGAATTCCTCTTTGGATGGGAGCTGCTCCCAGACTTGGGGCAGGAACGTCGAGGAACGCAGACCTTTTTTCAGTATCAGGCCATGCCTACCAGGAACCAGCTTCTGGAGAAGCTCATCCGCGTCGCCATAATGCATCTCGACAGGTACAGAAAGCAGTGAGACCTCTATATTCAATGAATGGAGCTCATTGCCTGATACCGGCGGGAATCTCGGATCGTTGAATGCTGCCGAACATGCGTTCTCCACCACATCTATGTAGACTGGCTGCACCGGCTCTATGTGTCCAATGCACCCTCTGAGCTCACCATCCTTCGTAAGGGTGACAAAAGTCCCTCTCTTCTCTGTCAGCATCGGAGGCATCTCATCAGAGGAGATATCCAATGATCCTAATACTTGATCAGGCGGTGGAGATGGATCACCATCATCGAGAGATATCTCTATGCTTTTCCTGGCGATCTTCAATAACATATGCTTATATGTTTCCGGCATAGACATTCTCAAGCCCCTCATCACGACCAATCTCGCAGGCCCTCATTATCTTCTCGCGCGGAGTGATTGTCCTATCATTCATCTTGTGCATCGGGAAGAAACGGGATACATGCCAAGGTATCTTCTTATCCACAGATGATATGAACCTTGCGATATCTCTCAGCTCCTCCTCAGAATCATTCTCGCCAGGGATCACCAGTGTGGTCACCTCGATATGCATCCCAAGAGAATGTGCCTTCCGTATGGACCTGAGGACTGGGTCAAGCCTGGCACCACAGAATCGTCTGTAGAAGTCATCCTTGAATGATTTCAGGTCTATGTTGATGGCATCTATGAGCCCAGAAAGACAATCCAGGGCCTTATCAGTCATATAACCATTACTCACCATCACGTTCTTCAGGGATCTCTCTTTAGCAAGAGCTGCAGTGTCATGGACCATCTCGATGAATATGGTCGGCTCATTGTATGTGTATGCGATACCTGCACAGCCCGAACTGAGAGCATCCTCGACAATCATGGGAGGTGACATCTCCTCACCAACTATGCTAGGAGAGAAGACTATATCATGGTTCTGGCAGAAAGAGCACCTGAAATTGCAGCCGACAGTCCCTAAGCTATACACATCAGTGCCCGGCATGAAATGAAACAATGGTTTCTTCTCGATAGGATCCACAGCACAGGATATTGGGAGCCCGTACACGAGCGAGTACAATTTACCCGATCCATTCTTGCGGACCCGGCATATGCCTGTCTTACCATCCCTTATCACACAATGGTGCGCACAGGCATCACACCTCACATCCTTCCCGTCAAGACGCTCATACAGCATGCATTCTTTCATATTTTTCCCACCGACAACAATATGTCGCAGTAAGATTTATTAGGTTAAAAAACTTGTTCCATATGATGGTCAAGGAGAGAGAAGATGAAGAAGCAAGGGGAAGGAGAAATATCAGGGAAAGTGCTGTGGCCGGCATGTTCTATCCTGACAGGAGAGATGAGCTTCTCCAGATGATATCTGCCCTATCAGCACGTGCAGAAGGTGAGCCAGAGAAAGACGTCATGGGAATCATAGTGCCACAT
The DNA here is from genome assembly GCA_964546295.1 of uncultured Methanosarcinales archaeon. GTDB lineage: Archaea > Nanobdellota > Nanobdellia > Woesearchaeales > CAZJJJ01 > CAZJJJ01. The sequence goes on from CAZJJJ010000021.1 coordinate 4,203, forward strand.
GCAGGATATGTGTTCTCTGGAAAGACTGCCTGTCATGCGTTCAGAAGACTCGATCGATACAGATACAAGCGTGTGATAGTCCTCGGGCCTAATCACACAGTATACACGGACAGGATAGTCATCGATACCAATGACATATGGAGGACCGCTTTGGGAGATGTCAGCATAGACCATGAGCATGTCCCCGAAGACGTGATAAGGGACGAAATGCCACACAAGAAAGAGCATTCGATCGAAGTGGAGATACCTTTCTTGCAGCATTTCCTTGAGGGCTTCAGCTTAGTCCCACTGATTGTCGGGGATATCACAGAGGATAACGTAAAGAAGTATGCTAAGATGATAGATGGGATGATGGATGAGAAGACACTGCTGGTCATAAGTACGGATCTCAGCCATTTCCTGGATAAGGAAGAGGCGAAAGCTGTCGATGATACGACGATCAGCAACATAACAGCAAAGCAGGGTGATCTTGAGGCTTGCGGTAGGAACCCATTGAAGATAGCCATGGAGCTCTGCAGGATGAGAGACAGAGAGATCCGACTCCTCGATTATTCGACTTCTGCAGATATCAGTGGAGATAGCAGCAGGGTCGTCGGTTATGCAAGCTTCATATTCTGATGGACAGACCCTTCATCGGCAGTTTTATAAACATGGGCTTTAGGTGCTAATACGGAATGGAGTTCAACCCTGATGGTTCTTTAAGGATTGGAAAACACGGGAAGAAAGAGAATCTTGAGATGCTTGAGGAGGAGACGTCAGAGCTTGCCATACTAAGACTTATGGAGGAACTGCCTTTTCCGGTTGGGAAAAGACTCCTCTGTGATGTCCTGAGAGGCGAAGATGAGAGCAGGATAAGGAAGCTCAGACTACATCTCTGCGAGCATCACGGCGCTCTCGACCTTATGGGAGACAGAGATATCTATGAGACCTTAGATAGTATGATGTTCGATGGGCTCATTGAGATCACCAAGACGAGGACGAGCAAGTATTATCCGGTTCTCAATATGACGGTGAAAGGGAAAGAGTTCTTGGAGAATCCTAAGACAAGGAAGGGAAGAGAAGACAGGAATAAGGATGGGAACAGATTCGATTATGACCCGGTCACCGAAAAGGATAGGGAACTGTTCAAGCACCTTGGAGATTTCCTTGAAGGTCTCAGTGAAGAGCAGAGCAAAGGTGTCACATCACAAGCGAAGAACATCCTCTGCATCGCGGGAGCAGGAAGCGGAAAGACCACCGTCCTTACGAGAAGGATAGAGTTCCTGGCGCGATTGAGAGGGATCAGACCAGAGACCATACTGGCCATAACATTCACAAGGAAGGCGAGGCAAGAGATGATATCCCGGCTCAAAGGGATCCCTGTAGAGGTCGAGACCTTCAACTCATTCTGTGAGAAGTACCTGATGAGGAATGAAGAGAAGCTGACGGGGAGACGCCTTAAGGTGATGGATTTCAGGGAACGTATCAGGATATTCTCTAATGCTCTAGAGAGCCTGGACTATGATCCGAGCACAGCGATCGACAGGTATTATCGCTCAAAGAAAGGCAAGGATGAGAAAACATTATTCTTCAGCATGATGGGTGATATGTTCGCATTGCTTGACCATTACAAGAATAATATGAGGGATATCGAGCTGTTCAGAGAGGCTATTGTTAACAAGTCCACTGCCAAAGACAGGCCTGTAGCGATGTTCGTCTATAATCTCGTGAAGAAGATTGAAGAGCTCAAGATCAGAAAAGGTTTCAGGGATTACACAGACCAGATTGTCGACAGCATGGATTTGATGAGAAGATATGATAGCAGTATCTCGAGGTACAGCCACATCCTCGTAGATGAGTACCAAGACGTCAATGACCTACAGGTACAGCTGTTAGAGATCATGGATCCTGAGAACCTTTTCGTCGTCGGTGACCCAAGACAGAGCATATATGGATGGAGAGGGTCGAAGGTCAGGAATATCCTAGAGTTCCCAGAGAAAAGAGAGGATTGTTCAGTCATACAGCTCACTGAGAACTATAGGTCCGCACCCAAGATTGTGGAAGGAGCCAACAAGGTCATATCTCCGATGAGGATGTCTGAGCTTTCGTCCACCAAGGTTATGGACGCTAAGATGACCCTGATGAGACACAAGGATGAGAAGGCCGAGACACTTTTTGTCACCCAAGCGATACTTTCAAAAGATAAGGCAGATTACGGTGATATCTTCGTCTTGGCGAGGACAAACAAACAAGTGCAGGACATCTCAGAATCGCTGACACAATATGGCGTACCCCACATAGCGAAGAGATCTGATGAAGAGAGCGAAAAACTGGAGCCTGAAGAAGGAAAGGTGACTGTATCAACGATACACGCGATAAAAGGGCTCGAGGCCAAAGTCGTGTTCATCATCGGAACCAATACAAAAATGTTCCCATGCTTAGTCTCTGAGCATCCTGTCCAGGACCTGGCACGCATCGATTTCGAGTATGAGAAACAAGAAGAGGAATTACGGCTCCTCTATGTTGCGATGACCAGGGCGAAAGAAGAACTCCATGTAAGCTTCACGGGAAGGATCAGCAGATTCATCAATGATGATTTGAGAAGATACTTCCAATACATAGACAATACCAAAGCAGAAATCAAGGAGAAGGAGAACTCTTCACTCACTCAAGACCTCAAGGAATGGAGGAAAGAGAAAGCACAGGAGAAGAAAGTGCTGCCGTACATGATATTCCCTGACAGGACACTCTTCCAACTGGCCAGCAGGATGCCAAGGAGCCTAGAGGAGCTCCATGACATCCCAGGCCTGGGACCTAGTAAGATAAACGATTTCGGTGAAGACATCCTGGACATCATCACCGGACTCTGATCTGATCAGGCCTGTGTGGCTCGTCTGGGATGTATAGAGGAATCCCTCAACAACTGCTGGTATATGTTCTCTTCTCGGTCCTCGTCATCTCTCGCTTCATCAAGCATTGGCTCTATCAAATAACGCATCATCATCCACCTCCAATAATTCTCTGTTCCACATATTCTCCAAGTCCTCGTACGGATCCTGTACCAGCATCCTGTTGTATCCTCTGTATCTGAAAAACATCCGAACACCTCCTTTTTCTTTTGTTCTAGGATTTCCTTTGTGGTTCATTTATTAATGGATTATTAAAGAAAGATAGAGAACACTATTAAGGAAAAAAATTTCATAAGTTTTAAAAATAGATGATAGATTACGCGGCTATGTCCAACGTATTCCTTGTGCCGAGCTGGTTCTTAGGCTATGATATAATCTTCGAGATCCTGTTTGTCATGGTCACTTTCATGGTGGCGTACCTTTCGTTCAAGGTATATAACCTCTCGCGCCAGCCGAAGCCCAAGATATTCGGCATAGGTTTTCTGCTCATGTCATCGGGATACCTGATACAGGCAATCTTGAACAGCATATTCTTCTTCTACATCAGGCATATGGCATTCTCGCCGAGACAGGCGAATTTTGTCATCGTCCTTTACATGATAGCGGTCTATGCATACACTTATCTCATGCTACTAGGTCTCATCACATTAGTGTATATGACCTTCAGCGTCAAGAGGCCGAAGATACATCTGCTAATCTCACTGCTGGTCCTGATGGTCCTTGTATCCTCAGTGGACAAGCTCATGATGTTCTATATCATGTCGGCCACCATATCACTCTTCATCTTCCATCACTACATCATCAACTATCTGAAGAACAAACGCACAACATCATTCCTCGTATTATCGGGAATCGGCGGGATGTTCCTGGCGTACGTGATATTCATATTCTCACTGGACGCCGACATATTCTATTTCATAGGTCACGGCGTCAAACTGATAGCGTATATAATGATACTCGCGAACCTGATACACATATTCAGGAAAGACAAGATTCACAAGAGGGAACTAGGCAGGGACCCATGATTACAAGCACGAATAGTTCGATAGGTAATGAGCATGAAAAAGAGAAGCAAGCTTCAGGTGATATACGACATCCTAAAAGCGATCCAACACCAGGATGGTAAGATAAAACCCACCCATATACTCTATAAGTCAAACCTATCACATCAGATGATGGATGAATACCTTGAAGAACTGATAGCTAAAGATTTCGTCGTTGAGAAGAGTTCTGGAAAAAGCAAGACATATTCCCTGACAGATAAAGGCCACCAGTACATCGAGAGATATAAGCTCATTGAAGAGTTCACTAGCTCGTTCGGCCTGGACGATTGATATCCATTCTCATCAGACGCTCCATCTGTTGAGCGACTTGTCAAGTTCCCGTCGACCCTTTGAGAACCTTTCCAAAGGAACTCCAGATTCTATTGCCTGGCGCGCCTGGTCAAGAGCTTTCGCACCAGAGATCGGACCGTCCGGATGGTCATAACAGCACTCGTCGAAATCCAGCATCACATCCTTCCCGAAAAGTGAGATGGCAGAAGATATATCAGCAGGATGCATGCCGCCAGAGATCATCGGCACCAGAGGTTTGAGGGGGCCTTCAGACCTTATGCTACTTACGATATCGATAGCAGAGTCTTGGTCGAGATGAAAACGTGTGTTCCTGTGGCCTGCCACGATATCGGAAAACACCACTCGCCCGAGATATAGAGAGTCTATACCCGATAATGCAGAGATCTTTGATGCCGCAAGAGGAGATATCCCATTATCAGAATCATGCATCTCCATCTGAGAGAAAGGAGTATTGCCTATGATGAAAAGATACGAGTGCTTCCTGAGAGAACCTATGGCAGAGATGCCACAAGAAGCGACATCGACAGACGCAGTCTCGCAGCCGAGAGCCTTAAGATGATCCGCACGCCTGACCATCTCAGTTGGTTCTGAGGCTATGTTCGGGATGAATGCTCTCCTCTTGCCCGTCTCTTTCTCGATCCTACCAAGCATTGCCATCGTACGTTCAGTCCGTTCGAAGAAATCATTGGTCGCTGAATCTGTAAAGGTGTAGTCCTCTCTTACGATATCCACACCCGCGTTCCATAGCTCATACGCGAATTTTGCCTGAGAAGAAGGAGTCATCGCGAAAGATCTCTCCAGGACTACGGAGATGAATGGGCCTTTCCGAGCGAATCGCTTATCGACACCTGAAAGACCATACCTCGGCCCATAGAACCTGCTCTTTGACCTCTGCGGGATATGTAGGTCGGTAAGCCTCACAGATCTCAAGAAACCCAAGGAAGATATATAGTGATACAGAGATATCAGTACTGAGGGATTATTATCCTCAAAGATCTCTCGCGGATAGGCCAGCCAGATGAGTGAAGAATTGCTGTCCACATCACAGAGCTTAGGTTTGATCTTGACGCTCTCTTTTGGGAAATCCTTATTGGCGAGATCCCAATCCCTCATGGATGTGTATTCAAGGATTCTCTCTCCTGCCGCCTCTAATGACATGTTGAGCGGTCTTATCTGAAACTCGAAGACGTAATCGTTCCGAGGGTCAGGCTCGTAATTCTTGTCAGTATAGGTCATACCTACCCTTAATCATTGTGCTTTAAATAATTATTGACGGGAACTTCCCGAAAGATGGAGTTGGTATCTAGAGGGGTGAGTACGACGTGAAGTCGAACAAGTAAAACAAAAAGAAGGGCGGCCGCCGGGAATACCACATAAGGATTGCACCCTTATCAACCCGCGTACGACGTGAAGTCGAACAAGTAAAACAAAAAGAAGGGCGGCCGCCGGGAATTGAACCCGGTCCTAAGGTTCCACAGACCTCAATGCTAGCCAGTACACCACGGCCACCATCTCCAATACGCTAGTGGAAGCGGATTATTTAAAAAAGTATCTGTTGATGCAGGAAAGCGAACAGAAAAGACTAACCAAAATGACAGACCTTAAACGAAACCATTTTAAAACATACTGGGGTCCTCCAATACAGATAAAATTTTACGAGGTGTTTGATAATGGCAAAAGTTACAGTATACTCAACCCCGACATGTCCACACTGCGTACATGCGAAAGAGTTCCTCAAAGAGAACGATGTTGACTTCGAGGACATTGATGTATCAGCAGACAGGGATAAGGCCAAAGAGATGGTCGAGAAATCAGGCCAGATGGGCGTTCCGGTCATCGATGTGGACGGGAAGATTGTTGTTGGTTTCGACCAGGCAAAACTCCAAGAACTGATTAAGGCATAAAGCTTTGATCATTTTTTATTTTCTTTTAGTGGACCTTCAACAGTTATCATTTCCTCTTTCTTACCTTCACCATATCGCCTAAAGTCATCTTCTCAGAACG
>CAZJJJ010000022.1:0-10150 GCA_964546295.1 uncultured Methanosarcinales archaeon
ATGCAGGACTCTCTTCTAGCAAAGGCAAGACCAATTCCATTATTCTATAGGGAAGACAAATGTTTAAATATCTCTGTGCCATATAATATACATGGCCTTCTGGGTCATGGACGTGTGAGGGTGATCATGATGGGCGTTATGGAGAGCTATGATAGTGATTTTCTGAAGAGAAGGATTGCTACACTGAAATGGGATATCTCGATGATAAAGAATGAGTCCGTCATCGCGAAGAAACAGCAGGAACTTGAAGAATACATGGCCCTACTTGAATCACTCCAAGAAGATGAAGAGGATCCCATCGAGCAGAACCTGAGCTCTTGAATAGCAAGTTCACTTATCAAGCTTTTCGAGAGCAGAGATCGGATCCATGGCCTCACGAGAATTGATGAGAGGCTTGGAAGCATGGACATGGTCATCAAGACCTATTCTCGGGCATGCAGTGTTCACCCAGGCATCTATGAAAGGATAATTCTCGAACTGGTCTATCTTCAGCATATCATCCATGAAGATATACACTTTCTTACCCTGGGCTTCCAGGTGTGATTTGAGCTGTTTGGCTGCTTCAAGGTATTGCTGACCTGGCTTCACAGTCACTAGTACACCGATGGTCTCTGCGGATATGAATCTTTTCAGGTTGGCCTTCGTCTTCGATACCTGTGCTTTCACAGTACCTTCATCAATCACCCTCATCTTCTCAGATACGGGATCCCATATCACTACTTCGCGTATATTACCAGTCTCTCTCTGAGCGAGAAGCAGAGCTTTCGGATGGAATAGGCCATCACCTATATACAGGAAGCCTTCAGCATCACCGAATATATCCTTATCGAAAGAGTCGTGGTAAGCATCACAGCCCAAGACTTGAGTCTCAGCATGCGTCCGTTTCGCTTTGGTTGTGATTATGTTGAAGCCTTCTTCTTCAAGCTGTCTCCTTACCTCAGAAAGCTCTAGGAATTGGACAGAAGCGAAGAGTGCTATGCTCGTGACCGAGTTCCGCTTGAAATGATCAATCACATCCTTTCCAAGCGATATCTTCCCTGTCCATTTAGCTTCTATGAATATGGTCTTAGGCATACTATCACCAATAGGTCTTGTGGAACATGTTATGTCCGAAAGCTATGAGGATGTCGATGCCCATATCTTCAGTCCCAATCGGCAGGTCACACGCTCCGAAACAACCACCCAACCATATGAAGACATCTGCATCAGTCTCAGACTCAATCCTTGTGACAACCTCTTCAGACCTGTTCTTCAGGCCATCAGGAAGCTGTACCAGGACGTTCTTGGCACCTCTCTTGTTAATTTGTTCAACTACCTTATCGAGCTCCAGATCGAACATACATGAGAAAAATTGCATGTTATTTAAAAAACTACCTAGAATTCTATCAAGACCGATTGACTAGGAAGCCCGCCTGTATCTGGAAGCACGAAGAGAATCGAGGAGATACTTCGCTTGTTCTTCCATGTATTTGACATGGGCCTTGGGTTCCATCTCTGTGGCCATGTCTAGGACTACTGCTTCTATGTTCTGGCATCTACGTATAGTCTCCTTGGCCAAGAAATAAGCTTCTCGACTAGTGTCTGAACTATCGAAAGGCATGTTCGAATCACAATACTCATCGTGCTTAGTGATGCCTGGGACACTGACTCTCAACATCTGCACATGATCACCCAGTTCATCCATGAGAGAATCATGATACTTCAATATAGATTCTTTTACGTCTTTACAACCATTAAGTTTCTCATACTGCTCACCAGTCATCATAATGTGCGGTATATCGGGTGCTAGGCCAATACCTAAATCTTTCACCATATTCTTGAGTTTGCGTGGCTCAAATATCATATTATAAATTGCTTCTTTGTAATGGAAACTATCATATTCGCTGTAAGGGATGATTTCCATCGCGATTTCTTTCTCTGTCAGCTCTTTGAGATGTTCAGAGTTCTTCTTCATGTTTGATTTTATCTCATACGCGGCCATATCCTCAAGTCTCCTTTTCCTGCTGAAACCTTGAAAAAGTACAAAACCAGTATCAGAGAGCCTTGACCTTTCTACCATCCCCTCAGGGATGATCTTGCATATATCATCATCAGAAAGAGCAGAACCATTCATCATGAGAAGGTCCTGCGCACTATATCTCAGACCATAGCTCTTTATCTTTTCTATAGAATCGATGTCCAGGTTCCCTTCAATCCCTGCAATCATTTCAGAATCCTTCAGCATCTCAAGCGCGGTGACGTCATCCTCAAGACCTTTCGTGGACGAGATGTATAGCTCTGGATGCATAATAAATGTAGAGAAGTTTATCTTTTAAAAGTTTCTTTTCAGTAGCATGATTTGACAGTTTTCGCCAACATTTATAAATGAATTTCTGTTCTCGGAGACTTATGGTACTTGATAAGCTCGGCGAAAGACTGAAGGAGACCATGGGCAAGATAACATCAAGCCTTTTTGTGGATGACAAGGTCATCAATGAACTGGTCAAGGATATCCAGAAGGCTTTGCTGCAGTCGGATGTCAACGTAAGACTTGTCATGGAGCTTACACAGAAGATCAAGAAGAGGGCCGGTGAAGAGAAGGCATCAGGGGGTCTCAGCAGCAAAGAGAAGCTAATCACCATAGTCTACGAAGAGCTTGTAGTATTCTTGGGTGAAGAGGCCAAACCCATAAGTACTGAGAAGAAGCCCACAAAGATAATGCTGGTAGGGCTTTTCGGTAATGGAAAGACCACGACTGCTGGTAAACTTGCGAAATATTATCAGAAGAGAGGGAAGAAGATTGCCCTCATATCTACAGATACATGGAGACCTGCTGCATTCAGACAGCTACAACAGGCAGGAGAAAAGATAGGTGTGCCTGTATATGGGAACCCTTCTAAGAAAGATCCTGCGGAGATATACAAGGATTTTGAGAATGAGCTTGATAAGCACGATATAGTGATAATAGATACTGCAGGACGGGATGCACTCTCTGACGACCTGATAACAGAACTGAACTCATTGAACAATGCTGTAGGTGCAGATGAGAGGATCCTTGTAATGGGTGCTGATGTTGGCCAAGCTGCAGAACGTCAAGCTAAGGCTTTTCATGAATCCTGTGATGTCACAGGAGTTATAATCACCAAGCTTGAAGGCACAGCAAAAGGAGGAGGGGCTCTAATCGCATGTTCTGTCTCGGGAGCGCCTGTAAAGTTCGTTGGTGTTGGTGAGAAGATTGATGATCTCGAGGCGTTCAATCCTAAAGGTTTCGTTGGAAGACTTCTTGGCATGGGAGACCTAGAAGGCCTGCTTGAGAAGGCTCAAGAAGCTGTCTCAGAAGAGGATGCCAAAGATATGCAGAAAAAATTCCTGAAAGGGGAGTTCAATCTAATAGATCTCTATGAGCAGATGGAAGCAATGTCCAAGATGGGATCTTTCGGGAAAATTATGGAGATGATGCCGGGCATGGGTCAGCTAAAGATGCCCAAGGAGGCTCTCAAAGTCCAAGAGGAGAAGCTCAAGTACTGGAAGCATATAATGCAATCTTGCACTAAAGAAGAGCTTGAGAACCCTGAGATGATAGACTCATCAAGGTCTGAGAGGATAGCTAATGGTTCGGGTAGGGAACAGAAAGAGGTCCGAGAGCTGGTCAAGCAGTATAAGCAGTCCAAGAAACTCATGAAACAGTTCAAGGGCATGAATGCTGAAGACCCTAAGTCCATGGAGCGTATGATGAAGAAGATGCAGAAGGGCGGTGGGAAGATGAAAGGTTTCCCTGGGATGAAGTGAAATCCATTGAATGATACGTGCATTTCTCCAATCGAGTATTCTACTTCTCGAAGGAATCAAGAAATTTTCTTATGAGTGGTCTTGCAGCTTGGATCGACTGTGTCTTCAGACCTATCAAATAGTTATGGTTCACATTTGTCCTGCGCGTATTCTTGATGTATATCCTGCTGTATAGTTTATCATAGAATGTCTTTATGCTTGGGAACCTGAGATAATCTATGTCCAATCGGGTCTGTGCCAGATCAGAGAATACAATTATAGGTGCAGGAACATAATTATATCCTAGCGCCATCATGTCTTGGAATGAAGGGAGAAGGGGGTTTACCGCTACAGGTATCTTATGTTCCGTAGCTTCAAGTATGCCATTCTCCCAACCGCCGAACTCACTACCCACGATACATGTGCTATTCAGGTATGAGAAGAGATTCATCACCTCATCGTATGTGTAAGCGTTACCTTCATCACTCTTCCTGAGCTTGATCTCATCACCGAGAAATACAAAGCGAAGTCCCAACCTTTTGGCAAATCGTTTCAATTCTGTGAAATAAGGGCGTTCATCCCTGTTAGGATGCGTGACTACCAATATTACATCTCCTGCTCTTCGCTTACGCTTTAGGTATTCCTTGAAGAGTCTTGCTGCGAAAGCAATCTCCAGCAATTTCTTTCGTCTGATGGGGCGCACTGGTGATATCAAATAGACATCATTCTTATCCATCTCCTCTTTCGATCCAGTGAGCTGATTCCTCTTCAGATACTCGAAGAATCTCGGGAATTCCTTCCGTGGAGGCTTTTTCCTCTGTCGTTCCGGAGTGAATCTTCCCATGTCATGTATGACCATAAGATCATCATCGGGAATCCCATATATGTTGTGGAAAGTCTTCCGCTGGTTGCTGTTGAGAACTACATATTTCAGATTGGGCGCAGTGTCTGGGCCTGGTAGAGCTATGTATCTGCTGTTGCCATTCTTCACCAGCTGCCTACTAATCTCTTTAGGGGTTCTTCCATGCCAGAGTTTCGGCTCTTTGAGCAATAAGAGAACATCGCTTGCGAACTTCTCCATAATATAGCTCCTCTCGAATGGAGAATCTGCAGCAATGGAGATGAACCTTTTCTTAGGGTTTTCTATGATAATCTCAAGCATTGCTGCCCAAGCGGATGGTATAAGGTGCTTGATTGAGAAATTGTGCAGTATTATGAGATCTGTATCTCTTATACTCTTTTGGAACTTATGCTTCAACAGACCCTTTGCAGCGACAAATTCTTCTAACCATCGTTCTCTATCAAATCTTCTCTTGAACGACATGTCGTATAGGAATCGTTGGTTGTCGAGATGAAGCTCAGGTATAATCTCCGTACTGATAGAACCATGGGATGCTATATCGATGGGTCCATGTTCCTCTTCCACCTCACCAGTGACCAGGTGTATCCTTTTCCTCATCGAGGAAAGGAGATGCAGCCACAATTCCGCCTGGAGAGCTATGCCGTCCCATCCTCCTATACGGATTACGAAATACGAGACCTTCTGCCCCCTGCCTCTCTGCATATCTTATACATCTTCTATGATTTTATAAAATTTTGTATGAATCAGTAGTTGCCAGAATCCACATCCAATTCCACATCATTATCCGATGATACCTTCAGTGGCTTGTAAGAAGCATTCTCTTTCTCGTTCTTCTCATTGTGGGAGCCATCACATAAAGGGGTTGATGAGCTTGCACCACAAGTACATACATATGATTCACTACCTTGTTCTATTCGTATCTTCATAATATCACCATAACTATTCAGGACAGCCCGGCTCTTAATACTTTCCTTTAACTTCATCAAGAATTAGGTCTTTTGCAAAGGCATAGTCTGCCGTATCTTCTGGCAGTATAGAATATGCATATCTCTCTATGTTTTCAAGCACTTCAGAAGGATGAGATGCCACACCATCATATCTAGAGATGACCTCTCTAAGCTGCAAAGCATTCTTCCTGAGCTTCTCGACAAGTACCTCCTCTTTCTCTTTGCACGGAGGAAATACTGCAAGGTTGTCTAGGGTTGCCACCAAGCATTCCCTTATCTTGAATATCCTTTCACCATCCCTGAGAGTCTCATCGAGCGACATGATGCGCGGGTTGGTACTATGCAGTTTAAAAAACTTACCATTATACTGGTTCATTAGAATCCATCTAACCTATATGTGTGTGAGAAACAAGAAAAATAAGAAACAGTGGAGTCATCTCTTGGACTCTTTCTGCCATTTGTACTCGCGCATCTTTGCACTTTTTCCAAAACCACAGCTTGCACAGACACGATCCCTAAGATTATATGAATGCTTGCCACATCTCCTACATATGATGTGTGTCTTCCCGCTGTTCATCGCTCCACGTGCCGCAGTTCCTTTACTCATCAAGATCACTCCTTGTCTTTATCAGTTTGGGCAGATGTATATGATTGCGTCTCCTCTCAGGAATAATGTTCCAAGCTTCTTGCTTGTTTCGCCATTGACACGCTCTTCAGCATCTTCCAGAACTATGTTTATGTGTATATCGAATGCTTTAAGCTTACCAAGATACTGTTTGCCGTTCTTGAGCTCTACTATGACTTTCTTTCCTTTTGCTGCATTAAGAGAATCTAAAGGTCGTGAAGGTTCCATTTGCAATACCTCATAATCTGATAGTTGTGAGAAACCTCGCTTCATTTATAAATGTTACTGAAGCCATATGCGAAGAAGAGACTCTGAACCGTTAGCTTTTTAAATTGGTGCAAATTCATCAGATGCTATGGTTGTATCACATTACAAGTCAAAAAGAGCACCGACAGGCTCTATAAACAAGAAATCTAGAGGTAGACGTCTGGCTGAACTTGGTAGGACGCCAACGCTCACAAAGATTGACGAGATGAAGACGAAGCAGGTAAGAACTAGAGGCGGAAACTCCAAGAGAAGGCTATTGAGCCATGATACCGCAAATGTCTATGTTCCCAAAGCAAAGAAACACAAGCTCGCGAAAATAGAGAGTGTTTTGGAGTCACCTGCAGATATCAACTACGTCAGGCGTAATATCATGGTAAAAGGTACTATCGTGCAGACTGAAGAAGGTAAAGCCAAGATCACGAATAGCCCGGGCCAGGATGGTATCATAAACGCCATCATCGTAGAGTGATTTGATTATTCTCTTCTTTTTCTTCATCTTTTTCCGAAAAATATAAATTCTCTTACCTCAAGATATAAAATAATGGTAGCTCAACTTCCGACTATAGGTATCTTCATAATAACTCTTGCGGGGTTTCTTGTGTCCGCCACATTGAAGATACTATCGGGGTACAACCAGACACAAGAGTTCAGCCTGAAACTCGCTTTCACTACTGGAGGTATGCCGTCTTCTCATAGTTCTACGGTCACAGCGCTGACAGTATCCATATTCATGCATGAAGGTCTCACTGCGACATTCATAATGGCATTATTCTTTTCTATCATTGTCATGCTTGATGCAGCAGGCGTTAGGAGACAGACCGGGAAACAGGGTAGTCTCTTGAACGCCATAATAGCAGCGGAAGGCCTTACAAAACGAGACCTATACGGGGACAATGCCGTCGAGGACGAGAATGACAACACACTAGAAAGATTCAACGAGAATATGGGGCATAGCCCGAAAGAGGTCATCGCAGGAGCCTTTATCGGTCTTGTTGTCGCTTTCGGGATATTTTTCGTGGAGATGTTGATGATGAATTACTTTTAGATGCTGCCTTCTTGACAGCATCCTCTATCTTCACACGAGCCTCTTGTGATATGTATGGCTTGTCATAATCACCAAGACGCTTCCTAAGATAAGCGAGCCTTCTCTTTATTACAACAGGATCATAATCTGGATTTTTTTCACTGTGGCTCTCCTTCTCCTGCGAAGGGCTCATCTTGCGGGATGGTCTGTCTTTCCTCTTGAGCTCTTTTTTGAAGCCAGTGATTATCCTACGTAATCTCCTATCTGTGAATACTCGCACATCTTCATCTAAAGAGTAGGAATGGTATTCTATCGGAACCTGGAAATACATTGAACCCTGTTCAATGGCATTCTTGAGGACGTCAAAAGGCAAGAGATTGACATGACCTGAGAACCTGATCTCAGGGCCCTTAGAGTCTCTTGGTATCAGAAATATAGGAGGGAGGAGGTCATCAAGAGTGACTACTGTATACTCGCTCAAAGCAGAAGCTGCAGACATGTTTATCTTGAAAGCCTTTTTATCGGTCCCAGAGATCTCATTGAGGAGCCATCGTGTCCTGGATCCGAATATATGAGTTGATGTATCGGAATATGCCAGAAGTTTCACAAGCTCTTTAGACGGTACTATGCCCGATGGATCGCCGAATATTATGAGATCACCAAGTGCCCTATCAATAGATGTCCTGAATGCCTCATAGATATTCGAACAGCTTGCGATCCTTGCCTTCGTGTATGAGGTCTCTGAAAGTGTCCTATCTGTGGATGAGGAATCTGCCACGATGACCTCATCGACATACCCAGTAAGAAAACCTTCTTCTATCTGGGTCCGTATAGAGTCTGCGTTATCCTTTGTCAGGAAAACCAGAGTTATCTTATGATGATTCCACACATGGCTCACATCCTTGAATATTTTGAAATTACACCTTCTGCTATGTCCCCTGGCCATCCTGCTGCAGTAACGTCCCGAACAATTCTAGACGTATCCTGACCCTCATCAATGGCATTCTTGACATACTCTTCAAGCTCAGAAGTGTCATAGGCTGAGGATCGTATCTTTCCTGCATCAGCAAAGGCTGAAAGGTTGACTTTGCCTTGGAGTGGTACATTCATCTTTGAAGCGACGGTATCCATCGCAGATCTTATCATGTAGGTCGGCCATCCCTTATTCTTCAATGTGCTGAAAAGATTATTAGCAGGGATACCATACTTGGTTATGATTGATTTTCTGTAAGAGTCGACAAGTCCTTTGAGTTCAGGATCTGAGATCACGCTCAAGGATCCTTCAGCGTCCACTCTTATGTAAGAGAGCGCCTCATTGACCTTATCTGTCTGCCAACCTTGGTTCTCGAGATTCTTACGGATTGTCTTATCATTGTATCCCTTGATCCAAGAATTACGGTACAATGTCTCAAGGAACTTACGCAGTACATCCTCTCTTGGTATGTCTACCTTTTGTGTAGGGAGAGGGAGCTCCTTCAAGTCACTCACAACACCATACCTATCCTTCTCATAATCTTTCGTGCGCTGGTCTCGCAGGTCATCCGAAGAGCTATTCTTGTCCTTCTCTCTCTTTTTGTGTCGAGTATTCTCATCCTTCTCTTTCTTCTTCTTTTTCTCCATGGTCTTAGCGATGAAGTCCTTGTTTCCATATACTACAGCTACAAGAAAGATGACACCTACAATGATAGAGACAACCTTGATCACTTCCTCAAAACTCATACTGCGTTCCTCGATATCAGCCAATAGCTCATCCTCTTCGTCACTGCTCACTATAGTGCCTGCGGGGCTTTCTTCTTCCTCTTCTACTTCTTCTTCCTCTTCCTCTAGTACCGAGAGTGCAAAGAACCTAGTTGCTTTACTGGTGACATTGAAGAGCCGATATCCATCCTCGGCACCTAGATATTGCTTGGGCAAGACATCCCATTCTTCAGTATCCTCGTCGAAGAATCCTATCAATATGTCATCATCGTCGAGAGAGTTCTCATCAATCCAGTCCTCTGAGATGCTGAACACTATAGAGAAATCGCCAAGGCCCGACAATTCGACACCGTCAGGTATCATCTGTATATATCTATATACATCGGTCAGCAGAGGCACATCCTCCTCGAAAAAGCCTGCATCATCAAATGCCTGCAAAGACACATGCAACTCAGAGATATCAGATGCTACTGAGAATCCAATTGATGATATCAAGGTATCCCTCTCAGATGAATTCAAGATTATGTTTTCTCCTGAAGATATGTCTGTGATCGTGAACTCTTCAAAGACATGGAAATAATCATCTTCCTCCTCATCCTCTTCATCATCTTCCTCCTCATCGTCGTCTCCTTCATAATAAACAGTCTCGGAGCTGCTTCCGGAATCAGAATCCTCATTGATGGTGAAATCGAACAATGCAAATGTGGAATTATCATTGATGTTTGTGCAGTTGAGATCGTAAGAGATCTCATCACCGTCAGAAAGGTTTGTGAGTTCATATGTGTGCTCGAAACCGTAATCACCTTCTTCCCCATCATTATCCATATCGGTACTTTCATTAAGTACACAGATGGATGGGATTGATGAGCTCACCTCAAGGTCTATCGAACTCGTACCAGAGGAAAGTGAAGAGCCAGGAGAGGGATCGAGCTCCAGCTCGGGAGAGAGATCTCCTCCAATCGAGAAATTGAACTCATGAG
>CAZJJJ010000023.1:0-2432 GCA_964546295.1 uncultured Methanosarcinales archaeon
AGGTTCAGGAAATAAGGGCTGACAAGAATACCAGTAATGATATAGCTGATTATCAGAGGCTGCTTCAAGATCTTAGCAACCATGGCGACAAAGGTAGCTAATAACAAGATCAGGCTTATCTGTCCGAAAGCGTCAAGCATATTCTAATCTTTTGACATGGTGCTTTAAAAGGCTTTCTATCCCTACATCATTGATAAAGAGGAAAATTTAAATCAAGTGAAAGTAATCCCAGTTCCATGGATCGACAAGAATACAGACCGATGTATCTGAAGGTCGAGAGAGATTCTCAGTATGAGAGGGATGGAGACCAGGTAAGCGAGCTCAGGGACATCATAAACAAGCATTATTGTATGCTCAGAGTTGCAGAGATCTCGGATTCGCATGATATTCAACATTTTGGATATCTGCACGAGGAATTAAGGATGCAGGATTTCTCTTTAGTCAGATTTGATCCTTTTTCTGAAGATTGCGGTGTCCATAATAGCCAGACAGATTATAAGACAAGAGACGAGGCGCTTGAAGCTGCGAAAAGATACCTTGCAGATGTAGGGTACAGAGCAGTGCCAGTGGATCTTGAAGGAATGCTCAAAGACTTGTAGGCAAGAATCTAATCAAAAAGATTATAAATTAGCAGCTGCTTACTATGGGTATGGAAAGATACAACAGCTCGTGTGTGATGTGTTCCGGTATCTTGTGTTGCTGTTGTTGCTGAATCTGCACATAGTCTCTTTTCTCTCAAGGTCATGCACCTGTAGCTAAGCGGTAAAGCAGCCGCCTGCAGAGCGGCGATCCCCGGTTCAAATCCGGGCAGGTGCTCCATTTCATTACGCACTTACGGCTTTGAACCTCCGGTTCATGCTAGGAACTCCGTTCCTGCAGCAACTCACAAGCTCGTTGCAATCCAGACAGGCATAATAGTGGGCTTGAGCACAGCGAAACCCACACACTTTACGAGATTTGTGATCAAATCTCCCGTTGGCAAGTGCTTTCATTCCATTCAGCAAAAGAAATATAATGTCCAATACAATCGGTGATACTATGACAATCAGACTATACAACACAAGGACAAGAAAAAAGGAAGAATTCAAGCCACTGCAAGATGATAAAGTAAGATTCTATAGTTGCGGACCAACCGTGTACAACTACGCCCATCTCGGAAATCTCAGGACATACGTCTTCAACGACATCCTCAAGAGAGCTCTCCAGTTCAACGGATATAAGGTCGAGCATGTGATGAATATCACTGATGTGGGACATCTCACTGATGATGCTGATGACGGGGAGGACAAGATGGAGAAGGGTGCTCAGCGAGAGGGGAAGACTGTATGGGACATTGCCCGTTTCTATACCGAAGAGTTCCAGAAGGACATCCACAAGCTCAATATCCTTGACCCGGATCAGTGGCCAAAGGCCACAGACCACATCAAAGAGATGATAGATATCAATAAGATGATAGAAGAGAAGGGCTACGCGTATATGGCCAATGGCAACCTATATTTTGACACCAGCAAATTCGAGCGCTATGCTGACTTCGCAAGGCTCAACCTGGATAACCTGAATGAAGGGGCCAGGACGGGTAAAGACGAAGGGAAGAAGAACCATACTGATTTCGTACTATGGTTCTCATTGGAAGGATCAAAATATGGAAGTAAGCACAGCATGAAATGGGATAGCCCTTGGGGCGTCGGTTATCCTGGATGGCATATCGAGTGCTGTGCAATGTCTTCAAAATATCTTGGTAACAAGTTCGATATCCACACCGGAGGGATTGATCATATACCTGTACATCACACTAACGAGATTGCACAGGCCGAGACCGCCTTCGGAGTGCATCCATGGGTGAACTTCTGGGTGCATGGCAATTTCCTTGTCACCGACAAGGAGAAGATGGCCAAATCCACAGGAAACTTCTTGCGCATGGGTCTGCTTGAAGAGAAGGGATATGAACCCATGGCGTATAGGTATTTCTGCCTCACTGCTCATTACAGGTCCGAGCTGACGTTCTCATGGGAAGCTCTAGAGAACGCACAAATCTCCTATAAGAAGCTAAAAAACAGGATTATTGGGATCAAGCAGGAGCCAGATGCGGGCGAGAACACAGATACTTCTGCCTACGAGGAACGTTTCAGAGAGGCCGTTGCTGATGACCTCAACATGCCTGTAGCGCTTGCCACCCTACAAGAGCTTGTAGGAGACAGCACTATCAAGAATTCTGCCAAGCTACCAATACTTGAGAAATTTGATGAAGTCCTTGGATTAGGGATTGCAGACATGGAAAGCGAGTATATCTCCGCGCCTGAAGATATCCAAAAGATGCTAGAAGAAAGAGAAGCAGCCAGGAAGGAGAAGGATTTCAACAAAGCAGACTCAATAAGGGATTCCATCAAAGAGAAAGGATATGAAATCTACGATACCGCAGAGGGTCCGAAAGT
>CAZJJJ010000023.1:2532-9857 GCA_964546295.1 uncultured Methanosarcinales archaeon
CTGTCGTTCGTGATGAGCTCATCAAGGACATGTTCTCTTGCGTTGGACTTATAGTCTTCCATGATCTCCTTATAGAATTCTGTGCGAGTGATGTGGTCAGCTATCTTCTTATCCTCAAGATCAAGTCTTGCTATATCCCTAGCAAGCATATTACGGTAGCGATACATGGACCTGATCCGCTCATCCCTTTCCACATCAGAACCGAATATCTTTGCCTCTTTTGCTGCGAGGTATTCTTCGGTTATACGGAGACGCTTTCCAGTGAGAGGAGATATCATCTCTTGCCCATCCTTCTCGGAAGTGATTGCAACAAGATAGTCCATGATATCTTTCTTCATCTCTGCCTGATTGTAGGAGAATAATGAGTCTTTCATCTGATCAAGGACCTCATAATCATAATTTCTGACAAGAGCTTCCAAGAAATCATCAGGCATGTCCTTCACATCGTTATCATCAGAAAACCGTTCCACAAAATATTCATAGATATCCCTTATAGATATCTGCATTTCACTTTTATGGGAGCCGAGAAGCGCGTTGAGTTCGTTTATGGATCGTCGGACAGAGAAGCCAGTTAAGCCTTCTTCCGTAGATTCTTCGATTACAGCACGTTTTACAGAAGCATCAGAAGAGAATTTCTTGTAATCCTCTTTTGTGAGCCATCTCGGCTTGTTTCCAGAGTATAGTTCCATCTTCAGTATCTTGAAATTCTTATCGCATCTGTGTTGATAAGCCGAAGCGTCAGAAATCCAAGCACTTATCGCATTATGGTTATCATCGAGCCTTGTACCAACAACATATCTTGCAAAAGACTCAAGGACACCAGGGTGGAACCTTTGACTTATATCTTCTCCGAACGTCTTCTTGTAGATCTTGACCTCTGTCTGATAGTCAACAATGCGTGCAAGCCTTAGTAGCTCTACACGATCCTTGAAAGATTCTCGCATATCCTCGGCCTCATCCACACGGTCCTCAAGATTCTTGGTGACAAAGAATATCGAGCTTATGGATTCCTCCATGTTATCAACACGTTTTATTCCATCGCTGATTATGCCATGCAGATCTGTCAGCCTACGTTTGTTGTTGTCTTTCAGGTCCATTATGACATATACTCCATTGTTAGAGTTCGCATAGCTGGAATACATGTAATTCACCAGAGTGCTGTCTTTCAGAATCCTATTGAGCTGTTTCTGTATAAATTCGTTCTGCCTTATATCTCCATAATGTCTGTCGCCCGCGTTATAGACATTTATACCATTCCCTCTTTTCCTGTCGAATGTGTATCGCCGGGCATGGAGCATCCGATAGACTTTCTTGAGGTCGCCTGTCTTATCAAGCAAAGCTTCAAATATTGAAGAACTGATGGGCGAAGCTTCATCCTTGAAAAGCCATTCGTATTCTTTGTCATTGAATAGTCTAGCCCTGAAACCCTCATCATCAATCACAGAATCTAGGAAGTCTGTTCGCCTGTCTTTTGGGATGTGGAGAACAGGATTAGAGTGATTAGGGCATGGCACGATTATAGATCTATTATCATTTAGCTCAAGAGTCTCATCCTCGCCTGTATCAGAGTCGGATGTGAATCCTATGTGACTTTTATGGCCCTCCTTGAACAAGGCAGGATCAATCTTCCATACAGTCTCGAACATCTTGCCTTCATCCAGAGTGGAATACTCTTCTAGCCTGTCAAGAAGGTTGTTTATGAAGAGAGTCTTCCCGCTACCTGCAGGCCCCTCGAATATATAGACCTTGTTCTGTTTGGCACTGGACCTCATGGAGCTTACCATACGGATGAACTTGTTGGCGAACACGCGGTCTGCAAAGAAAGGCTCTGCAGATGATTCTAGTAGCTTAGAAGTATCATAGCTTTTGAAATCGATCAGTTCTGGATCATCAGGATATTCCTCTTCACCATCGCCCACATAGAACCTCACCATATCGTCAAGATATTGGAAGACGTTTCTGAAGACAGCCTTGGGATCTTCTTTGACTTCATTCTCGACGAAGCTGCAGAAAGGTATGAGAGACTTATCATCTGCATGATCATCCAAACCCACAATCGTATCCAGCGTGTCTTTCATCTCAATCACTCGAAGATCTCATCCTTTTCATCAATATCTGCCTCATAGAGTTCTCTGTCACGTATCCCATAGACATATCTCTTGAAATCAGGGACAAAGTCATTGGGATCTCCCCCATCCATCATATGCTCTATGTATTTCTTCTGTGAGGTCTCATTGTCGGGGACTGTGGTCTCTAGCACTACTGGTGCGCCCCATAGGCATTCTATGCCGAGGAGTGTCCGATATATGTATTCCTGTTTCAGGGGTTTCCCTTCAAAAACATGGTCGAGCATCAAGGTCTTTGCACAGTCGCTACCAAACTCCCAAGAGAGATCCTCCACATCATACTTTATCTCAGGCCTGTGGTACATATAATTCTTGAGCATGTCCCGGAAATCTTCAGCATTACGGCTCTTCCTGTAGTATTCGATGACATTCTTCTCAGGGTTATATTTCTGTCCTATGACCCAGAGCTTTTCCTTATCCATATAGTCTTGGTCAAGGAATTCCCTGATGAATCGCCTATCGTCATAGAGTTTCATCACTTCACGGATGAAGTCAAGACCTTGTCCTGAACCATCATCGAACGACCTTCTGGCCTCAAGGTCCTTGAGCATCTGATACTCTAGGCCCGTCCTTCCCTTATCAGCATTAGCCATGATATGCTCTAATAATGTCTTGCCGATCGCATATGGATTGGGTTGCCCTATCCTGTGCGATACCACCTTTGCGTTGAAAGCGGCATACTTGGCCTCATTACCTCTAGAGATGGGATCTTCCATGAAAAGCCTCTCGTGCCAGAAACTGGCCCATCCTTCATTCATTATCTTAGTCTGGCCTTGTGGCTTGAAATATAATGAAGTGTCACGTACGACCTTCATGACCTTCTTCATCCAAGCATTCTCTTCTCGCTTGAGCTTGTCAGAGTTCTTCTCTATGAAACGCATAAGGTCTTCTGCAGGACGCTCTGATACTTCGAGATGAGTCTTGAACATCTCAGGGAACTCCGGGTGCTTATCTTCAATGGTGCCAAAGAAACTGTCGTCAAGCTCTGCTTCCGAGCGTCCATCTTCCTCTGATGTGATCTTGCTATATCGATCCAGCTCCTCAGCCAGCTTCGATACAGGTGCTTCCACGACTTCTGGAAGGAATACGTCGAAATAGTATCGGGCACGCGCTGAGAGGCCAGTTATCTCCTCTTCCGGAGTGTTGTCTCCAAGCCTCACAAGATTGTCTATGTTCCTAGACCATTCGATCGCATAATCTGCCCACCGACCATGCTCTTTCCTGAGATTCCTCATTACGCGTTTGCCAGCCAATGCCTTCTGCATGAAATCGTATCCCCAGGTATGGCTAAAGGCCTGATTGTTTTGGAAGAAATCGAAATGGCCGAGAACATGATAGAATATCATAACGTTCATCCAATCAGGATTATCCACATTGTACAGAGATACTGCAGGTCTCGTATTCAGGGCAAGTTCGTTCGCATTGCCAGGAAGGACCGAATACATCTTCTTCTTCTTTATTATACCTACATCGTCCACCCAATAATCGTATTGTGTCGGGATACCTATCTTAGGTTCGAGGACGTTGAGCTCGTGATTGCTGACGATATACTCAAGTGTGGTGTCGTCAAACTTGAGGCCATTGTCCTTCGCCCTTTTCTTGCAGTCCTCCATTAGGCCTTTCGTTCTCTGGTCCAGAAGCTTCATCTGTACACCTCCTGCTTGCTCTCTGAGACAATCTCTCTTATGCTCTCTGCAATAGTGTCCTCGTCAGCATCTTCTGGAGGAAGTCTTGACATCCTGAACTGATTAGGATATTTCTTCTCCAGTGCCGCATCCTCTATATATTTCTGGACTTGGCTCTGTCCTGACTTCAGTATAGTTATGCCGGTCCGATTAGTGTATTTGATTGTCTTTTCCATCTCATCAATGGTCTCTTCTTCCTGTTGAGGCCAATCATCTCCATCCGTACCATAGAAAACATATAGGTTATAGTCACGAGCAAGGTTCTCTTTCTTGATGACATCGTTAAGGTACTTGAAGCCTGAAATGACTTTAGTGCCACCACCCGTCTGCTTCCTCCAATATGTGTTGAAATCAGGGACCTCCATAGCTTCAGTATCATGAAGGACATACCTAGAGATGACTTTCTCATTATAGTTGTACTGGAGCCATGCATACAGAGTGAGATGTTGTTGCCTGAGCACTTCAGTTGGTGGGCCACTCATGGATGCCGAATAGTCCCGCATGAAGAAGACAAGGGCCTGAGACTCATAGTCTTTGGTCTCTGCATATGTCCAGTACACGAAATCATCGGAAGAGACTACTAGATTCTTGAAATCAATGCTACCATCATCTTTTATGTTGCCAAGCTGGATGTTGGTGTTTATAATTTCCTCCATCGTGCGTTCTTCATCGAGATGACTCCCAAAACCTTTCCTTAGTCCTCTCAGCTTGTCGTAATAGATGGGCAATGTCTTCTTCTTGCCACGGTCGTCTATATTAGGAAGGTCGAAACGCTCAGATATCATCTTCCCATACTCGACCACGTCCACAATAAGGCCATGCTCGTCGCTCTCTCCTTCTCCTCCTTCGCCAGGTCCAGATTCTCCATCATCCTGAGGCCTCACAGGTTGTTCACCGATGACATCGCCTTCTTCACCATCACCTTGGCCTGCCATCTCGGGAGGAGTGTACTTCAGCTCGTGCTCAAACCTAGCCTCTTCTACATGGGGGACGATGATGACCTTCTTGCCGCCTTTCTTGGACGGGACAGCAAACCTGCCGACTTTGCCAACCTTTGGAAAGCCGTCTTCCTCTCTCTGCTTGTCACGCTCGATCACGTCTTGTAAGGTGCTCACAGAATGGTCATAATTCGCATGCCCCCCCATGTCTTTCTCTTCAGAGACAGAACTTATGAACCGTGTCGACGCAGTAGCTAGCTCTTCAAGGGAAGGTGGATCCTTCCTTCTCTCCAGTGCCCGCTTATCACTCTCTGTCAGCATCATCCTCACCAGGATAGAGAGCCATATCAGCTCTCATCATCGGGCTCACAGAAGTAATCCATTGTCTTCTCAGCAGTGACCTGATTATAACCGAGACGCTCTACCATGGTCTTCATCATGCGATTATAGAGCTTCTCTGAGTCCTTGTCATGTGTCCTGTTGGCAAGAGCGCCCTTCAGCCCTGCATGACCTGCGATGTCAGAATTTATCCGCACCTCGACGACTGCCTTGACAAGCTCATTATCCTGCATGAAGTCATAGCCTTTGCCTTCGGTCAACATCCTATGACCATACTGGCGCTGGAGGCTTGAGCGGTAGCTCTCCTTCTCCTGCTCTGTCGTGAGGCCGAGATGCTCTTCGATAGAATCCATGTAGCTCTCGTCCAACCTCATCTGCTTGACCTTGTTGCTGACAGGGTCCTTGAAGCTGAATAGCTCATTATGCTCTGCCATCTTAGTCTGGTGCCAGATAACCATGTTGACATAATTCTGGACGTCCTTCCGGATAGCAGAGGTATCGTCCATGTAGGCATTATAGACATCCTCCTTTATCTTCTGCTTATAGAGCTCTCTCGCCACATCCAGGTCATCATCTATCTTAGACCTTTCAGATGGATCTATGACGCTCTGGTTCTTTTCTGCCTTGAGCGCAGTAAAAACATCCTTTGCGAATATCGATGCAGTATTGATGGTCTCAGGATCCTCCTTAAGACGTTTGACACCTCTTTCGAGATCCCTATATCCAAGACCTTTATGACCAAAGTGCTCATCCACATCGATGCTGCTATTAAGCTCTTCGACAATCTCAGCGAGCGTCTTCGGCGTCTTCTCACCTGCAGCCTCACCAGCTGCGAGCTTCATCATAGCAATCCTGTCCAGCTTATCATGCTCAGGAAGCCTTGTAAGAACTGCAGAGACAGATAGCGCATAGTTCAGGTTAGGATCAACATGTAGCTCCTTACCATACACTGTGCGCTGGAGATGTTCTCCTATGGCTTTCTGTGTCAGCTTCTGCTGGTCCTTGTAATTTGTTATGTGCCCCACAAATACTGGCACGAACCTGTCTATGATAGGTCTCTGGTTGCCCTCTGTGGCATACCTATGGAAGTTCTCATTGTTGCTTGTGGCTAGCACAACCATATCTGCAGGATAAGATAATCCCTCAAATGGTATCTCCGAATCCTGTATAACGCCGAGATAGACATGCTGGAAATCTGGAGGATTCTTGAACTGTTCATCAGAGAAATGGATGCCTCCACCAGCACTTCTCGCAAGAGCGCCAGATCTGAGGGAATTCGTCACAGGATTGCCCTTGTCCCTCACCTTGAGCTCAAGGATCATGTCCTTCTTGCCCACAAGCTTCCTCATGTCTGCGCCTTTCTCATCTGTAGCCTTGTACTCAGTGAATATGTTCCCTGTGTTCCTTCCGAGCGGCACCTTGACCACATCAACGTAATCTTCGGCGAGCATCTTTTCCGGGTCATTGCCTGTTCTCTCAAGGATATCTATGAGCATTCGCTCGCTTGCGGGGTTAAGTGTCCTGTAGTCGTTCATGAAGCCCTCTATCTGCTCTTCACTCACTCCCTTCTTCTTCAGGAAATCTATGCTGTCATCGAGGCTCGGGAAAAGGTTCATGGCAAGTATCATAGGATCCTCAAAGGTCTCAGATTCCCTGTAGGGTATGTCACCATACTCCCCATCCAGCTCATCGAGCCGCTTGAACCTGATTGTGTGCCTTTCATTGCTCGGATCTGAGAGAAAATTCAGATACTCATTACCAAGCTTCTTTATCAGGTGCGTCTTCGCATTTCCTGGTCGACCTATGAATACGAAACCCTGCTTCCTAGACTGTGGGCTATTCGCCCCATCAACGAAGAAATTGACTAGCCGGTTGATCTCATCATACATCCCGACGATAGGCTCCTTGCCCTCGCGGAAGAAGGAATAATCCTGCATAGGCATCCCATTGACAGTGATTGTCTTCACTCTGTCCTTACCCTCAAGAATCATGCGCGTAAGACTCTCATATACATTCTCAAAACGTTTTTCGCCACGCGCGACCTTCTCGATGTGCTCATCCAGACTGCTTCCTTTCGATAACATAGTTCATCCTCCTCGTATCCGACATAACTCAACCTAACATCATACGATTACGCAACAACAGATTTAGGCAGTATCCTACTGAAATAACTCGGGATAAACTCCTATATGACTCAACTATTTAAATTTTTGTAGAATTCTTCATATATTATAAAG
>CAZJJJ010000024.1:0-9790 GCA_964546295.1 uncultured Methanosarcinales archaeon
ATTGAAGAGAAATCTATATCTTCTGCATTCTGCACTATCTCCGTCTTTTCCTTGACACTATACAGGGAAAGCAATCTAAGAATCTTCTTTGCTGATTGTGTGACATACGCGAATCTTATGGCCTCTTCGGGATCACACTCGAACATCACATATGACCTGCCTTCCTTGGTCACCGATATAGAATCAGATCTCCTCTTCATCTCGTCAGCTACAAGATCCTCAAACCCCTCGTTGCATATCGCACAGAATCGCATAGTCACGTTCACCTTCTTGTATCTTCAGTATTGTAATAAGTATATGAGAGGAGGAAAAGGAAAAGCACTGTTATCATGAAAACATGCGGCTCTATCACGCCCATGGCCATCAGCACCAGATTAAGGACTGCTGCAACTATTGCAACAACCGCAACAATCTTCTTCACCATACCTCTCGTCCGTGCAGATACCATCTTATGATTGCAAGAAAAGCCGGACATCTATTAAAAACATATCGATGAGGGTGATATACCTTGCAACAGCCCACAACAACCTAAAGCTTTTTAAATAGTTCCAGACTCCGAAGTCTGATACGGTCATCAATCTCAATATGATAAACAAAAAGACAAAGGTCATCCTTGATACTAACTTCCTACTGCTTCCCGAGCAGTCAGGTCTCGACATTTTCGATGAGATAAACTCATTGATGGACCGACCATACGAACTGTTCATAATCGACAGGACGATGGTGGAGCTTGAAGAGCTCACAAGGAAAGGGAAGGTCAAGGATCGGGTGGCTGCGAATGTCGGCATGGAACTTATAGATTCCAAAAAGGTTAAAAAGATAGATTCGAAGGGATTGAAAGGTAACATTGTCGACGATATGATCCTAGATGCAGCAGACGATGACACGATTGTAGCAACAATCGATAAAAACTTAAAAAGAGAGTTGCTTCACGAAGGATATGCGGTCATAGAGATGGTCAATAATGGCTTTCTCAGGATACGTAGGAAAAGAGAGAGACGATAAAAATGTTTTATAAGATTGGACTCAAGGACCATATAAGGATTCCACCTGACTCCTTTGGGCTCGGCCTGGAAGATGCAATGGTGGCCAGGATAAAGAGCAAATACGACGGATTCATATCTAGAGATTTGGGCATAGTCATTGATGTCTTGGATGTGAAGAGCATCGGCGATGGAGTGCTCGTACCTGGTGATGGGGCACAATACTACAAGGTAGAATTCGAGCTCATAGTATATGAGCCGGAGATGCAAGAGGTCATGATTGGCTCTGTAAGAGATATCGCTGATTTCGGTGTGTTCATGAACCTGGGACCCATCGAGGGCATGATACACGTATCCCAGACGATGGACGATTTTGTATCGTTCACCAAGGATAAAGTCCTCCAGGGTAAGGATAGCAAGAGAACACTTAAGGTCGATGACGCATGTAGGGCAAGAATGATAGCTATAAGCTATAAGGACATTGCCAACCCAAAACTAGGTCTTACGATGAGACAGCCTGGATTAGGCAAGTTGGAGTGGATTGAGGAAGACCTCAAGAAGGATAAGAAGAAATGAGGCAATCAAAATGGCGAAACGTGAAGTATGCAAGAAAAACAAGATGTTTGTCGATGACAAGAACTTCCCTAAAAACATGCAGGACGAGGCCAGGACAACCAACTGGCAAGGGAGAGTACACATATTCGATCCTAAGAAATCCTTCATCGCAGAGAAGATTGCTGCAGATAGGAAAGGGGAATATGCCATAAAAGTCAAATGAGGAAGAACCATCATGAAGATCGAGATTTTAAAAGAACAGGACATGCCCTTGTTGTCAAGGAAGAGGTACACCATAAGGATGGTATGTGACAAGCAGACGCCATCTAGGAAAGATATACTTAAGGAAGTTTCTGCAGGTCTGAAGGCAAAGCCGGAACTTGTAGTGATAAAGCACATCTACACCAGATATGGATCAAAGGAGATCAAGATCATTGCTAACCTTTACAACCAGAGGAAGGATTTAGAGAGGATCGAGGAGAAGTACCTGATTAAGAAGAATACTCTGGAAGAGAAAAAAGAAAGTGAAGAGGCCACTGCCTCTGCATAGGTTTTATAGGTCGATACTATGGCAAAAAAACAGGTTAAGAACAAGACTCCTTCAAAGAAGTGGGAAGCTTACGAGGTTCAAGGAGATAAGCTAGTAAGGAAGAAGAGATATAGTCCCAAAGCCGAAGGATGTTTCATGGCTGAACATAAGGACAGGTTCACCTGTGGGAAGACAGGGTACACCGAGTTCAAGCCAAAGGGTTGATTATCTCACTATTTCTACTCACACTAGAAATTTTTTATTCTGTATTCCTTCTGGGTAAAACACATATAGAAAGAACTCTCGTCTGCAACAGATGTTACTATACTATAGAACTTCTCATTCACCATCAGATTTCTGGAAGACCAGAAGATCCTCGGTCGTCAGCTTCTGTCCCTTCTGTATCTTCTCCTCTACTGAGACCTGCTTCTCCTTTATTGCCGATTCCTTCTTCTCATCATCCCTATCTTTCGAGTCTGTGCGATTATCATCCAACTTCTTAGATATAGGTGTAAGCTCCTTGAGCTTCTCCTTGAGCTTATTATTCAGCTCGGTAAAATCCTGCTTGTGCTTGAGGAAAGTCTTGTAAGCCTCTTCCTCCTTGATCTTCAATTCGTCAATACGCTTGGAAAATTCAATCATCTCTTCATGCTTTTCTTGACTCTTCTTCGCATTATCTCTGACTTGAGCATGTATCTTGTCTGCCTCAGCTTTCAACTCATCAATCTCTTTGGATAGCTCGCGAATCCTCTTAGATTGACCAACTGATTGTTCAGACTCTGAAAGCAACTTCTTAATCTCTTTTAGACGTTTCATCAGCTTCTGCTCTGCATTGAATCCCATAGGTTCTGTCTCAAGCTTGAATTCTATGCCTTCCTTCTCTCTCTTGAGTGCCGAGAAATCAATCTTCTGTCCAGAAGCTGAATCTGTTGACTTCTGCTCCTTCTGCAGCTCCTTAATCTCAGCAATCTTCTTGTTTATCTTCTCATTCATCTCAGTACGCTTCTTCTTCGATTCACGTACATTAGAAGTTAGCTTATCTCTGACAATCTTGAACTTCTTGATGTCAGAGATTAATCTTATTATCTCTTTTGAGATACTTTCTTTCTTAGAATACCATTCTTCCTTGACCTCGTTGACCTTATCCAGATTGGACTTGATCTCAGAGATCTCGGATTTTATCTTCCTGGATTTGGAGACCAAATCCTTTATCTCATTCTCACTTAACATTGTAACCAATCGACATCCCCAAAATTAAAGTAAAATAAAAAGGTGGTACTAGGCCACCGTCATAATACTTTATAAGTTTATCCGAAAAGTGCTCCAAGTCCAGCAGCAGCTTCCTCTTCCTTAGGCTCTTCTTCTTTCTTCTCTTCCTTAGGAGCCTCTTCAGTAGGAGCATCTCCTCCTGACGGAGCCGCAGCGGCAGGCGCAGCAGCAACTGTAGCGGCTGTGTTGATAGCTTCTTCCATATCTACTCCGTCGAGAGCAGCAATAAGCGCCTTTATCTTAGCGGAGTCCGCCTCGATACCAGCAGCGTCAACTATCTTCTTTACAGCATCCTCAG
The DNA here is from genome assembly GCA_964546295.1 of uncultured Methanosarcinales archaeon. GTDB lineage: Archaea > Nanobdellota > Nanobdellia > Woesearchaeales > CAZJJJ01 > CAZJJJ01. Next base: position 3,635 of record CAZJJJ010000024.1, read on the forward strand.
TTATCTCTTTACCAGCCTTGTAAAGCAACATTGCAGCATACACATATTCCATTTTAATACCTCCTGCTAAAACAGTAACAATATCATGCAGCATCAGGGGTCTTTGATGCTAATCCCTGTGCCTGTGATTGTGCTTTTGCGATTATCCTCTCCATGACCTCCTTCTCATAAACTGGAGCGTTCACGGCAAGATTCATTGATTCATTATACGCCTGTGAAATCATATGCGTGATATTATCCTTGGTAGGATATTCTATGAACATCGAAAGGTTGAATGCCTCTGTCGAGAACCTGGATATGGTGTCCAGATACTCTTGCTCATCTACAGCAAGCACGTCCTTCGTGAAGACCTCACCATCTTCGAATGTAGCGGTAAGATCCAGACCAATCTCCATAGGCTCGATACCCAGCCTGCCCAAGATGGATGCGAGCTTACCACTGAAAGCCTCGCCAGACTTGATTACTATGGAATCTTCCTTGACGATGACCTTACCATTCTCTATACCTGCCTTGATCCCTACCGAACCAAGCTCAGATATGATCGGTCCTGGTGCAAATCCAGTCGGACCCGCCGGGACTACTACATCTTTTGGTGATTCTTGACCTGCTTTTGCAGGAGCTCCAGACTTGTTCCTCTGAAGCGTCTTGTAAAGTGTGAACGGGTTCTCGCTTGTGAAGATCAGGGCCGGCATCCCTTTGAGATACTCTTTGAGTTTTCCAATACCCGGTTTCTTCTCCTCGGCCCTATCCAAAGCTATGTTTATGAGTCTTCGCTTACCCATGAGAATCTCGACTTTTCCACGGAGCTGCTCCCTCATCTTCTGAAGCTGTGGAGTAGGCAGGCCTTCCATGTTGACACAGCCAACTATTGGATAGCTATCTATGAGCTTGACATAGCTGTCAACAACTCTTTTCTTCTCCTTGGATATCTGGGCTAATGGTGCCATGTCAATCACTGGTCTTCATGTATCTTGAATCAAGTCTTAAACATCTCATCTAATATATCTTCTTTGGGCTGCTCATGGTCATCTTCAGGTATATCGAACGTATATTGTTCTTCTCGAGAGTCAGGTGATGTAACAGCTGGTCATACACATAAGCTGCATTCTCAGCTATCTTGTCATCATCCATCTCCTCTGAGCCTACTGGAACCTGGACGAGCGGTTGTGTCTTCGCAAACACTCTTTGCATGTTCTGGAGCCGGTCATATACAGGTTGCAAGCTCCCTTTTGGAGGTACAACACATCCAGCCTTAGGATTTGGCATCTTCCCTCTCGGACCTAATACCCTACCGAAGACCTGTGCGACCTTTGGCATTATGTTAGCCTGAGCAACAAAAAGGTCCATCCTCTCTGCTAATGACTTTAGGGCTTTCTTGTCCTGTTGGTACTTCTCGAACTCGTGTGCCTGTATCATCTCGTCACAGACCTTTGCCTCTTCCGAAAGCTCAGGGCCGACAAGAGCGCATACCTTACGTTTCTTCCCAGTATTGTGTGGGAGCTGAGCGTAAAAATCAACCTGGTCTTCTGGTTTCTTCAGGTTAAGGTTCTTGAGATTCACGATCAGATCAATCCTCTGCGTGAAATTCCGCTTTTTAGAGTCAGCTTTCAATCCTTTGACAGCTTCTTCGAATGAATTCTTATCCATAGTATAACACCCTTCTACACGTAAGCGTAAGCCGCGTAGTCAACGGGACTTCATCGAGAAAACTCGGGTTTATTTATAAACGTTTCTGTTATCCTATGTAGAACAAGAAGAGATATCAATCTGGCCGATCCAACATCCAATCCAGCTCGGCTAACGGCGGAGAGATATCATGACCAATAGAATCCCTTATCTTCTTCGATGCAGAATACGCATCACGTATGTTGTTCTTTGTCTGGATATTGATCTCTGGAAAGAACCAGCCACAGCTAGTGAAGCTCAGCTGAGTGAGATATTCTGCCTCAAAAAGACCTTTGAGAGCCGAAATCCCTTCTCGTGTCCTATACCTCTTGAGATGTCTAGCAATCATCTCCTCAAAAGTCTCCTCGCGTATGAGGACATGTATATAATCGTCACGTGCAGCCCATGGGTCTCTCAAAGCTTTGCCAGCATATGTAGAGAACAGATCGTGTACCTTATCCTCTTGGGATTCCAGGACAGCGAGCAGTGTACTCTGATAATCCTTTTTACCACCTGCGCAGTTGCACCCTTCGGTCCATCTCTTGAGTCCCCCACATAAACAGCTCCATGAGCTCTTCTCTTCGATAAGTGCCTTAGATTTCGCGCCGATATAATCGATGTACTGGTCAGGGGTCAGCATAGCCACTCCTGATCTTTTCTCGACAGCACGAGGAAAATATCCTGCCCAATGGTCAGCCAACCTGTGATGATGCCCGAAAGTCTCACCATCGTAGGCGAGCAATACGAGAGGATCATCAGCAGTCTTGTCGATAAGGGCTTCCAGAGCCATATCAGCATTATCCAAGAAACGCAAACCTGTACCTATGTGTGAATTGAATGCGATCTCTGCACTTACAGGGTGGTAGAAGAGATAGCATATCGACTTCCCATCACCCAGATCCACATTATAGGCATCAGAAGGATCTATACGTCCTCCATCTTCAGTCTTCCCTTGCCACCAGGCACCCAAAGTATATTCTATACCCTCATCAACCAATGCATTACATGTCCGTGTATCTGTCGCTGCTTCAGGAAGCCACATTCCTCTTGGAGACCTATTGAAATATCTCTTGAAGTGTTCCTTACCCCATCGGACCTGAGTCTTTAGGTCTTCTTCATATCTGATGAGAGGAAGTATCCTATGGTTGTAAGGCTGAGCAATCACCTGGCCTCTATCCGCTGATACCATCCTCTCTAATGTGTTAGGATCGTTGCGCTCAAACCATTCTATCAAGGTGGGACCGATATTGAAACTTATGTCTCTGAGAATCCCGTTTTCAGAATTTGGCTTATAGCATTGCTCATCGATGATAGAGGCCCACACGTCGTTGCCCCTGGGTTGATAGAAATGCCAATGCTGGGACAAGAGTTTCTCGCGCATGCTTAACCTAATGATAGCACATCAGCCATTTAAACCTTATGAATCTGCGCAGTCGCTCTCGGTGAATACATTCGCCCGAAACTTGTATAGTCGTGAGTTCGGATCCAACCAAGCAGCCTCATTCAGACCGAACATCGTACAAGTATACTTGAGAAAATCTTCTGTTGACCATGAGCCTTTCTCAGCGACTTGAGGCAGCATAAGTCCAGAGAAATTATTGTTAGAGAGTATTATTCCATCCTTCCCGACAGTTATGCTTCTCAAGACATCGGCAGGAGTGGCCTTGTTGAGAGCAGTAGGTTCTGTGAGCAGAGAGATCTCCAGCTCAATCTTCGGAAGCTCTGACTGGCGTAATGGCGGATACCTAGGATCCTGGAAAGCTGCGGAGCGTGCAGCACTTATCAGAGACTCATACAATGGCTGATCAGTCCGAGCATAGCCAAGACAACCACGCAATCTACCGAATTTCCGTAATGTCACGAAGACCCCAGTAGGAAAGAAGAATATCTTCTTATGCTTCTCGGGGATTGTCAGTTCCTTGCTATGGAAAGATGTGATTATAGACTCCCTAGCCAATGACACGAGCATAGAACCCTCTTCTGAAGTCAGTACCTTCGGCATACACCTTTTTTCAGAAAATGCATTTATAAATCTTTGCTGTCCGAAAGAGTAGCGAAAATGGCATCAATATTGACTCAAAGCGCAGAAAACGATTTGGCGAAACTCTTCAGTCTCTTCTTGTTCTCTTTCGCTGCTGAATCCAAAGCTTCTATGACATCTCCCTTCTCAGTCTCTGCGATGAATTTTGGGACTCCGACAAGAGGATGCCTTATGCTGTATCCGGACGTCTTGACACCTTTCTGATTCCAGAGCTCATCCCTTAGGAGATTAGAGAATGTATGGTCCTCACCTTCTATCTCGAATACCAGCCTGCTCTTAGATTTTTCCTTCACGACGATTTCCATTTTCCCGAAAAACCTCAGTTTGTTTATAAATGTTTCCATGGATGATGGCAAAGGCCTCACTCATAATCACGCCATCTATGCTTGCACTTCTCACACTTGAAGAACTTGGTCTCGGACTCATCGCTTGAGCGTGTCTGTTCAAGCCAGAAATGTGCCTTAGTATGAGAGCACTTGGGGCAGACCACATCAACGAGCGGATTAGCATCAACATCATTCTCTTCATCTATGATCTCAATCCCTTTCTTGTCGTCAAGCGATTCCTTAAGTGATTCCTCTTGATTGACAGGGGCGGTGTAACCACAAGAACAAGAATAAACATACTTGCCTGATGACTTTTTTGGCATCAGTATCGAACCACATTTCGGACAAAATTTCATTTTTTATACCTCTTCACGACAATATCTTTCACAAATCAACCGAAGATGCTTATTATGTCAAAAAACCATATCTTTACATAACCCAGAAACGGGATACGGAAGATTGATTTCCCTATGATCTCATCTTCAGTTATCTCGGACTCGAACTCATAGCTGACAGGATTATTATCTCCTTTCGTCACGAAAGTTACTGAGTCGCCATTTAAATTCTTTTCTATGACCCTGTGGATGATGGGATCTCTGCCATCTGTACGGAACACGATAACATCACCAACCTCGAGATCCTCTGCTGGCACACCCCGTAACACTTTGATGTCACCAGTATTGAAACCGTTCCTGAAAGAGAACTCCCGGAAATCTTCCATTCCTATCGAATACTGAGCATAATAATCTGCTTGGGTCAGACGATTGCCATCGACTATAGCAGGAGAACCCCACCATTCATCGAACCCTCCAGGCTGTTCCATGCTCCCAGATACGACTGCAACTATTGGGAATGATGTCCCTAGGACCAGCCCGAGCAAGGGATAGACAATGAATCTTATGAGGACAAAAGCAAGAGCGATGTTGACTATCCAACTCAAGAATGAATCCTCATTCAGGAACCTGATAAACCTACGATAGATCCCTTTTATGCTACGCATCCGCCTTCGCATCCCTCTGAACAACCATGAACACTTAAAAAATGTTTTGCTTTAACACGGCATCTTCAAAAGATTTTAAAATATGATGAGACTCTGTCAGTGTATGGACGAGAGAAAGAGGAAGAAGATGATGAAAGACTTCTATGAGGAAGTGGACCACACTAGTCTGCTCCCTGAGATTAAGAGCGTCAGCTTAAGATATTGCGAGCAATCGATGACATACAAGGTCAATAATGCGTGGAAGGAGTACGAAGACATATCTGAGGTCTTGCACGGAACGGTGAGTAACCAACTGAAAAGGAAGATAAGCAAGGATACCCTGCTCAAGGTAGACCCAGTCAAGAAAGGAGACAAGATAAAAGAACTCGTGATCACCGCAACAAGAGGAAGCCAGAAAGAGCAGAAGATAGTGAAAGCAGAGGTCGACAAGACAATGAACCCTGCACTCGCAAAGAAGTTCTCCAAATACTTGGAAGGGACCTTACAGTTGAGGAACGTTGATGAACGGATGTTCCCTTTCCTCCAGGAGCAGCTAGAACAGGCTGAGAAGAGATTCTGTCATGTCATTGACATGAGAGAGAAGAAGGACTCCATCGATATGGATATGACATCACAGAAAGAGATCGGAAAGATAGCCAAGAACATGCAGAAGGAGTTCGGTGGCGAGCTCAAGATGGATTACAAGCTCCATACCAGAGATAAGCAGACCCAGAAAGAGCTACACAGGCTCACTGCCACAATCATATTTCCTGATGTGAAGAAGGGAGATTTCATAGCGAAGGATGGAAATACTTACGAGGTCACCGCGATCATAGATGATAAGATGAAAGTCGAGAATCTTGATCATGGAAAGAAGGAATTCATGGGAATCGAGGGAGAGCATAAGACGCTGAAGAAAGAGAAAGCTATCGTCGTCCAGACAAACCCCGAGGTGATGGCCATTGACCCTGAGAATTTCCAGATGACAAAAGTCATACTTAGGGACCCTAAGAACATCAAGAAGATAAGGATCGACCAGAAGCTTGACGTGGTCAGATCCAATAGGAAACTGTATTCTATAAAAAAATAATGATGCTCAATGCATCAATCTAATATGTATCACGCCTGTGCTTTCCATCTATGAT
>CAZJJJ010000025.1:0-9717 GCA_964546295.1 uncultured Methanosarcinales archaeon
GCGAGCCAATAGGCGAACCGATCCAGTAAAGGACTTATAATCCTTGATTTTTATTTTTTTATTTCATCTGATTCTTTCTTTTCCACAAGCTTTATATAGTGATTTCTCAACAGGAATCCTATGCGATCCCTTACTGAATATATGAGAAAAGAGCTCATCTTCTACATAAAACAAGAATACGATCGCGGGATTCCGCTGAGCAGGATAAAGAGGTCCCTGAAGGAAGGCGGACACCATCAGAACCTAGTAAAAGAGGCCATGACAGCCCTCAAGAGAAATGACTACAATCTCATAAAAGCTCTTAATGAGCCAGTGCGGAGCGATCTTGACAAGGAATTGTATTTCAACATCATGAACTCCCTCATCAAGTATGCAGAACACCAATTGGCATCAGGGAGGTCTGAGAAAGAGGTCAAGAAGATATTGAGCGATTATGGCCATTCTGAGGATATAATAGATAAGGCAATCAAAGGTGTGAAAGAGGAGATCCCATCATCGGTGGACAGGATGAGAAAGATCGATATCAGTTTCATAGTGGGTATTGTGATACTCATCTTCTTCACAGCAGCAGGGACCTTAGAGCCGCTTTATCTGGTTGTGGGAGGATTTCTGCCGACATTGCTCACCATGAGTGTCCTGAACCTGCAGGCATTCGCCACAAAGAATAAGAACACATCATGGTTATATGCTCCATTCTTCTCTGCGATATTCCTCATACTAGGAGAATTAGGATTTCTTGCAGAAGGATATCATGTCTTCAACATCACCATGCTCAACCTTGGCATATCCCTGATCTACACATACATAAAAGCTGTAAGGGATAAGGATGTCCGTGAGTATATGGAAAGCATAAGAGATTCCGTCGCTACAGAGTCGGACCAAGAGGTAAGCAGGACAAAAGAGAAGAAGGAGTCAAGCAAAAGAAAAAGCAAAAAGAAATGATAACCCTCAGGTCTGATTCTCAACCCATCGTCCTTCGGACGTCAGTTATCTCGACAGAAGCGACGTCGTCAAGATCTGATATCTGCTTCTCGAGCTCGTCCGTAGAACCTTTCGACTCGTCCATCACGAAACTGAGTATGATAGCCTTCAGGCCGAAAGCCACAGGCTCGAACTCTTTCTTGCCTACCTCTCCAACAGGAGAGATAAGCTCTTCCGCCTTGCTGCTCAGAGCATCCAGATCAGTATCTGGGGACTCGGGCATAAGTTTCATGGTCACTACTACATCTGCCATATGAATCACCTCTAAAGAATCAGTTAGGACCCTCGAAGCCACATTTTCCACAGGTATACTTTGACGCGAGCTTTCTTGACTGCTGGGATCGCACGATGTCTCCCTCACCACATTTTGGGCATTTGAAGGCTACCGAGCCATTGTCGTTCGAGATCTCCCTTCCAGTGGATACACACTTGTTCTGTACTTCCATAAATCATAACCTCTTCATTGCTCACTCTGAGTGATTGTGGGTTATTTAAAAAGTTTCCCATTGTATCCAGATATTCATAACATACGCTCTGAAGAATAATAGAGCGGACCATCTGATGCATTTTCCCTCATGCCCAACATCTTCCAGATGATCATGTTTGTCGCGATCCTCAGGCCATTCATGACAGTAGTTCCCTTATAAGTGTCATGATAGATTGTCCTTATGCCTACGGTAGACACCTTGAGACCTTCAGAGTGGATACGGGCAAGCATCTCGGACTCCATCGAGTAATCGTTGGACTCCCATCTGATTTTAGGATAGCTCTCTTTGGTGAAAGCCCTGAATCCTGACTGAGTGTCTGATACATCAACCTTGAACATCATTGAAGATATCTTATGCAACCCGTAGTTGCCGAGCTTCATCACAAACGGCATGTCAGAATTCCACTTTCTACATCCCACGACAATATCGCTTCCGCCATCCAATGCCTTAAGGAACTTAGGGATCTCTGCAGGATCATGCTGACCATCAGAATCCATGACCAATATGACATCAGCCCCTTTTGAGAGCGCAAAATCACAACCGGTACGCAATGCTGCACCTTTCCCAAGATTCGTTATGTGGGATAGTGTGATAGCACCCGATGCAGCAGCAATCTCATATGTCCTGTCAGTACTCCCATCATCCACAAAGATCACATTATCATATCGGCGTAAGACGTCTTCAAGCACCTCAGCCAGTCTGTCCTCCTCGTTGTGTCCTGGTAAGACGACGAAGATCCTCCTTTCATTCTTGTGGGTCCTACGCTGCATCCTATAACCAATCTCCGTATCTCATTGCTGTACCTGTATCTGCTGTGGAGCGCCATCTTCTGGCTGAGGAGTAGGTTGGGCAGGCGCATCCATGCCTGGAACCTCCATATCCGATTCGAACTCTTCAGCCTCATCGAATTCGAAGCCTTCGATATCTTCACCAATCTTCTCGAAGAAACTGTCCCAATTGACTCTCCAGATGATGACACGTCCTCCAGGTATACCCCGTTCATCATAGACCTTATCAAAATGGTTAGTTCCAGCACCATCATGGAAGAACAGTCTCGTGAACATGCTTGCAGTCTGCAGAGGATCCATCAGAACCACCTGATAGCTGTTCCCAGACCTGATGAATGTCATTCCATAAGGTACCATCGCATCATCGAACTCATTCTTTCGGAAACCACCATTCTCCACATAACTGACAGCTGCAGGTGATGCATCCTGTAATTCTTGCTGTTGCCCTGGAGCGATGATCTGGGATTGTCCGGAGCTGCTATTGAAGGCAATATTCAGCTGCTGGCCCTGGATATTGAGCCGACAGATGTGGAAATCGTCTTCCTGTCTTGAGCACTGTTGTGGTTGACCAAGGTAGCCAGGCCATGGAGATATCCACTGCTCAGGGTCCTGAGTCTGAATCTCATTATACACCTCTAGAGCCTCATTCTCGTCATAACTATAATTCTCCCTGAGGAACTCTAGGGCCTCCTGACGTTCTGCCTGCCTTACATTCACATACTGCTCTGCCCTGTGGAAATCCCACGAACCGAAATGACCCCATACACCGCCTTTGCCGACCATGTCTTCAGATGTTATATAGTACACTTCAGGGGGTTCGCAATGAGTATAATCAAGTACCTCTTGCGCGATCTCTTCAGTGACATCTGCCTCAAGCATCATATCAAGAGCTCCGCTCCTGTTCACCCTTACTATGTCATATAGCATGTCGACAGATTGCGGACCACTCAAAGGAGAATCATTCTCGAGGAGATTGTACGCCTCATCACGACCACAGGACATCTTCCTGAGAAGACCTGTGGTGAGCATCTCATCCTCAGTAACTAGAGACTTACCCATCCAGTGTGCTGTGTTGGTATTCTGGGAACCACCATCAAAGAAGACAGGGCGTTCCGCCAATGCCTTGAACCAATGTCCGAAATCCCACCAAGAGCCGATCACTGCATCCTCACTAGCGGTCGCATTGATTCCCGTAAGACCATCATACCACGCATCGTTCATATGAGGGACATAATTCCTTGCTGTCCTTATGGAAGTGGAAAGAAATCCATCATCATAGGACGCGAGCATGAACAGGCCGATGAAAAGCGTAGCTACCAACACAGATACCGCCTTCTTCCCGATGCCCATTTTGGAAGATGCAAAATCCGAGATCTTCATGCTCAAGACACCCATCAATATACCAAAGCCTAGCGCGAAAGGTGGTACAATGAGCATATTGAACCTCGCACCTCTGGTAGATGCAAATACCATGCTTACGATCCATACTGTTATGATGGCCGCATACGGTACACGTATATCCTTGATGTCCTTGTATGGATAGAAATAAAGGTTGAACACTGCTTTAGCGAACACTGGTAATGCGAGCAGTACTGCAAATACGACATAGTTCCAAGCATCAGGGTTTGCCAGCACTAACATATAGTAGAACAGAGAGGCAGTCACATAGGCAATCTCTTTCCACATATGCTCTTTCTTCCAGACTGCAAGCATGACAATGCAGCCGATGAATGCCATAGAGAACATCAATGGGCCATTGAAGGCAGAGACTATATCGGAATGGGCAGAGGGATTAAGTTCCGCTACAGTGGTCATCACGTTCGGCCAGATATCATATGTCGCCACATCCCTTATCCGGATCACACTCATAGGATACTCATAGAATATCCTCACCACAGTATCGAAGCCTGCCACAATCCCTGCCACAATCATCGAACCTATGGCGAAACCACCCATCGCACCAAGTTTCCTCCTGCTCTCTTTCGCCTTGAACACTGCCAGGATGCCCTTGTCCTTCTTCACGGAAAGAGATACCAGCCAAACAGCATAAGCGAAGAGCGCCAAGAGGACGACCAGGAAGATATACCACCAACCCTGCCATGAATATGCGAAGAGTATTGTGACAAGCAACGATAATGAAGCGAACAATGCTGTCTTCTTCCAAGTCTTCGCGTACAACGCCTCAATGATGAACCATACTATGAACAGTGGGAATCCAACGTTGTAAAGGTCTGTGTCGAAGAATCCCCCCATTGTCCTTGATACGAAAGAAGGATGTATGGCTAAAATGAAAGCTGCTATAGCACCCGCGACAATCCCCCCGAACTTCTTAGCAATGAAGAATGCAGGGATCGCCGTCAGTGGAGCGAGTACCACAGTAAAATAGAATACGGTCCGCATGAGACTCAAGTCAGGGAAGATGTTCCTTAGAGCGAGATAGCTATATGCGCCCACATAGATGTTAGTCTCTGTGTCGACACTCCTTGCCCTATCAGTCAGCCCTCTTGGATAGAACATAAGTGTATCAACCTCACGACCATCAATATTATCATCACCAGGAGCGCCTCTCCTGACGACATTACGTGCCAGCCTGTACCAATGGTAGGGGTCTATACCAGTCAAGTATGTTGTCCCATCATCGTCTTGAAGCTGAGATCTGAAGAATTCAGAGGTCTGTTCCATCTGGAGCTCATACATCTCTCGATTCTCTTCTATGAAACCTTCAAGGTGATCGTCAATCAATGACTCCATGTTCTCGGGAGGTAGGTTAGGATATTGCTGCTGCACTTCTTGGGCTACCTGCATCCGTAGCTGATTGTTTATGGTGTCGGCGGCCCAGTCATCTGCAATGGGAACCCATGCAGGAGCTGCTCTAACATAGCCACCCAAGAAAAGTACGAAGAGCACTATGAGTACAGGCACAGCTTTGGCCATCACCGAATAGAACTTATCCAGCTTATCGTATGTAGATTTGGGTGCCTCCCCCGTGAATATGCCACTCAGCCTGCGGAAGATGTCCTGGCCTTGATTCTCAGCCGATGAATCTGATGATTGATGGGAACTTCCATTCTCTTTGTCATCGTCCTCTTTCTCACGATCGTGTGCGTGAACCTTTTTATGACTCGCGTCCTTGTGCTGCCCGTTAATCATTCTCCTACGCTTAGAAACCATAAAACAACCTCCTTCCCATCTACCCGGATGAATAGCTCATTTAAAAATTTTATTAAATATCGTTTGAATCAACGGCACAAGACATATTAGTACTCACCAGTAGTATAAAAAGGAAAAATTTAAATAGTGGTTATCACTCTGCAGTCACACTCTGTGAGGGAAAATGGTCGAATACAATAATGAAAATGGTAGTGGTGATGAGTATGGCTCGACAGGTGCCACTACAAGGAATGATACTAATCCTTCCAGACGTAGCTATATCTCAAAGATTGGGAAAGGGCTAGTCATAGGAACTGCTGCTGCAGCAATCCTCGGCGGAGGTATACTTTTCAGATATTGCACTAGCGATCTTGCCCAATACAGAAGGGAAGATAGAGATATCACCAGAGAGGCTGTTGTTGATGACGAGAATGACAATGATATCTCTGAAAGGGTTATCAATGAGAATGACCACATTGAAGACGATACTGATGAGAATGATGTGGCTTATGAGCCACAAGAACCTGAACGGGAAGTGGAAGAGAGATATGAACCAGAAGACAGATATGATCCTGCTGTGTCCGAACGAGAACCGGAACTAGAAGAGAGGTATGAGCCTGCAATAGAAAGGACTAGGATAGACACACTTGAGGGATTCCTGGAGAGTGATGCATACCTCAGAGGTGACGGCGAGCTTGATGCCACACTCAAGTATAACAAGGATGGTAAAGTGATCACAAGAGATCTTTACGGACTAGATGAGAGTGACCTGAGGAACATATTGAATCTCTACGAGAGCACAGCAGAATTCTATGATGACGGCCATGTCGTGACTGAAAGAGACATCTCAAGTTTCAGAGAAGTCCGTATGCCGATGAGTCAAGGCGAACTCAGGACATACAACCCCGGCCACGTATCTGATGAGGATTCATTAAATCTGGAGAAGATGATATCCTTGAGAGAGATGATAAGGAAGGACCATAGTGGAGAGGAGATATCTCGAGAAGAAATGCCGAAGGTTGATGATGATGGTCTTGCAGAAGGGCTCAGGATACTCGCAGATGGCGATGAAGGCATAGCAGAGCTTGTCGAAAGATACCGACAATGGAACATAGAAGATGCTGAGATGTCGACTGAGAGCACATACATGACGCTCGTAAGACTTCAGGAATCAGGATACAATATAACAATATCTCTACCAGAAAAACTAGGGAGCAAGATTATAGCCAGTGAGAATGACATAGATGTCATGCCTGGAACTGACTACACCAGAGTAGGGGAAGGAGATATAACATCATATGAGAAAGAGGCTGAACCCGAAGAAAGAGAAACCAGGGAAAGCAGAGAGAGGAGCCATACCAGGCCTGAGAGAGATGAAAGAGAGACAAGCCAGCCTGGATTCAGTGATGATGCTGTGGGTCCTAGTGATAGGCCGCACGGAAGAGAACCCTCTTCTGACGATAGGATGGGCGGACGCCCAAGCGCTGGGCCAAGAGATATCACCCGGGATCGCGACACAAGAGATTCCTCATCACGGGATCAAGGGAACGATAGGAGAGACGCTGTAGATCGGCGTACTATAGGGAGATGAGAATGATAATGAAAAATATATTCAAATCCAGATACATCATGATTATGCTTGGCATAGTGCTTATTGCTAGTGCAATGTCATCATCCGCACATCATGATATACTTGTGGAAGACGTCTTTGTGATGACCATAGGGACAGAGGATGAGTACGGGAGCTCACCAGGAAATCCATACTACATAGACTCAGAGATTTTCCTGAAAGCTTACGATGTCACAAGTACAGAAGTGGGAAGCATCAACTATGGTCTTGTTGAAGAGTATACAACCGTGAATCACCCTACAGATCATGCGAATGCTTTCAAGGAATTCTTATTCATCCCATCAGGAAGTCTTGTACGATATGAGAATACGGCTGACGGATACGTGAGTGACGTGGACGAGCTTTACTTTGATACAGGTCTGCCAAGAGCACTCTACGACGACGAGGAGAGATACTTCGAATACGAAGAGCCACAAGGATATGAAAATGAAGAGAAAGGTTTCACCACAGAATGCGACTTCGATGTCGATGAAGGGTTACCCTATTACATCTGCTCTGTGAGAGACTATAAGGATTATAGCATATCATTCTATCTGCTATTATCATATGTAGAAGGGGAAGGTGACCTCCTCTACCCAGAAGTCATTGTGACCAATAAGCTCTGGCCTGTTGAAGAATATGATGACGGCGAAGAGGACAAGCCTGAGGATGATGATGAGCAGGATGATGAAGACAAAGAAGATGAAGATGATGAGGACCAGGATGATGAATCCGATGATGGAGATGAAGAAGACGATGACAAGGATGAAGAGTCCGATGATGAAGATGAAGAGTCCGATGATGAAGATGAAGAAGACGATGACAAGGTCGAGAAGGATCCTTACGACGTCAACATCAGATCATTGAGGACAGAAGAGACATCCTATTCTCCAGGGGATGAGATGACATTCAGTTTCTCATTGGAGAATGAAGGAAGAGACCTCAATGATGCGAGAGCACACATCATGCTCTACGGCATAGACAATGATGAATACAGAAGGTATACCGTAGGACCATTCAATTTAATAAGAGATGATGATATCCTTGTGAAAAGACACATCAGGCTTCCTGATGATATAAGCCCAGGCACATACCATATCAGGTTGTCTATGGGTGATGGCAGCTATAGGATGGTGAAGCACAGAGATTTCATCGTAGAATAATCAGATTTTTTTGATATGATATATGTTTTAAAAAACAACGGGGGAATGAGATATGAAGAAGATAGGATTTTTGATGGTTTTCGTCGCAGCATTCCTGCTGCTATCTTCAGCCAGTGTTGTCGCAGCGCCTCTCCCTGTCGACGTGGAATATGTCGAAGTGGAAGGTGTAAGACTAGATCCATCGGCTCAGTCGGTGATCAGAGAAGAGCTGAGAAGAGAAGACGATCTCAACGTAAGAGTAAGGATCTCTACTCCGCACGAGATAAATGATGCTACAATCAGTGTCTTTATCAGCGGATACGAGTTCGACACGATAAGCGACTCTGTGAGAGTGCATAGGCTTCAAGAAGGAAGAGCACTCACAAGAGACTTAGACATCAGCCTTCCATACAACATGGAAGAGGGCGAATACAAGCTCAGAGTCATGATTACAGATAGGGATAGCGAGACTTTCGTGCAGGAGTACGATATCGCTATAGGCCTTGACGAGAATGAGCTCTGGATAAGCGATTTCGTCTTCCATCCGGGTGATATGGTAAGGCCAGGCGAGGCCCTATATGGAGTTGCTAGAGTCCGGAACATGGGAGACAGGCATCAGGATGATGTCAGGGTGACCCTTGATATACCTGAGCTCGGGATAAGCACCTCTGACTTCATGAATGAGGTAGAGATAGGAGAGTCAAAGACATCACCTGAGCTATTCCTGAGAATACCTAGCGATGCTTCTGCAGGAACATATGATGCAGAGGTGACTCTGAGGTACAATTACTACTACACAGAGCAGGAGACGTTCCAGATAGAAGTAGTTGATGCACCTGAGGAGCCTAAAGATGAGGCTCATACCGCAGTGTCTGCACCGAAGACTGCACAGGAGATAAAGGCTGGCGGTTCCGCAAGCTATCCTGTGACAATAAGCAACCTCGGAAGCACATCGAGGACTTACGTCCTGAACATAGATTCAGGGAAGGACTGGGCAGACTTCAGGTTCGACCCATCCAATGTCGTAGTCCTTGAAGGTGGTGAAGCCAAGACAGTCTATGTCAGGGTAGACCCACATGAGGATGCAGAAGGTGATAAGGTAGCTCTAATGTCTATAACAGACAGCAAGGATACCAAGCAGGTAGCACTTCAGGCAGAAGTCATGCCAGACGATGTCGAAGATCCTGTAAGCGGTTTCAGGAGAGCACTCGAACTAGGTCTTATCGTGCTTGTTGTGCTCCTGGTGATAGTAGGTCTTGTCGTTGCATTCACAAGACTGACATCTGATGAGGACGACTTCGAGGACGAGGATGACGAGACCACACAGGCATATTACTGAGCCTGTCTTTTGTTTTTTTTATTTTTATTTTGATTTTTCTTTTCTATTATTCGAATTAGATCAGATTCTTTGAGGAAAATGGGGACGCGAGGATTCCAAGGAGATTTAATCATAAATCTCGTAAAGCGTGTGGGTTTCACTGTGCTCAAGCCCACAAGATGAGAAAAAATGGGGACGCGAGGATTCCAAGGAGATTTAATCATAAATCTCGTAAAGCGTG
>CAZJJJ010000026.1:0-9034 GCA_964546295.1 uncultured Methanosarcinales archaeon
AGGAGAAGAAGATACGGATAGACTCCATAAAAGATTTCTACGATAATTTCAATAAGCTTGAGAAGAGTCCGAAAGCAGTAATAGACTCACTTAGTAATGTCGACTATGAGAGTTTTGACAGAGGGAAGCTGAAGGATTTCCTGCTCAGGCACGGATTCAGTTTTGATCAGAGAGAGGAGATTCTTGACACATTATACGACATATTCGTCGAGAAGAAGACATCTAAGATAATAGAGAAGGAGATCCCTCATTACAGGAATATGGGCTGGAATGATGAAGATATAAAGAGACATTTCATACAAGAAGGTTATAGTGAAAGGGTTGTCGAGGAGGGATTCAAGGAATTCCACAAGAAGAACATCTATATCGATTATATAGACCGTATTGTCAAACACATGAAGGATTTTGTGCTCAGTGGAAAGGATGACAATAAGATCATAGAGATTTTTGAAGAGCATGGATGGCCTAAGGAGATACTCAGTGAAGCATTGGAGAAGACGAAAAGGACATTGGATGAAGAGCACTCTGTAGCATTCCTTGAGGAGGAGATACTCAAATTAATCCTTGCAGGAGAGAGCAAAGAGAAGATAGCAAAAGTCTTGACGAAAAGAGGATGGCCGGAAGACGAACTGAAACACTATTATAATGACATCAAACATGGACTTGAAAAGCTAGAGGAAGAGCTTGAAAGGATTGATGTGAACCAGTACAATCTTGATAAGATAAGAGAGGTTCTCAAACGTAAGAATTGGCCAGAGAACATTGTGGAAAAGACCATAGATACCATGAAGAAGAATGTGGAATTCCACAGGAAACTGAAGATCATGAAGAACGAGGCATTCAACCTGGTTGACCAAGGATATAACTCCCAGCAATTGAAAGAAAGATTGTCGAAAGAAGGATGGGATGAAGGCATAATCAAGAAGACCATAAATTCCATCAACAAACATCTCGCAGCCAGTAATCAAAGAGAAAGGATGAAGTCCTTCAACGATCACATATTCTCAAAAGATGAGTGGCACCAGCACATGAACAGCTTCACCAAAGATTTCAGCACCCAAGAACAGCTTCAAAAGGAAAAGAAGGACATGAGCAAATTGGAAGATATGGCACAAGCAGAAAGATAGATGGCTGAGCATATGCAAGAATCCAAGATACTTCTACACGAGAGTGGAAAGAGATTCCTGATTAAGGATACTGACAAGGATTTCCACTGCCAATTCGGGACTATAAAGAAAGAAGAACTTAGCTCTGCTGAAGGGACAGAGATAATGACAAATAAAGGTGTGCCGCTGAGAGTCATGAACGCACAACTTCCAGACCTTTTCTCAAAGATAAAACGTAATGCACAGATAATACCTGCAAAAGATGTAGGTTTCATAATATCAGAAGCAGGAATCAACAAGAACTCTGTGGTCGTAGATGCAGGTGCAGGGTCAGGCGGCATATGCCTTTCGATGGCTGCTATCGCCAAGAAGGTATACAGCTATGACATACGTGAAGATCACATAGCGATTGTCAACAAGAATAAGGATCTTCTAGGCATGAGAAACCTACATATTGACAGAAAAGACATCACCAAAGATAAGATAAGTGTAAAGGCAGACGTTGTAACTCTTGATATACCTAGCCCATGGGATGCTCTTGATAATGTTGCAAGATTCTTGAAGGTAGGAGGATTCCTAGTCTCATATTCACCCACAATACCACAGAGTTCAGACATGGTGGAACAAGTGAAGGAGCAAGGGAAATACACTTACATCAAGACTATTGAGATAAACGAGAGGGAGTGGGAGGTTTCTGGTAGGAAGATAAGGCCAAAGACACAGCAGAGGATAGGCCACTCAGGTTTCATAAGCTTCTTCAGAAAAACTAAAACATGATCTCAGTCGAACTTATCAAGACTGGATTGTGCGGATATACGCTTCTTGATGAACTCTGCGAGGTTTGTGCTTTCCCAAGGCAATTCAAGGTCATCACGACCGAAATGACCATAAGCAGCAACATCGTAATAACGTGGGTTCAGCAGATCAAGCTTCTCAATTATCGAATGTGGTCTCAGTGGAAAATATTTTCTCACAATCGCCTCAATCTCATGGTCTGGATAACTAGAGGTACCATAAGTGTTGATGTTCACCGAGGTAGGATCTGGCACACCTATGGCATAAGATAGCTGTACCTCACACTTGGACGCTATACCGGATGCTACGACATTCTTTGCTATATATCTGGCAGCATAAGCCGCGCTCCTATCGACCTTTGTTGGATCCTTTCCTGAGAAAGCACCCCCTCCATGACGGGCACTACCACCATAAGAATCTACTATTATCTTCCTGCCCGTGAGACCAGCATCCGCAAATGGGCCTCCTCTCACGAATCTTCCGGAAGGATTGATCAGAATCCTCGTATCCTTGTCCATCAATTCGCCACATACAGGGGTTATGATGAATCTCAAGATATCATCATGGATCTCAGTCTGAGTGACTTCTTCAGAATGCTGTGCGGAGACAACAACGGAATCAACTCTTACAGGTCTGCCATCTTGATATTCCACAGATACTTGAGACTTGCCATCTGGTCTAAGATATGGTAGCTTTCCACTTTTCCTGCATTCAGTAAGCTTTAGTGACAACCTGTGTGCTAGAAAAGAAGGCATTGGCATCATTACCTCAGTCTCATCGGACGCATAACCTATCATCAACCCTTGATCACCAGCACCCACTTCAGACTTGTTATCATGACCCACGCCCTGAGCGATATCAGGAGATTGCTCATTTATCTGCACCCAAACGGATGCAGTCTCATAGTCGATACCACAGCTGGCATCAGTATATCCGATATCTTTAAGAGTATCTCGCACTATGGCAGGCACATCCACATAAGCTTCAGTTGTCATCTCACCAAAAACCATGACACCACCGTTCTTGACAGCAGTTTCACATGCTACACGAGAGTTCTTATCTTTAGATAGGGCTTCATCTAGAATCGCGTCTGATATCTTATCACATATCTTATCCGGATGCCCTTCAGTTACGGACTCTGCACTGATTACTATCTTTTCTTTTCTATCCTGCATTCAAAAAACACCCCATAAAAAAGATGAACTTGGAAAGTACAAGCTCATCCGGAGAGAATCCACTCTGCTTTAATAATATTTTTGGTGATGAAGACCTTACTCTGAGGTTGAGTTCATGTCAAAATCCTCATCGAACTCAGACTCATCTTCATACCCTTTCATGAAGCCTTCTTCTTCAGGAGAAATCTCATCGTTGTCCATCCTGGACTCCGGTTCCTCCTGCAAAGAATCTTCTTCATATTCTTCATCCATAAAAAGGAGATTCTAGCTTCTGTTTTTAAAAGTTTGCATATACTTCCGACATATTTTATAAGTATTGGTCTATTAATTGCAGTGAGTGATAATATGGGCTCCGAAAGATTCAAAGCATACGATAATGTGTTTGATAGATATACTCTCAATAATCTAGAGAAACTTGCAGCAAGGCATGTATTTGATGAGCTCAAGTTCACGATCTCATCAGGAAAAGAGGCCAACATATATGCTGCCACCGCCAAGGATAGAGGGAAAGTGATAGCCAAGATATACCGGGTGCAATCCTGTAATTTCAATAAGATGTTCGATTACCTAAAAAAAGATATTAGGTTCACAGGATTACGGAAGCAGAAGAGGAAGATCATATATGAATGGGCAAGACGGGAATACAGGAATCTCCTTAAGGCCAGAGAGCTTGGAGTTAATGTACCCACACCTCTTGAGTTGCTCGATAATATAGTGGTGATGGAGTTCATCGGTAAGGAAGAGAGTGCACCACCACTTAAAGATATAGACATAGATTTAGCCAGTGCGGAGGAAAAAGAAAGGCTTTTCAGTGAGATTGTAGATAACATGGTTAAATTGCATAAAGGCGGAATGGTCCATGGTGATCTCTCCAGCTTCAATATCCTCATTGATGAGGGTAGACCAATATTCATTGATTTCTCTCAGAGCACACTCAAGAGCAACATACAATACAAAGAACTGTTAGAGCGAGACATAAACAACATCTCCTCTTTCTTCGAAAGGAAAGGCATCTCTGATCCCAGAGAAAAGATTTCGACTGCGCTACGCCAGTAATCTGCAGAAAGATATAAATAGCAACGTGCAGGATATACGACCATATGGATATACACAGCTCTTTTGTGGTCCTTCTGATAATACTTGCTCTGGGCATTATGCTGCCTGAATTGTTCAAAAAGCTCCATCTACCATTCATCACAGGGATCATACTCGCTGGAGCGATACTTGGACCTAATGCCATAGACATCATAGAGATAGATCAAGTGATCGAATTCTTTGGCTTCATGGGCATGATCTTCCTAATGCTGCTGGCAGGACTGGACACAGACCTCAACTATCTGAAGAAGATGCGATATAAGATATTCGTCATTGCCGGCTTCAATGGTTTGATACCATTCTTTGTGGGTTTCCTGATCACCACACTATTCGGGTATGATATGATGACAAGCCTGATGGTAGGTGTGATTTTCATATCATCTTCGGTAGCAATCATAATCACCATACTCAAATCTTCTAACCTTTTCAGCAGTAGTATAGGCCAGATTACAGCAACATCAATCCTTATGCTTGATGCGATCAGCCTGCTCGCTCTTACACTTATAATCCAGAGAGGTGAAGCAATACCCTGGATGCCATTCCCTGCGTATCTGTTCCTACTTATAGGCACAGTGCTCGTGGTATTCTACTATCTCCCCATGTTAACAAGATTCATCTTCAGGCATTATATGACCAAACCTGGAACAGATAGGGAAGTAAGATTATCGCTTATTGTCATCATGGCGGTGCTCTTCTTATTTTCGCTTCTTGAGGTGCACCCCGTACTCTCTGCATTCATCGTGGGTGTCACATTATCACACATTATAAAATCAGAGAAACTCTATTCTAAGATAAGCACAGTAGGATATACATTCTTTGTGCCTGTGTTCTTCTTTGTGGTAGGTATGGAATTAGATTTCTCAGTCTTTACAAGGCTTGATGATGGGACTGTCATTATCTTAGTATTGATAATTGCCCAAATGTTGTCAAAAACTTTAAGTGGATTCGCAGGTGGAAGATTCATCGGCCTTACAACAAAAGATTCAGCACTTTATGGGACTGTTTCCATTACATCTCTTACAACCACATTAGCAGTGACATACGCAGCAATGACTGCAGAAATCCTCGACAATGTGATTGTCACAGCAATAATCATGATAACAATAATCACCACAATCTTGGGCCCTATATTGTTCAGGTGGGTCAATGCACACATAGAATGATATCTCGAGAGTTATGCAAATTTTTTGAAATCGTCAGCAATCTCGTCCGAGTCATCATCCTCGAAGGCTCTCAGTTCCTTCCTCTTTGTCTCTAAGAATCGATATACTGTACTATGCTGACTACCCTCTATTATCATGTCTATGGCTTTCCTTGCTATGGCAGCAGTCTCGCTACGACCTATGATTCCAACAGTCTTGCCATATACAGAGATATTGCAACCTGTATGCTCCTCTATGATGCCACGTGTTTTACCCTCAGTCCCTATAATCCTTCCTTTGATCCTAGTCTGGTGGTTCTTGTTCCTATAGAAATCTTTAAGATTTATCAGGTCCAATACATAATCAGTCTTGGTGAGCTTAAGGGCAATCTCTGGATTGAAACCTCTGCCGATTGCCTTTACAATCTCTTGTGCACTGAAAAGCTTGACTGCATCATCACCATGGATGAAAACGTCTCCTTCTTCAGAGTTCACATCCAGACCTATTGAGAGATTTTCCTCTAATTTCCTCTTCATCTCCCCTTCTGAGCCGATGAGCACAGCTATACGTTCCTTTGGTATCTTCAGCTCATGCGAGAGCTGACCCTTCCTCGAAGCCAATGTTTGCTCATCAATCACAGGGTCATCAGTCATGTTATCCTCGACCATCACTTAAAAGAGTGACGATGTTTTTTTAAATATAGTGGTTATAAGGGAAAATGCAAGAATAAGACAAACATAGAAATCATGGTAGCCAAGACTTCTGGTCAGCAACCTTCTCAGGGAGATATTTCTCGATGACCATATTGAGGCCGTGTGCTGCAAAAGCCTGCTGTTCGACCCTCTTCTTCATCTTCAGCATCTGCTCAAGCGCTCTCTTCCACTCCTTATGGGCATGCACAAACGGATCATTCTTTATCCCATCCTTGAGCCTTTTCACATCCACCTCTTTGAGAGGATGGGTTGGGAGATTATAATCCATTATATCCTGAGGAGTCACACCTAAATATTTGGCACTGGGCACACAGAAGAACTCATTTATATGAGCCGCATTGCCTGAACCCACCTTCAGTGTCCTGTATATGTTGAGGTATCCGTATGGGTCTCCATCAGTGAAGACAAAGACGGGAAGTTTGGTATTGTCACTCAATCTCCTGATGAAGCGTCTAGTAGCCCTTGTCGGCACGCCCGCCATAGCAATCAATATACAGTTCTTCTTGCGCCAGAACTTATGTTTGTTCAGCCTCTCGAATGCACCAGAGGTCTCTATGGCTAGAATAAAGTCTGCCTTGGTCCTGAATTCGAGATGTTCGACCTTTGACGGTACTGAATATGCTCCGCTAGCAAAACGTGTGCAATCAATCTCAATCTTCTCACCCGTCTCAGAGTCCTGATCGATGACAACTAACTCTCCGGCCACAGCACCACCCTTCTCTTCAGGCAAGAAGCACATCTGCTCCCTATTGACATGGAGCATCGCCTCAATGTCGTCCATCACAGAGTCTGATTCGGGCTGATCTGAAAAACGGGCATCGCCCCAGTTCTTGGAGATATAATACATCTCTCTCTTTGTCGCCTGATCGTCAGTCTCCACAAGAGTCTTGGACTCTTTCATCATCAGCAAGGTCTGTGAGAATGTCTTAACCGTAGACGCAGTCAATGTCCTGACCTTTTCCTTTCCGGATATCTCGAAGTAACCATCCTTAGTGCTATAATTCACATTATCCAACGACCTTATGGGTAGTCTAAGATCGGGTTTTTCACGCTTAAGGATTGTCTTATGTATCCTGTCAGCGATATTGTTTATCTTCTCAATGATATCTTCTGCCATCTTCAATACCTGTTCAGTGATTGCTGACCTTCATCTTTGTCATAATCTTCATCCTCATCTCCATCCTCTCGAGTGCCATTATCCACAGCATTCTCCGAGCCCTCATGTTCTGATTTCGAAGTTTCTTCAGCATCATCTTCACCATTATCTCCCTCATCATCCTCAAACCTATCAATCACTATATCTTTAGATTCAGACTCGGACACATCCCTGTGCTTCAACTTGGGCACAGAGCGTCTTTCCAGGAGTTCTTTTAAAATGGAGTTCACGTTTTCCTTGTCTACCTGTTCACCTAATATACCATTCAATGCTTCGCCTATATACGTCATATATTTCTCGATGTATGACCGTTTCTTCATCTCTTCTCCGACTTTCTTCTTCCTGGATACATAAACACCGAGCTTCCTTCCGCACTCCTGCAGGGCCAGCTTCATCTCCTTTATGATCTCCGGATAATGGGCAATCGCCTCCTTCGCCTCAGACGTGAAAGGTGCCCATACAGAGGCGAGATGTATTATGACGATTGCAGGTCCTATAGGTAGTGATCTCTGGGATTGCGACATACCATAAGATCTCCAGTTGGTATCTACTATGGACTTCGTGCATGCACAAGCACCTTGCTGGTAAAGAAGAGGGACCCTGTTAGCGAACCTCAAGATCTCAACGGGTTTGTCACCAGGGATGTCTCCGCCATAAGCGACGGCAGCCTCAATCACAAAAGGATTTCCCCTATACACATTAGGGGGTCTGGTCACTGAGCAATAGAACTCGGCACTGATCTCTTTCTTTATCCCTTTTTCTATGAGCTCAGATCCGATAGGAGCTATACAATCTGTCGGAGGCGACATTATCTTAGTATCGTTTATGCCTTTATAGAGATCCTCTGCCTGCTGCCTGCTCAGCTTAGCAGGTTTGGTGTTCGGAGGTAGACGAGCATTTTCGCATATCTTTTTTGCCAATGCTGAACTCACCCTACTGAATTCTGTTGTGAGAAAATTTTGGATTGTTCGTGAAGGTGTGATATTGAGCATCTTTATGAGAGTCCCGAGCTCTACCCCATAAGGATGAGGTTTAATCTCTTTCGGCTCTTCAGGGAGCTTTTCACTGGCTCTCTGGAATATAATCTGTTCTGCCTTTGGTGTCGTATATATAATGGTGACATGGGGATTCACAATGGCAGTCTCCCGTATGTATTCATCTATGGACTGGCTTCCTTTCAGATAGTTCGCAGTGAGGTCTATCTCTATCCGTGTTCCATGCTGTTTATTCCATTCTTTCTCGTCATCGCGTAATATTTCCGGCTTATTCTTCTGTGTGTTTATCCTAAGCTCAAAATAATGTGCAACATTGCTAGAAGATATCTTTGAGGTTATCTTTGCCGGTCGTCCTGTAGTCAATTGTCCATACATCACAGAGGCAGATATTCCTATCCCTTGTTGTCCTCTGCTCTGTTTCAGCCTATGGAATTTTGATCCATAAAGCAGCTTAGCAAATATCTTAGGTATCTGTGCTTTCACTATGCCTGGACCATTATCCTCTATGATCACCCTGAATCTCTCATTACCCATGTCTATTACTTCTATGAGAATTTCGGGGAGTATACCTGCCTCTTCACAAGCATCCAGAGAGTTGTCCACAGCTTCCTTTATCGTCGTCAGAAGCGCTTTTCTCTTGTTATCAAAACCCAGAAGATGTCGATTCTTCTCAAAGAATTCAGCTATAGATATGTCCCTTTGGCTTTTTGCCATCTGTTCTGCAGTCTGCGCCACGTAATTCCCTCACAAAATCTTAGATTAGATAATCTTAAACACTACCATATGACCGGTAAATGACCTCTTAATAAAGTTTATGGTTGTCAAAAATAGGTTTGCCTTATAGTTTTATCTTTTTC
>CAZJJJ010000027.1:0-9025 GCA_964546295.1 uncultured Methanosarcinales archaeon
TTATTGAAATTATCGTAGAAATCTTTTATGGAGTCTATCCGTATCTTCTTCTCCTTCTTCTCCTGTGGCTGGCTCTGCTGTGGCTGAACCTGTTGGGCCATGGCTTGGTCTTTCTTTTTCTTCTTATTGAAGTATGTCGTATATATGAGGTAACCTATGCCTGCAGAAATTCCCAGTATCAAAAATATAATCAGTAAGGTAGTGGCCATGGATTCACCTCATCGGTATTTCTTGTGCTCCATTGATTTATAACTTTTTCCAGAAATTCCATGGAATCCTCTTGGCTGCCCTTATCAATAATAAAAAAATTTGTATCGACGCCGCTTCTCCCTGGCAAGAGAGAATGCATCGGTTTGTAGGAGAGTTTCAACGCATCGGGGCAGCGTCCGTCGATACAATTCAATAAACAAAAGGGGTTGACTGCTCCCCTAAAGGAACAGAACCCAACCCCTCACACACACTTAGGAGCATGATCATCATTTACCTAGGTTCCTGATTATATCCTTATCCTTCTCAATGGCTTTTTCGAGTGCTTCCTGTATGTATTCGTTGAGAGAAACCCCCTTCACTACCGATATGATCTTGGCTTGCATGTGGGTCTTCTCTTCCAACCCTATGTTCACCTTCTTCACGGGGTCTCTCTTCGCCATTTATGTAACACTTGTTATCTTTATTATTTATATATTTTTGCATTTTCATGTAAAATTTATTAATGTTAATTTATTTATTTTGATATTTATCTACTATTTAAATTTAACTATTTAATGAATCTTTATGTTGATTTTATTTTAATTTAAGATATTACTAATATTATTTTTATTAGTTTTATTAGAATTATGTAGGCGGCATGGCTGATTCTAGAATGCATTACAATAAAAGAAGGAGATTCACCATTCTTTTCCGCTGATGGAGAACATCATGGAGATGAAAAGTGCTGCAGCGATGGCTGTCATTGCTGAAATATAAGGGATGAATGAGACCTCCACAACCCCTATGGCAAGCCTGCTTATCACCCTGATTGGGTTTATGCTGAAGAGAGGCATGCTGGCAAACGTCAAAAGGACCATGAACGAGTAGATGAGCTGTGCCTTTGTCTTGTCCATGACTGCGAGTGTGATGATGATGCAGAATATGAACATGATGAGATTCATCATAATCACCAATACGGTTATCTTGGGAAGATTTGATATCATGATCCCTTGAATTGATATGAGGATCTGCCATACAAGAATCTGGAGCGTCGATATGGCCAATGTCGCAATGATAAGTTCGAATATGTATCTCCTGAAGGATATGACAAGCATCAGGAGATTCAAGGTCTTCTTCTCGAGCTCTTCTATCAGTATGTCTATGACCATGCCTCCGAGCAAGACTCCTGGCATGAGAAGAAGGAATGGTATGAGTATGCTGTACAGTGTCTCGAATATCTGTGTGGCTATGCTGTTGGATCTTTGTGTCATCCTGAGCTTGTCAAGCATGATTGCGTCAGGCTCAGCCAACCTCTCTTCCCTCATTTCGTTCTCTAGGACCTCTAGTATCCTCTGAGTCTCTGAGAGTATTATCGATGTCTTGACATCCCCCTTAGGCACATACATGTCAACGTATACCGGAAAAAGCTCTTCAGCACGTCTTATGCTCATCACTCCATCAACATGTTTCTCCTCGAACATGCGGAGTGCCTCATCGCTCGATGTGTATAGCTCGTATCTCAGGTCACTCTCTTCAAAGAGTTCGCTAAGCCTTTCTGATAGCATGAGATCTCCGGTTATTGCAATGGTTGTCTCCTGTTCGAGCATCTCATCCGGGTTGAATAGATTCACAGAATTCGTGAGCATGATGGATGCGGTGAGTATGATGAATACCTGTAATGTGATGGCGAATATGATGGATCTCTCTCTCAGCAGATCATTGAAGATCTTCTTTACTATAGGGAGGCCCTTGGCGAGCTTTTTTGTCCTTCTTCCCTTTTTTGGCATGAGATTATGCCAAATCTCCTCTCTAGCTCTCATAATATACCACCTATTGCTGCAAGAGACAATCCTAGATTAACCATGAAATGTATGATTGTGGCTATCATCACTGAGATCGTGAATGTGTTGTGCTTGAACCTCCTAGCAGAGAGACAGAACACGAAAGATATCAGTGTGTGCATCACAAGAGGGAATACGAAACCAGACATTATGAGCGCTGAATATGCATCGAGGAATGGTGCGATCATTATGAACATGAGAGTCTTCTCGGCCACGAAGAATCCTGACCCAGTCAGCCCAGAATATATGGCAAGCTTTCTTGTCGTGGCTTTTTTCCTGTTCTTCTGTATCAGCGTATAGGGAGCGATATTCTTGAATATCTCTTCGACTAGAGCTCCGAAGAACATCAATAGGAATAATGCTGATATATTTCTCAGGCTCAATAGCACAACTATCATCATGAGCTGTATGAGAAAGATGAGTGGAACCGAGAAGAATGAGACAAAGAATATGTTGAGTTCTCTCTTCCTGACAATCTGGTACACAGCGGATTTTATCTTGCTCGTTATGCTCTCATAGCTGAACATATTTGTATCATTGATGAGTTTCGATCCTGCAAAGAATATCACTAAAGATGAGACCAGTGTCGGAACTACCGAGAAGAAAAACAGCTGTATGCCGATTATCTCACCTCTGAATAGTTTTGCGATGATGGTGAGTGGTGATGCCAAACTGATGAGCGAGAAGTTCATCATGAATGCAGGGATGAGGAGATAACATGAGTATAATGATATGAAGAATATCGCAATGAAGCTAAGCTCCTTGTGGCTCCTAGATAGCATGGCACTGGTAAATGATATCGATAGGTAGGCCATTATGACTGTGAGCGCGACAAGAGATGCGAATATGCCAGATCTAAGCGTTGCAGTGTTAGATATGATGACAGGCAAGAACACTGAGAATGCGAGGAGCAGATATGGCAAGGTCTTTCCTGCTATTATCTCGAGCTTGCTTATCGGTGACATCAAAAGGAAGATACCTCTCTTGTTAATCTTCTCCGCCATCATGCTGTTCGAGTATACCAATGATATCATGGCTAGTGGCAATGTCAATATTATGACTATTATCAAGACATTGAATTGAGAGAATGGATTGATGTCCTGCGCTGATATGTAATCGCCTTCACTGTCATCTTCCTCGAACGCAGGTGGTGTGGTAATACTTGAATCTTCTATTTCGTCAGTCCCATCATCATGTTCTTGGTCCTCTATCACAGAATCTGAAGTATCTGCCTCATCTCCCTCGTCAATTGGGTCTTCAGTATGCATATCATCGGGCATTGTGTCTCCGTCAGGATCACTCTCAGGTTCTGTACTATCTAGACCTATACTCCTCCCTAATGCACTCTCAAACGACCCATCATCCCTTTCCAGCTCTATTATGTTAACTCGGATGGGAAAAGCATACATCTCATCGTACTGCTCGAATATCATATTATTGTAGTCTTTTATCGCACTCTCCAATGAGAATACTGCGGCTTTCCCCCTGTCTGTAGTGTCCGCAAATACAAAGATGTGCTCACCTTCTACTTCGATGAAGATGTCTGCTTCTGCTTCGGGAGCCATGTGGAATTTTCCAGTCCCTTCAAGTATCTGCTGTATCCTTCCATCGTCGGTGTTGAACCTGTAGAATACCTCATTTCCTGCGATACCAAGCTCCATGAAAACAGACACAGAACCATATACCAGCAATCCGAGAATGAGCATCACGGCAATGACTTTCTTCTCGTCTTTTGTCCTGTGTTTCTTGGTCTCGAACTTTGCTATCGCGAATATCTTCTTTAAATCTACCATCTCCATCAATTACCCACAAGATAAAGTGTAATATGTGATAAGTCAATTTTTTGTTATCCTGAGGAAGATCTGCTCTAGATTCTTCTCTTCAGTCCTTATATCGATGATCCTTCTCTCCCTGCTTGAGGCATCTGTTATGAAATCGTTGAGCCTCTTCGAATCCTTGAATTCTCGTATCTTTATCTTTCCCGAGCTGAAATCCTTGTATTTTATGATGTACTTCGGCTCTCCGAACTCTTTTTTCACATTATCAAGTATATCATTCAGTATGGTCTTGCCTTTGTGCAATACTACAATCTTATCACACACGAACTCGACATGATGCAGATTATGTGCGGTGAATATTATACATTTTCCGTCACCTTTCAGTTCGAGGATGTAATTGAGCAGGAAATTCGCAGTATGTGGGTCAAGACCGGAGACTGGCTCGTCATATATGAGTGTATCTGGATCATTGATCAATGATCTGGCTATGAGCACTTTCCGTTTCATCCCTTTTGACATATTGCCCAAAGGCTTATCGAAATGCTCTTCATCCAATTGCAATGATTTCAGTGTATGGTATGCCTTCTTTCTTGTCTCATCTTTCCTGAGACCATACATCTCTCCAAAAAATTGGAGATATTCCATCACGTTCATGCTCTCATATATGGCGGTCTCTTCAGGGACAAACCCTAATGTGCTTTTTATCTCACTGGAGTTTTTCTGATAATTCATGCCATTGATGTTGACCTTACCGCTATCAGCTTCCAGAAGTCCACACAACATCTTGAGTGTTGTAGACTTGCCTGCTCCATTAGGACCAATGATGGCTAGAATCTCTCCCTTGTCTACCTTGAAAGAAAGCTTATCTACTGCTTTCAGCTTGCCATAGCTCTTCGTCACTTCAGAAATCTCTATCATAATAATACCCCTCGTCAATCCTTGCGCGCGGAACCTTCTGCATCAGGAATCCGGCATCATCTTTCTTTTTTAAACTTTCTTTTATGCTCTTTATGTTCCTTGCCTAGATTTCTTAGGTGGGGCAGCATATATATGCCTGCCATCGTTATCTCGATGCCCGAGGTGAGTAGTGAGACATTAGATATGCTTTCTGAGAGCACTCTATAACCCATGTTATTGAATAATATAAGTATGATGTAGAAAGCATGTACACCGATGAAATAGAATGGTGGGATAAAGTCGTGCATCTTAGCACCTTTGGATGCCAAGTAAGCGACCATTATTATGTTGATCACAAACCATAAGCCGATAATCAGGAAATCGAAATATTGTAGCATCAGTGCCCTATCAATATCTGCAGATGCAATCGCGCTCTTCAGCCCGAGATAATTCGCAATCCCCAATATTATGACCACCAATATGCTAGTGGTGTACCAGAGAGGCAAATCAGTAGTCCTTATGAACGGCATCAAGAAAGTCATAGGCTGAAGCATTTATATATTTTCTGTAGCCGGGACCTATGGGCTGACCCTAAAAACTATCACAAAAAGGAGAAGTATGGTGATGAATAAGGCCATTATAAGATTCTGAAGGAATTGGTGTGCTTTTATGTATTCCGTCTCTCCACTGAGCACATCCGTTTCTGTTATTATGCCTTTCATAGAACCCTCATCAGTGACTAGAAGATGACGTATTCCATTCTCTCTCATCATTTTTGCTGCATTATTCACTGATTCTTTAGGACTTATGGAAAGTATGGGTGATGACATTATGTCTTTTGCTTTCTGGTTCTTTTTCTGGGTCCGGGCCAGCACCTTCTTTATGAAATCCTTCTCTGATATGATGCCTTTAGGTTTCTTGTCGTCTCCTAGTACAATCACAGAACTTATGTGCTTCTTTGCCATCTTATCTGTGATGCTCTTGATTGAAGCTGTTCCAGAGACGGTCTCAACCTTCTTTGTCATGATATCTTCTGCCAAAAACACATCTATCACTATCTCACTTTACGGAAAGTAGGTATTTAAATCTTTTGAAACTGCTATTAGCTTAAAGGCATGAAATCAAAAATTAAATAAATGTATTCAACCGAAAACATCATATGGTGACTAAAGGCTCGCAGAAAGTGAACGGTAAGAATGGTTCTGCCACAAGGTCTAA
The DNA here is from genome assembly GCA_964546295.1 of uncultured Methanosarcinales archaeon. Taxonomy (GTDB): domain Archaea; phylum Nanobdellota; class Nanobdellia; order Woesearchaeales; family CAZJJJ01; genus CAZJJJ01. The sequence continues at coordinate 5,924 of CAZJJJ010000027.1, forward strand.
GAAGACGTCTGGCCGAGCGTCTGGTAAGGCAGCCTCAAAGAGAAAATCATCGGATGATGCCTCGTTCTCACAGTGGATTGTGAAAAGCGTGTCTTCCTTTTCCAGGTTTGAAGGAAATATGGTTTTCCTCATTTTTGTGCTTCTTTTCGGGGTACTTTTCCCTCCTGCAATGAGTTTCGGCATAATGTATCTCATATACAGGACTTTCCCTAAAGAGCCCAGAATATTTGATAGGCACATCTGGATATTCACTGTGTCGATGTTCATTGTGAGCCTTATCAACCTATCCTTCACGGTACTTGGAGATCAGGAAGTGGTACGGATGGCATTCTACTCGACTATGTTCACTCTTCTCTTGGCCTACCCTTTTGTCTTCGCATGGCTCTGGTTCGATTGGAATTATGGCCTGAACGCCAACAGAAAACAATAAAAACAGCACATCTAACCCTCGCTTCAGATGAGACTGGTCTATGTCAAACTGTGGAACATACGTTCTTATGTCAACGAGAAGATAGATTTTCCAGAAGGCAGCATCTTATTGTCGGGCGATATAGGCTCTGGGAAATCTACCATACTATTGGCGATAGAATTTGCATTATTCGGCATAAAGAGAGGGGACATCTCTGGCTCATCCATGCTGAGGAACGGTGCTGACGAGGGTCTTGTAGAACTTAAGTTCATTGTCGGTGATCGAAAGGAGATAGTAGTCCAACGCAGACTCAAGAGGACTGCGAAGACAATCAAGCAGGAATCAGGTTTCGTTTCTGTGGACAGGCAGAAGTTTGAGGGTACTCCTGTAGAGCTCAAATCGAAGATTCTAGATATATTGGGATATCCACCATCACTTATCTCAAAGAGTCGAGACATGGTATATAGGTACACTGTCTATACTCCTCAAGCAGACATGAATAAGATCCTATTCTCTGACAATGAAGAGCGTCTGGATACATTGCGACGTGTCTTCAATATAGACAGATACAAACGTGTACGAGAGAATCTTCAGATAATAACGAGAAGCATGCGAGAGAATCTGGGACGTATGGAAGGGAGGATACAAGATCTGCCTGAGAAATCCAAGCAAAGGAAAAGACTTGTGTCTGAGATCAATGAAGTCACTCGTGAGGCAAAATCTCTAGCTCCAAAGATCAAAGATTCGATAGCGAGGATGGGCACATTATCTGATAATCTGAAGGACGTCGAGACGAGAAATCAAGCCCTATTCGAAGAGAAGAAGAATCTTGAATACCTGAAGAAAGAGCATTCTTCTGTCGAGGAAAGGATAACCCGACTGGAGAAGGATATCAGTAAGATAAACGAAGAAATATCGAAGAAGAGGGAAAAGATGCCAGCTGTTGAAGCCTCTGAAGAGATATTGGAGTCATTGGCTCAGGAGATAGAAAAAAAACGCACTGCATTAGAATCCTCAAAAGAGAAGAATGCGTTGATTGCACAAAGAATGGCTGATCATAAGGAGGAGATAAAGAGATTGGAGGGAGAGACATCTTCCAAGAAGAAGCTCGAAAAAGAGATATATGCTAAAAAGCAACAGATAAAGAGCTTTGAGGTGGCACTCAGGCAGAAAGATTCCATCGAGAAGGATATAGAGAAGATCGAAAAGATACTTGCTGACCTTAATAATCAACTTGCGGAGTGCGGGGTCAATCATAATAATGCCAAGAAGGTTATTGATGATGTGTCTGAATTATCGGATTGTCCAACGTGCCATCAGGAAGTTACAGAAGATTACAAGAAAGATATAATCAAGAAACAGAAACAGGAAATCAAGTCGATAGAGTCGAAGAAAAAGGAGATTGAGCAGAGTGTAGAAGGCTACTCTGATCGCCTGACCAAATCAAAAGATAATCTCAAGAAACTCTATGATAAAGAACGCCAGCTTGAGAAAGAGCGTGCAGAGCTTACTCATCTTGAAGAGTCTATGAGAGAATTCGATAGCAAGCGTAACAAGTTGGAAGAATTGAAGTCGAAGTATGAACGGATGAAGAATGACATCGTACCAAAAGAAAGATTGGATGAGCTTACAAAAGAGCTAGAATCACTCCAAAAACGACACAAGGATGTCTCGGATAGGATAGCTATTGCGCGAGAGCTTGAGTATATGGATGAGAACCGGAAGAAGTACGAAAGTGAACTTGCCTCAGCCAGAGAGAACCTTAAGTCAGTAAAGGACCAAACCCAGGTCTCAGAGAAGAAGATAAATTCCATGAAGGATGTGGGTTCGGAGATGACCAGACTCAAGGAGGAGATTGAAAAAGCAAGGTCGCAGGAGAAAGAGCTGATGATGCAGAAGACATCAATGCTTTCACGCAGAGATTCTCTTATGAAATCGAAAGATGAGCTAGATGAGGAGATATTATCCAAGAGAGAGATCAAGGAGAAGATGGAGAAGATGCTCGAGCTCAGAACTTGGCTTACTGATTATTTCTCTGGTATGACCATGCTGATGGAGAGGAGCGTGATGTCCAGGATATTCAACGAATTTGATGAGCTTTTCAGGGAGTGGTTCAATATAATGATAGAGGATGAAGTGATATCTGTGAGATTGGATGAAGAATTCACGCCGATAGTCGAACAGAACGGGTATGAGATTGGTCTGGATGACCTTTCCGGAGGAGAGAAGACAAGCTGTGCATTGGCCTATCGGCTCGCATTAAATAAAGTCATCAATGATTGCATAGATAGTATCAAGACACGCGACCTGATCATGCTTGATGAGCCTACTGATGGGTTTTCTAGTGAGCAGTTGGACAGGCTCCGTGATGTCTTGGGAAAGCTTAATATATCGCAGGTAATTATCGTCAGCCACGAGGCAAAGATAGAGAGTTATGTGGATAATGTCATCACGGTGCAGAAGACAGAACACGTGAGCTCTCTTGTCTGATTACATGAATGCCTTTGTTTATGTGCCAGGTTGGGTTTGTCGGTCGCTCCTTTGGCATTCATTGCACTCATGCCGCAGTCGCATAATCTGGTATTGCGCTGGTCTCGAACGAAATCGGACCTGTTTGATGGGTTTCGTTTCCGAAATAACCAGTTTCCTCACGGATATCCCGGTTCAAATCCGGGCTGCGGCGTTCCACTTCT
>CAZJJJ010000028.1:0-8803 GCA_964546295.1 uncultured Methanosarcinales archaeon
CGTCCTTTTGTTGTCTTCTTTTTCGGTTTCTCTTTCTCTGTCTCGTTTGATTCTGTCTCCACAAGCTTGGATCTTATGAATGTCTGACTGAAATAGTTGAGTATGGTGCTTGTCAGGAGGCTCAGTATCATTACCATGACCACTAGGTTGACTATGATATCAATCCCAGGAACTTCCATTATGCTCAGACTGAACACCAATACCGCTGTCGCTAAGCCTTTAGGCATGCTCAGTGTCATGAAGATCTTCTCCCGTCTGGTAAAATCGTGTTTTCTGAGTGCCATATTCATTGCAATCCACCTGGCAAGCATCATGAGCATGAATATGAATATTGAGAGGCTCATGAACATGAAACTTATCTCCAGAGATATTATGAAGCCGAGGAGTAGGAATACAAGAATCTCTAGGCTGTTCGAGACCATGGAGTTGAAGTCTCTCAATGTACTTTTCTGCTTCACATATGTTTGGCCGAACACGAAGCCGAGGACAGCCACAGCAAGAATTCCTGAGCCATCCAGGTTCTCTGACATTATGTAGGCAAGGAGCGCAGCGGTTATCATGGCTAATGGACTGATCTCATCAGAGTATACCTTCTTCATGGCCCTGAAGAACAGCATGCCCACGAATATGCCTGTACCTATCCCTACAACGACCTGGAGGAGGAACTGTGAGAGATACATGCTGAACAGCTCAATCCTTGTCTCTCCTATATCGTTCATTATGTCTATGATCAGCAGAGGGATAAGTATTGTTATAGGTGTGTTGAGTATCGCTTCGACCCTGAGGAATTCCAGCACCCTATTGCTCTTCTTCTTGATCATGATGAATATGCTGACTGGGTCTGTAGCCGCTATCATGACGCTGAAGATAGCTCCGAATAACAGATTGATCCATCCGAATCCTTCGTAGAAGAGGAAGGCCACAGGTCCTGTCAATATCACCAGATTGACCAGCATCAGCCATAGTATGAGCTTGATTGCCGGAACGCTCACGTCCTCGACACTCTTGGCCTTGAACCTGCTGCTTCCATCAAATACAATGAGGACAAGCGCAAGAATCGCTATGGTCAGAAGTGCTGTCTCATCAAAGCCGACTAGGCCGAGCCTGTCGTTGACTGCGCCCATGATTAGGCCAGCTAGGATGAGGGTAAGGACATTCGACATGCCTATCTTGCTTGATATCAGGCTGAGAAGTATGCCTATGACCATTAGAATTACGAATATGGTGAGTATCTCAAGCGCTCCCATCCTGTCTTTTTATGGGTCTTCTGCTTTTAAAATTATTGAAAAAAATAGATTTTCTTTGTGTGGAATTGAACAATACCTTTATAAAGCAGTTGGGTGCATTTGACCCATGAATCTTTCAAAGGGCAGCATGAGAAGTCACATACGGTCTATTGCGTTACCTGCTAGCATAGGATTCTTCTTCAATACTATGTATAATGTGGTTGACACTTTCTATGCAGGCATGGTCTCCACTGAGGCGCTAGCTGCATTATCCATATCATTTCCCATATTCTTCATAATGATTGCTGTAGGCTCTGGCATATCACAAGGTTCTACGGCACTGATATCCAATGCATTGGGTGAGAAAAACCTGAAGAAGGCAAGAAGCTATGTTCATCAAGGGCTCTCTTTCTCATTCATATTGGGCGTATCCATATCCATAATAGGGTTATTTCTTACTCCTTTTGCTTTCAATCTATTGGGCGCAGAAGGCGAATACCTTTCCATGGCATTGGCGTACATGAACACTATCCTCATGGGTGCACCACTTTTCCTAATTCTCCAGACAGGAAACTCTTCCTTGATAGCTCAAGGTGATACGAAGTCGTTCAGGAACATGCTCATTGTAGGTTTTTTGCTCAACATCATCCTCAACCCTATGTTCCTGTTTGGGTTCATGTTCATACCTGCGATGGGGCTTTCAGGAATCGCATTCTCCACGGTCCTGGTGCAGTTATTAGGCTGTATCTACATCTATTCAAGGGTCAGGAAGACTAAGATATGGACACCTCTAGCCTTCAAGAGACTGATTCCTTTGAAAAGGGTGTATCTTGAGATAACAGGACAGGGTTTTCCTGCCAGCCTGAACATGATGACAATTGCATTGGGTATGTTCATAATAACCTTTTTCGTGAGTTCATATGGGACTGATGCGGTTGCTGCTTTCGGCATAGCCATACGTGTCGAGCAGATTGCTGTCTTGCCTGCTATAGGCTTGAACATGGCACTTGTCTCGATAGTTGGACAGAATAATGGAGCAAGACGACTGGACCGTGTCAGAGAGGCCAGAATGCTTGCTCAGAGATATGGGCTCTATATGGCTGTCATAGGAGGTCTCCTCACTCTAATATTTGCTCGCCCTATGATGTCTCTTTTCGCTGATAATCCTGAAGTCATCAGCATAGGTGTAGACTTCCTGCGTGTGATGGCATTCTCCTTCTTCGGGTTCATGCTATACTCTCAGACAGCTTCCATATTGAAAGGGCTGAAGATGCCATTCAATGCCTTATGGCTGACTCTTGTGAGACAGCTTGTGCTCCCCATCATCATACTCTCCATATTGACATATCTCATTGAGGCTAGCCTTCTCGTCCTATGGTTCGGCTTGCTCGCCAATACTTGGATAATAGCTGTATTCTCGATACTATACATGAATCATGTCCTTTTCAAGAAGGAGAATTTGGGCAAGGATTCCAGTTAATTTTATAAACAACTCTTAATTAATCGAGATTGTTCATTGCGTCTATAGTACAATGGCTAGTATTCCGGCCTTCCAAGCCGGCGATCCGGGTTCGAATCCCGGTGGGCGCATTTTCTCCGAAAATGCTACACCGGTCTTCTCAGTGCTCAGAAGAAATGTTCTTCTGGCAGCAATTCGCGAGCTCATTGCAATCCCGGTGGGCGCATTTTTATTCTAAAACTGCTTCTTGGTATTCGAAGTCCACAAAAACAAAGTTTTTGGGACCCACGCTATCGCTTAGGGAATCCCGGTGGGCGCATTTTCTCCGAAAATGCTACACCGGTCTTCTAGTTATTCAGAGACTTCCAAAATAGTTATAAACCCATGAACGCATATAGCCATATGCCAGAGAAGATGAGGGATGTGGTGAGGGACGGATATGAGAAAGGCCATTATGACATTACTTATGCAAGAGATGGTAAAACACCAGAAAACCTTGAGAAGGCCTTATGTGACGAATTGATCTCTAGACTGAATCCAGGCTCTAAGATCCTTGATCTCGGTTGTGGTGTCGGGTTGCCTTATGATAGGTATTTTGCAGATAACGGGTTTTCGGTCACAGGTGTCGATATCTCTGAGAAACATATTGAGAAGGCTAGGAAGAATGTCAAGGGTGCTAGATACATTGTCGGCGATTTTTTTTCTGAAGCTACGAAATGCAGATATGATGCTATTGTTTCTTTTTATGCGATATTTCATATTCCTAGGACAGAGCATAGGAGATTATTGGAACACATGCATTCTCTGCTGAAGAAGCAAGGATTGATCTTGATCACCTTAGGGACAGACCCTATGAAGTGTGATTACGAGGAGGATTTTGCAGGGGCGAAGATGGCATGGAGCTCTTATGGCGTCTCAAAGAACAAGAAGATTGTTCAGGATTCTGGTTTTGAAATGCTGCTCGCTGCAGAGGACAACAGGAAGGAGAGGCACTTGTGGATACTGGCCAAGAAGAAGTGATTTACCACAAACACAGCAAAATATATATACACAAATCTCAAAAACCAGATAAGTGGAAGCATGGCGATGAAGTTCAAGAACCAGCTCAAAGGTGAGAGGTTGGTCCTGAAAAGGACAAAACCGGACCTTAAGATGGCAAAGACCATCTTCAAGAAGGTTGATGAGGAACGTGAGCATCTGGATCCTTGGTTCCCATGGCCAAATGCCACACGAAAGATTGAAGATACCCTGAAATACCTCTTCGACAAGGAAGAGGAGACTAAGAAAGGCAAAAAAGTTGAGTATGGCATATTCTTCAAGAATGAGTACATAGGCAACATAGCGATCTTCGATATCGATGAGAAGCACAAGTCTGCAGAGGTCGGATATTGGCTCTCATCCTCTCATACCAGGAAAGGCTACATGACCGAAGCGCTCAGGATCCTAGAAAGGGATGCGTTCGAACGCATGAAGCTCAATAGGGTTGAGCTATGGTGTGATGAGGAGAATCAGGCTTCTATAGGTGTTGCTAAGAAGTGCGGATATCAGTATGAGGGGAAACTGCGAGAATGCTCTTATAATGACCATCTCAAGGCTTTCAGGGACATGCTGGTATTCTCGAAGCTCAAGTCAGAATATGAGAAAAAGTCGTGAAGGTTCTCATGCATTCTTCTTGTTCTTGTCGAAATCAACCTCTCCGTTGCTCAATATGCTGTTGATCTCCTTCCTCAGAACTTTCTCTTCTTTGCTGATATTTGTATATTCATCTCCAAAGCGTATCATGCAGCCAATGTGCACAAGCAACCTTGAAAGATAGTAATATCGTCTCCTTTTCTCATAACCATCGTCAAGTCTTATTATCTGCTCGTATCCTTTGAGAAAGGATTGTCTAAGCTCTTCATCACTAGAGAAGTTCGCACCTTCAATCCTCATGAGTTCTTCCTCATTATGTCCTATGAATGCTCCATCAAGGTCTATTATGCCTGAGACCTCATTATCCTTGACGAAAATGTTCTTCTGGTTCAGATCTATGTGGAGCAGTCTTGGGACTATGCCATAGTCAATAAGTCCAGAATTCTCTTCAAACCATGAGGATATCGGATTGATCAGGTCTCCAAACGGCGAGTCCTTAAAGATGTTCAGACGATAATTGATTATCTCCTTGTGCATGTCTTTCCATGTCGTGAATGGCCCCTTGTCATTGGCTTCAATATATCCTCCAACTTCATTGCCATCGATAGTCTCGCCGAACCTGTCATAAGTTATGGAATGTAGCCTGGCAGTCATATTCCCAAGCTTTCCGAAGAATGAAATCTCTTCAGCTGGTCCCATATCAGCAATAGCATCAGAGAGCATCCTGCCTTGGACGGCTGTCATGATGAGATATGGCCTCTGAATGAGCTCTTTGCTGTCATCATATCTCAACACTTCTGGCACTGCTATGCCTTTGCTGGACAAGAGAGGGTATAGGTGCGCGAGCTTGTATCCAACCTTGGCTTTCTTATCGTCATCGTATATCTTCAGGAAAAGAGTCTTTTTTTCAGTCTCTACCTTTAGAAGAGTATTAGCATATGTGTCCACCTTTGAGATGTTGTTTGTAGACATGCCTATTTTTTCGAGGATTCTCTTGGCATCCTCATCATTATCAGTCATTATATATGATATCTTAATCACACTCTTAAATCTTTATCGCATGTCCATAGATTTCTTGTTCATTCATACACTTCTTTCATCAGAATCTTCCAACAGCTCATCTATATAGGCCACCATCCTACCATTGCCACATCTATGGAACCCTATCCTCGCATGGATCTTCTCTGAATTACCCGTAGGTGTAAGTATTGCACGTTCTAATCCATCTTCTTTGAACCTTCTCAGGAGGCTGAGCGCTAACCTCTTCCCTATCCCTTCGCGTCTGTAGTCCTCATCAACAGCGATATACTCTATCTCGCCAGTATGGTCCCCATGGATGAAGCCTGCTACCTCGTGACCTTCGGCGCACAGGAGATAACGGCTCTCTTGGTTCTCTATGAGCCATCTGAGCTGTTCCATATAGCCATCATCATAATTCTGTGGTGAGAATGACCTATACATTATGCTCTCCACATCACTGAGATCGTGGGCTTCCATCTCTCTGATCCTATAATCCATATCGCAGAGTGGTCTCCTCGTATATTAAAATCTAACACCTGTTCCAAATCAAGAGTATCTTTTAAATATTCATTAATACCTCCTTCATATATGACAACTGAACTGATCATAGTCTTGGCACTTCTCTTGGCAGGCGTACCTATCGCCAAGCTTGTGGAGAAGATCGCTGTGGCTGTCCACAGGAGACGGTTCGGGGTTTCATTGGAGAGACCTGCCATAGGACCTATATCATTCAGCATAACCTTCTCTATCATCATAGTGGTACTCCTTGGCCTTCTCAATATAGGCATTGAGCTCGCCACACTCGCAGAGATCCTGGACATCTTGCCTGATCTGGTCACCATAGTCCTGCTCTCGCTTCTCACAATAATGCTTACAAGACTTGTGATGCTGCTCATAGACCTTGGCATGCGGACCAGTGGGCTGAAGAGCCTGATAGAGAACTATGGACAGAAACATCTCTATACTGTGGCATACTGGCTCATAGCTATCTTCGTCCTATTCTCGACAGGGAGCACGACATTCCATATCGCTGGCTATGATGTGAGCTCTCTGCTTGGATTCTTAGGGACTTTCACATTCCCATTCCTAGTATTGATACTGCTGCTGGTCTTCATGGCCACGAAAGATATAGTGCTCGAGGCTGGAAAAGGCTTATATATGCGACAGGCAGGCATACTCAGACCAGGCCAGTATCTCATCATTGATGGCTCAGAGAAGAAGGTCCAGAGGATGCACATATGTGGTGTCGTGGCAGAAGGCAAGGATGGTCTTGATTTCATACCTTACTCAAAGCTCATGTCAGGTGTGTCTTTCAGGCGTACAAGGACCGTTCTGGAACGTCTTGAGGATATCAAGAACCGTTATGTGGCACAGGATCCTAGCTATTGCGGTCCAGCATCATTATCAATGGTGCTGAAGATGTTCGGCTTCGAGCATTCACAGCACGAGATTGGCGAGAAGGCCAAGACACAGGTGTCAAAGCAAGGCGAACCCGCGGGCACCACACCACAATCCCTAATAAATGTGGCCTCAAAGCTTACACAAGGTAAGATCAGAGGAGTCTGGATAGACGCAGACCATATCTCCGACCTTAGGACTGAGCTCTTGCACTGGCTCGACGAGGAGGCTCTGGTCATCGTGGATTATAAGAAGTCCTATCTCTTTTCAGAGGCGAAGAAGGCACATTACTCTGTATGCCTCGGAGTGAGCGGCGATGAACTGCTTCTCCTTGACCCAAGCAGTAAGGCGGGAGGGGTCTATTATGCGGACTACAGAAGGGTACAGGCAGGCATGGATACATATTCTGCATTATTTGGTGGAAAACGTGGCTATATAGTGCTTGCCATGGACGGCAGTCCTGCCTACAAGAGGATTTCTGAGGGGCTGATATACCTTGATGAGAGCCTTTATGACAAGCTCACAAAGAACATCACGAAAGGCCTGGCAGACCTCCAGCATAAGTCACGAGAGCTCACAAAAGTATTCCCTAAGCGTATATCAAAGCTTCTTGGGAAGGATGAGAAGATAACAAGACTCTGGCGCCCCAAGAAAAAGAAAGAGGATAGTGAGTGAGCTCACTGGACTCTTTCGAATCCCAGTTGTTCTCTGACGATATTATCTATACTCTCCTTTCTCATATAATCTGAGTTGAGGATTACCTCCATGTCAAGGAAATAAGGCTCTTTTCCGTCGATGCCCCAATTATATACGCCAACATCAGGATGCATCTTCCTGTCAAAATCTTTCAATACCCCAATACCTATCTCCACCTTTTCCAGCATCATCTTTCTCATTTTCTTCCGTCTGAGAGTTCTTATATCATTACTAAGTCTAGGCATCAAGGAATCTATTGAGAATCTACCTTCTCCTTCTGTGATCTCATATATCCCAAATCTTGTCTCAGGATGGAAAAAATCCACATACCTGAGTTCTTCATATATCTCCTGTCTTGCTTCAGCCTCTTCACGTGAGAAAGAGTACCTATCAAATATCTCATGAAGTCTCTTGTAGAAAATTATATGTGGTTCTTCATCATTCTGTCCTGCAGGAGATAAGATGTATACTCCAGGATGTCCCTTAAAAGGTTCCATATCATAGCTTTCTGGTTTTCTGGATGTATCTGCAACCAACATTGAGATAAGGTTTCTAGCGTATATCTTTAAGGTTTTCTACCCTTGAGATTACTGAGCAGTCCTGGCATCGATTCGTAGATATGAGTTACTGTCTCTATTATGTGGTTCTCGGTCGCTTCCCTGTGCTCAAGCCAGTCCTCGACATTCTCATGGATGTCAAGCACACCTTCTGATTTTCCATTCGCCAGCTCATTGAACAGTGGCACATCCACACCGAATCTCTCCTTAATGAATTCCTTATGGTCAATTCCCATGGCTATGACAAGGTCGTTCTTTTCTATGAGGTCCTTGGAGAGCTTTGTCTGCTTATGTGTGATCTCTGCCACACCAAAGCTCTTTAGCGTCTCTAATGTCACCGGATCGGGTGATTGTGGGGTCGCCATGGTACCTGCAGAGCTGATCTCAAGCTCCATGCCCATGTCCTGTGCTACTTTCTTCGCGCAGTATTCTGCGCTCATGCTCCTGAATATGTTTCCTGTACATACGAATACTATCTTCATTTGGTCTCCTCCTTTCATGTTATGAGTGAGAATGATCTGCTTTTTCAGGTTCTCAGATGTCTATCTCGAGGACTATTGGGCAATGGTCTGAGCCCATCACATCACTCAGTATCTCTGCTCTCTTGAGATTGTTCCTGAAGCTCTCTGAGACGCAGAAATAGTCGAGACGCCATCCTACATTCTTTGCCCTAGCATTGAACATATAGCTCCACCAGGTATATGCGTCCTTCTTCTCAGGATGGAAATGCCTGAAGGTGTCTATGAAGCCGCTCTCAAGTAGCTCTGTGAACTTCTGCCTTTCCTGGTCCGTGAATCCTGCATTCCCTGGCTTTG
>CAZJJJ010000029.1:0-2142 GCA_964546295.1 uncultured Methanosarcinales archaeon
CAGAAAACTTTTTAAATAAACTGCTGTTCTCAAGGTTGATATGGCTAGAAAAATCGTTTCCAAGACAGGAAAGAAGAAGAGCTGGTATAAGATTGTAGCGCCTAAGGTCTTCAATGATGCAGAGGTCGGTGAGACCCAAGCAGCATCTCCTGATGACATGATCGGAAGGACTATCAGCACGAGCCTGATGAGCCTGAACCGCAGCATCAAGAAACAGAATGTCACTGTAAAGCTGAAGGTCAGGGAAGTCAAGGATAATACAGGTATCACTGATGTGCATTCTTATGCGATGAATCCTTCTGGCGTGAAGAGGCTCGTGAAGCGGAGAAGGGATAAGATAGATGATTCTTTTGTGTGCAAGACAAAGGATGGGAAGCTTGTACGCGTGAAGCCTATGATCCTGACACGCTCGAATGCTAGCAATCCTACCCTGACAGCGATGAGGCATGTCGCCAGGTATGCGTTCGCATCCAGGATAATGAAGGTCACCTATGGACAGTTCATAGATGAGGTCTTGAACGATAAGATTGTCAAGGATGTGAAGCGTGTCGTCGGTTACATATACCCGGTACGCATGATATCCATAAGGTCATTCAAGCTTGAAGAGAATCCTAAGACGAAAGTCACCAGGCTCACCACTGTGGACAAGAAGTATTACGACCATGCAGCAGAGAAGCTGAAGGAGAAGCGAGATTCCATGAAGCCCGCTGCGTCCGCCACTGCTTCTGAGTCTGCGACAGAACCTGCACCTGCAGTTTCTGAGTGATATATTGATTTCTGAGTTTTTCTCCAAGAAACCTTTTTATATTCTTCCTCGGTAGACTGCACTATGGATATGATATCTCAAGGTGCAGAAGCTGTCCTTTATTCTGAGAAAGGGCATATCGTGAAAAAGAGAGTCCCGAAAGGCTATCGGCATCCTGATCTGGACATCTCATTACGTGCTCGCAGGACCAGGCGTGAGGTAAAAGTTTTGGAGAAGCTCTCAGGGATTGCTGATGTGCCGAGACTTATATGCCATTCCGATGGGAAGAGAGTGTATGGTACTATGCCCGAAGGCATTGCGCTCGGACCTTCTGACATCTTTATCATCATGGAGAGGGTTGATGGTGAGAAGCTCAAGGATGTTCTGAGCTCAAGGAACCTGAAGGGCCTGATGCAGAAGACAGCGAGGCTTGCCTCGATGATGCACTCCAATGACATCGTGCATGGTGACCTCACCACCTCTAATATGATCAGGTCGGGCGCCAAGCTTTTCCTCATCGATTTTGGGTTGAGTCTCTTCTCTGACAAGATTGAGGACAAGGCTGTCGACATCCATCTGCTGAAAAAGGCGTTGGAAAGCGGGCATCCTGACATATGTGAAAGATCTTTTGAGGCCTTTGCAGATGCATACAAGGATTCTTACACTGGTTCAGCTGATGTGCTTGATAGGTTGGAACAGGTGGAGAACAGAGGGCGTAAGAAGCTCAAAGGCAAGGGTGGTAACAGTGTATAAGATTGTTGTCCTGGGCAGCACGAACCAGACAAAAGTCAATGCGGTGAAAGAGACGCTCGACGAGTTCCCTGAACTCTTCCACACCCGTGATGTGATGCCAATCAAAGCATCATCCGATGTCCCGGAACAGCCTATAGGTTTTGATGAGATAATCTCTGGCGCCAAGAACAGGGCGAGGATGGCATACATGAAAAGCAGACCAGACCTCTCCATAGGACTAGAGGATGGGATATGCGAGATACCGCACACACATTCCGGATACATGAATTTCTGTGCATGTGCATTGTATGATGGCCATGATTTTGTCGTCGCACTTTCTGGCGGTTATGAGTATCCTAGGCGCGTGATAGATAAGATCCTGAACGAGGACAAGAACATAACAGAAGCATTCTTTGAGCTTGGGCTTTCCGAGAAGGAGGATCTCGGTGCACAGGAAGGGGCGATCGGTGTGATGAGCAATGGTCGCGAGAACCGTGTCGATGGGACTAGGATCGCTCTACGGCGAGCACTGATGAAGCTTGAGAATAAGGACATGTTATGAGCATGCTATCTTGGCAGTTTTCTTCTCTGAGTTGTGGCATGATTTCACATTTCTGGAAACAGCTTCAAAATTCTCTATTGTTTGGAACAAGGTGCTGCTTTCC
>CAZJJJ010000029.1:2242-8625 GCA_964546295.1 uncultured Methanosarcinales archaeon
AGCCTCCCCTAGCAACGCACTCCTTTGAAACTTTTGCAAGGAATTTTGACCTGATGCTGTCTTTCCAGACAATCATGCCACACCTTCTAATTTCGGAAGCCTTTTAAAGCAGTCTTCCTGTGTAATGGCCATGCCATCGATCATGAAGCCTGAGAAGAAGGTATTCGTATATTATAGGTTTCTGATATTTCTGATAGTATCTTTGCTGGTGATGTCGGCTGTGCTTGTGGCATCCCTTGTGATTGGTGTGTTCCTGCAAGGGCTTCTTGCAGTTCCTGTCTTCATATTATCGAACCTGATCTATTTCGCTTACCGTTCTGTGCGTTTCAAGAAGGAGGAGTATGAGCTGCAAGATAAGAGGCTCATAATCCGGAAAGGCGGCTTCTTCACTGAACACGAGACTGAGCTGGTCGTACGTAACATCACACAGGTATGGCTCAATCTGCCATTCATCGAGACCAGGCTCTTCAAGACAGGCAATCTGAAGATAAAGGCAGCAGGCAGTTCACAGGTCGAGATCTATCTCTCTTCCATACGACACCCAAGGAAAGCATATTCGCGGGTCGAGAAGCTCATGGTCGATAATGGTTTTGTGCTCACCCGAAAGAAACGGATCATGAGAGAGAAGCCTTCTCTGGCGGGCGTAATCCTAGAGAATCTCTCGATGCTCGTCTCACTGGGCTTCTTTGCATTATTCCTTCCCTTGGCATCGATCATAGCAGCAGTGCAGGAGGCTGGCACAGTACTTCTCGTGGCCCTGCTCGGCATACTTGTATTTCTCATCGTCCTTGCTGTGCTGGTCTTGCGCGTCATCAACAACATGAGGCGTGTATACTATCTCTATGAGGACCTCCTTGAGTACTATGACGGATTCATGACACGCAATTATTCACTCATACCGATCGAGAACCTATCTGATACTGAGACAACCCAGAGTTTCTTTGAGAAGATACTAGATATACATGATGTCAAGCTGAGCTCTCAGGGATCTGGGAATGAGATACATTTCAAGAACATGCCTAACGGAAGGAAGCTCAAGCATGAGCTTGACAAGCTAATAGAGAAGACTGAGTCATTGCTCACATCTTCATCAGAACCCGCTAAGAGTGCTGGCAAAAAGGATAAGTCTTCCCACAAGAACGAGAAGGCATCGGTGCATATCAAGACTTCGAAGAAGCTCTCGGGCGACAGTTTCACTAAAGAGCTTAGGATGGAGGCAAAGAGAGCGCTCTTGCCCACATTAGTGACCACGGTGCTGGCTTTCTTCCTCATCGAGATCGGCATTCTTGTAGCAAGCCTTCTTCCAGGGGTGGAGCCTCCTATGGCAGCGACAGGAGCTTTCCTTATCGCGCCCATGGCTTTCCTGATACTCTTCGGAATACTGGCCTTCGAGGCCGCTGGCATAATGATAATGGTCATGTTCACCAAGTTCAAGATAAACAGGTCGAGCATAGAACGAGATTTCTCTTTCCTGACTGCGAAGAACACTGAGTACAGTATAGACAAGATCACTCTGATGCAGACTAGCGAAAGCATCATCGATAAGCTGTTCGGGACGTTCAACATCCACTTCAGTACAATCGGTGGCGGCGAGAGCATAGTGTTCAAGCACATAAAAAAGGACGAGAAGCTTGAGAGCTCTTTGAGGAAGAAACTAGGATTGTCCGGTTCTAAGAGAGTAGAAGAGTACAAGCCATCATTCTCATTCTGGAACATGTGCATGAAAAACATCTATATCATCATATTCACTGATTTGTTGGCTATCACATCACTCGTGCTTGGTCTGGTGATTAATGGCTGGTTCCTCGCATACATCCCTGCTTATCTTGTGGCTTTCGCTCTGCTCTATGTATATCAGGACATTTTCTATAGACGTGCACGGCTTCATCTTTTCAAGGATCATGTCATGTTCTCACGAGGCATCATCATCGAGAAGCACGATTATGCGTTATTCTGCAATATCAAGGACCTGGTGACGATACGATACCCGTTCTCTGACAAGGGTACTGCCAAGTTCAATGTCGCAGGCGAGATGGCCATAACTGATGGCAAAGGCAACCAGACGGTGATGTCTAACAGCTTTTCTGTGAATTACTTGGCCGAGGTCGGTGAGCTGCATGAGAAGATAGACCACATTCTCCTCAACAATCCTATGAAGGGGAAACGGAGTAGGATAACATCCAAGAAGATGGATGAGGTCGTCAAGAGCGTGAAACCATCGCCCGCCAATCCTACCACTGTGCTCGTCCTTGTCTCTGTTTTATTCTTGCCTTTGGTAGTGTTACTGCCAATCACTATACCGTTTGTACGTCTTTATGTACGCAGGAAGACGTTCATCATACAGCCGTATCGTGTGTGCTCGGATGTAGGCGTATTCTTCAGGACACGGACCACTGTGCTCTTCAACAGGTTTGATCATCTGAGTGTCAGACAGGGCTTGCTCAACAAGGTATACAAGAACGGTAATGTTATAGTGTTCACAGCAGGAAGCAGCCAGCCTGAGCTTTCATTAGGAAACATACCTGGGCATAGGGACTTCTATAACACCTTAGAATCAGAGTATAAGGGCTGAGGCGAAGAAACTTATAAAAATGATGCGGGAATACTGCATGATGGAAGTGATAAGATGGACGCTGAGGAAAGATTCAATATCATCACACGGAACCTCCAAGAGATTGTAGGAGAGGACGAGCTGAGAGCATTACTGTCTGAGCGTGATCTTAAGGTGTACTGGGGGACTGCTCCTACGGGAAGGCCTCATCTGGGTTATTTCGTGCCGATGTATAAGATCGCCGATTTCTTGAGGGCTGGTACCCATGTGAAGATACTTATCGCGGACATGCATGCCTACCTTGACAACATGAAGAGCACATGGGAGCTGCTTGAGCGCAGGACTGAGTATTATGAATTCATAATAAAAGAGATCCTCAAGCGCATAGGTGTGCCTTTGGATAAGCTTGAGTTCGTGCGAGGCACTGATTTCCAGTTGAGCGAGAAGTACACCCTCGATATGTATAAGATGTCTGCATTGACCACGACAAGAGACACGCAGAAGGCTGGTGCAGAGGTCGTGAAGCAGGTGGCCAATCCTAAGATGAGCAATCTCTTGTATCCAATACTGCAAGCACTGGATGAGGAACATCTTGGTGTAGATGCACAGTTCGGTGGTGTCGACCAGCGCAAGATATTCATGCTCGCCCGTGAGTTCTTGCCGAAAGTAGGATACAAGAAGCGGATACACCTACTCAATCCTATGGTCCCAGGGCTCGGAGAAGGAGGCAAGATGAGCTCTTCGGATCCTAACTCGAAGATTGAGTTTGATGATAGTCCAAAAGCCATAAGGAAGAAGATCGGGAAGGCGTTCTCTGCTGATGGTGTGGTCGAGGATAACGGATTGCTTGCCATGATGCGGTATGTGATATTCAGGAAGCTCGAGGATGAGGGCCGTGAATTCATCATAGACCGACCTGAGCAGTACGGCGGCAAGGCGACTTTTGCTGATTATGAGTCTCTCGAAAAGGCTTTCAAGGACAAGAAGCTGTCTTCCATCGACCTGAAGCAGGGCATCTCCGAAGAGCTTATATCATTGCTTACGCCTCTGCGCGAAGTAATCGAGAAGAACAAGAAGATCGTCGATTCTGCCTATTCTTGAGGTAGCTTGATTTCATTGGATAACGATACAATCAAGAAGCTTATGGTATTCCGTTTCATTGGTTTTCTCGCATTCTAGCCCTACATCAATTCTGTCCCAGAACCTATCCTCAATGTCCTTCGCGAGGATCATCTTGAATTCTGTCATCCCATGAAGATTGACAATCTTGTATGTGTAAGAATCTCTTATACTCAGCTTGTCTGTCTCTATCAGAGAACTATCCTCTAGCAGAAGATCATCTTTTGTGTTATAACTCCTGAACGCGAGCGAATATGAGAGATGATCCTTGTCTTCAGTCAACAGACCGACCATCTCACTGAAGTCTTGCAGATGCATCTTCTCTTCTCTAATGGAGTCTACTTCTTCAGATAATTGAGGCGCCTGCAGGTATACTGAACCTATCAGGATGATGAGGAATGCTGTGGTGAGTGACGTCCCTTTCAATACTTTATTTTTCTTGATCAGATTGCTTATCGTGTTGTATAGGGCACTCATGGCTGTGATGAATACAATAGGTATCAGGTATGTCAATGCCCTCTCTGGGAAATCAGAGAATAATGATATTGTTATGAGGACTGATATCTGGATGATGGATGCTGAAAGGAGGGAATAGGTAGAAGTCTTGTATCTTGTCTCACCCTTTGAGAAGGTGTTGAGGATTATAGATACTATAATGATTGTGAGAAGTGCTATGAGTAGCCTTGTGGGTGTATCTCCAGGTTGGAATATGTTTTGTCCCATATACAATCTGCTTATGGCCAGTATCGTCATAACCGCGGCATTTATGCTCAGGGCCCTGATGAGCCAGTCTCTTTGGGTCTTGCCATGCTCTCCGATATATCTCTTGAATCTGTTGAAGGGTTGTCTCCATGATTCTTTGTCTGTGGTGAAGAACGCGATGGTAAGAAGCGATATCGCATATAGGAACTGGCCAGTCTCAATGGTCAGTATGTTCAGTGTAGATACACCTATGAATAGGCTCAGCGTACTGATCCTTCTCTCTTGGATAAACTTTATCATAAGGATTAATGCGATTAGAGAAAGGATAACATTGGTGTGGTATATGACTCTCAGACCTATGAAGAATTCCCTTATGAATGTCGGGTCAAGGATCAGCAGGATTATAGCTGGGAGGGCGGCGAAGTATCTTCCCGTCAAAAGGAGGGAAAGTCTCATCATGAGGAAAGCGACTACTGCAAACAACACATAGTTCTGTGTCCACATGAGTATGTAGTCTGTGCCTGTGATCCTCAGTACGATATTCTGGACCAGAAAACCGAAGAAAGGGTGGTAGTTCTCTCCCTCAACCCTGAGATTAGTAAGGTCAAGATCGAATCTCATGGAATTCCTCAGGAAGGCTGCCTCGTCGCTCGAAAGGAAATCGTTGCGCTCAAACCCAGTATGAGTGTGGACCAGGAATGCACTAGAAGCGATCACTACAGCCAGAATCATGAGCGTAATCCTCTTAGTTGGCATGCTGGAGGTGTCTTGTCCATGATTTATATATCTGCTGGTGGACATCCATCAGTTTTATATATTCACTCAGGATGACTTGAGTTATGGGCATGGATTATACTGATAAGGAGCTTTCCGATATAAGGGAAGCGTCAAGAGTCACTGCTGAAGCACGAGAATACGGAAAGGATCTGATCAAGACTGGCGCCAGCATGGTAGAGGTCTGTGACAGGATCGACAAGTTCATACTTGACAAAGGTTATGATCTCGCGTTCCCTGCTCAGATATCCCTCAATGAATGCGCTGCCCATTATGGTGCGTCGCTCGAAGATCCTACCATGTTCTCTGAGGAGCACATTGCGAAATTGGATCTGGGCGCGATGAAGGATGGCGCGCCAGGAGATACAGCGATATCTGTTGACTTAAGTCCTGATGGCAGGTTCAAGAAGCTCATTGAGGCGTCCCAGGAGGCTTTGAGGCGGGCCATCACGATGGTGAAGCCAGGTGTATTGACGTCCGAGATCGGCAGAGAGATCGCAAAGGTCGCTGAAGAGTATGGCTGTGTGCCGGTGAGGAATCTTTCAGGGCATGGCATCGGGATCAATGATCTCCACGGCTCGCCGAAGATACCTAATCATGATTCTGGTGAGAAGATTCCTCTCGAGGAAGGCATGACTATCGCCATAGAGCCTTTCATGACGGATGGTGCGGGGTTCGTTGTAGAGAAGGGTGAGCCTGAGCTCTTCATGCTTGAAGGCCGTGCCTCTGTGCGGAGCCCGATAACCAGGAAAGTGCTCCAGCGGATAATCGGGTTCAAGGGTTACCCTTTCGCAAGACGGTACTTGGATAAGGAGTTCGGGAAGCCGAGAGTGAATTTCGCACTGAGGGAACTGGATAATCTCGGCGTGCTGCACAAGTTCCCACCCTTGCTCGACAAGGATGGTGGTATGGTGGCGCAGAGCGAACATTCTGTGCTCGTGACCAGAGAAGGCTGTGAGATACTTACCAAGTGACTGCCTATTCCTGATCCTCTGTCTTCTTATTTCCAAGAGGGTCGACATTGAAAGCTTCGAGGTTCTCGCGGAGGTCGCTGTTCATGTTCTCCTCGATGATGCGTGCCCACGCTTTGTTCTTCATCTTCAGGTACTGGCGTGCTGCTTCTGGCGACATGAAATAGACTCCCGCGAAATTCAGGACCGCCTCTTTCTTCCCTGTGATGAGCTCTTCCAGGTCGAGTATGTCCTCTTTCTTCTTCACGGTCTCCCCGAAACGATCC
>CAZJJJ010000030.1:0-8486 GCA_964546295.1 uncultured Methanosarcinales archaeon
AGTTCGCAACCCTTGATTCCCATCATCGAATAACAGTCATTTCCGCATATCTTGCTCTCTTTCACTTCAGGCAGTTCTTCCGTGAGATAACAGCGGCAATCGCATAATGATAGGGAGCACTCTCCAGATAGATCATACATATCTTTCTCACCAGCGAGTTCGATGCGATAGAACACAAGATCGTATATCAGAGGTACGGCAATGAGGATTAGCAATATGTATAACAGATTGGGCATCCTCAAAAGGTTCATGTCCTTAGAACCATGAGTCTTCCTTTTTCGCTTCTTAGTTTGTGACAGCTCGCGCATAGATAGAGGAAGTGTGATGTTGGTATTTAAAGGTTTCAATATCCTTTCAGTTAAAGTTAAAAAAGAGGGAAACAGGACCATATGATATGATGAACAAGACATACTTCATAATCGCATTCAAAGAGGGTCATGGCATACTCATTCTGAAAAGGAAGATGCTCGAGAAATGGGAACTTCCGAAGATTGCGACTTCTGACAAGAAACCTGTGAATGAGATTGTGGAGGATTTCATGCACACGAATTTCAGGACACCTTACAAATACATTGGCCAGAGCTCTGTGATAGATAGCTATGAATGGCCTAAAGAACTCCAGAGCATAACGGGCAAGGAAGGTGGAGAGCACAGGTTCATACTCCTCGAGCTCACGGGAGATGTCAAGAAGGAGAACCTGAAATCTGACGATTATTCAGCATATGATCTCGTAGACTACGAACTGCTTGTAGAGAAGGTAGTGTTCAAGAACCACAAGACAGTGCTCAGGAAGGTCCTTGACGAGTTGAACAGTAAAAGAGGCATCAGAGGTAAAGCCTCTGGAAATTCTGGAAAATGACTTTTCGGGTCTCATCCAAGTCGGTCTTCTTTATCTGAGAGATTGTATTGAGGGATTCACTTATGAACCTCGACTCGTTAGGCTCATCATCTTTGAAAGGGGACATGAATGGTGCGTCAGTCTCAGTCAATATCCTCGAGATGTCAACCGCTCTGACGATCATCTGGAAATGCTGTGCTCGCACTATGCTGGTGGGCACAGAGAAATAGTATTTTCTTGATCTTGCAGCCTCAAGCAGCCTCTTATTCCCACCAAAACAATGAAGGACCACTTTTTTCGCATTCTTCTTCTCCAATATCTCAAGGACATCAGGCTCAGCTTTCCTGCTATGTATTATGATTGGTATGTTCTTGGATACTGCCAGTTCAACCAACCTAGAGAATACATAGATCTGGGCTTCCTTGTGGCACAGACTATTAGAATAATCCAATCCGACTTCACCTAATGCCACTGCCTTTGAGAGATTACCCTTTATCCATGCTAGGTCATCATCAATCTTCTTATAGTCAGGAACAAATTCCTTCTCCTTATCTTTGTTCATCTCCCTATAATGCTCATCTACTGGATAAAGGCCGATTGCCGGAAGCACGATCTCATGCTTGTCTGCCACCTCAAAAGAATTCTTTGAGCTTTTTACGTCCATAGAATTTGCGATGATATACTTCACATCATTCTTCCTCTGGGCTTCTATGTATTCGGAGATGTCTCCATATTTATCGAGAATCCATTCATGGTCGAGATGTGCATGATCATCAGTTATCATATGTCAAATAATCTTGAAGATTTTTTAACTCTTACTGAAAAGTGCTTCATGCTAGGTCAGATTTGCACATCAGAATGTCTGCTCATCAGCATCATCCCATCTTGGAAAAGATTGCTTGAGAAGCACCAGTGAGACCAGAGCTATGATCAAGAGGATTGGGAATGTGAGCGCCAGGAAGAACTCATATATCAGTATCAATGACAACATTACGGGCACGATAGAGAGCATATAGACGAGCAGTATCTTAGCATTCATGAAACGGACACTAGGAAGCAGACCCGTCAGATATATGGTGAGGGAGAGTGAATAGAGACTTACTACAGAGAATATGATCAAGGATAATAGAAGGTAATTCATCTCAGACATCAGCAGAGAGAATGTCATGATCACAAAGTAAGACACAAGATTAAGGGCAAAGAAAGTCATTATCTTAGATCTCATGAGGTCAGATTTCCTGACAGGCAGAAACATATACTGGGAAAACAGGTCATGTTCAGTGATCCAAGTGTAGATTGAAGCACTGAAAACGCCGAGCAAGATTGAGAACATCACCACAAAGCTTGTATCGATGACATTAGTACGGAAGAATTCCACAAAATAATATATGAAAACTAAAGGAACAAGATATGAGAATATTATCTTACCAATCCCACCGCGAGATCTTTTAAGGTCAAGATAATCTTTTGATAGGAATACACGGTATCTAGTGAAAGAGAAGAAATCAGAGATTTTCGGATATTGGTTATGGTACGTTACAAGATTATGCTTGAAATCGAATCTTACAAATATAAGTGAGAAGAGGATGAAGAAAGTTATCAAAATGAGCATATAGGCTATTGAAAGTAGATTCCCATCTTGTATTGCGCTCAAGGGTACAAGCAAGGTGGCAAAGAAAATCCTCAGATTATAAGAGATGGCGGTGAAGACAGCAACTGCGATGGAGACAAGCATAAAAGACAAGAAGGAATTAGCATAAAGGCTGGAAAGGAAGAAGGTAGAAGATAACCCAAGCATGAAAGATATGGAAAGAGAAGATAAAGATACGATGAAGATGTAGAAGGTGGAATGTGACATTATGGATTCGAATGCGAAGAAACCCAAGACCAAAGGTAAAATCCATATCGCAAAATAATATATTATGTCTTTGATCACTGTCGCCATGAATATTTTTCTCTCAGGTATCGGCAATGAACGGGATGAATATGATAAAAGGCTTATCTGACCGAATCTCCGGTTCATGAATTCTTGACCTGATATGCCAAAACCGCCGACAGTCATACCAAAAAACAAGAAAGATACATGAGGGATTGCGACTAATGTCTCAACAGTGAATACTTCTTTGAATATCGAACCGAAAAACCCTGCTAGCGCCCCAAAGAATAACATCAGCAAAGGCAATAACATAAAATTTAGATTGCCCATGAGGGTAGTATGAAGCCTCCATTCTTCTTTTATCATGTTTCGGAGCAGATAAAACATCTAGTTCACCTTGTCTATAAAGAACTTATTCAGGTTCTTCTTTGTCTTGCCTGAATAGATTATCTTCCCTTTGCTTATGATTGCAATGTCAGTACATATCTCCTCTGCAATCTCAAGAACATGCGTAGACAAGAATATAGTCGTACCCTCCTTCACCTTACTCTTCAGGTATTTTTTAATCTTATCCTGGATTATAGGATCAAGATTGATCAGAGGTTCATCAATGAAAGCAAGTTTTGGATGGTGTAGGAATGCCTGGGCGAACATAAGCTTCTGTCGGGTTCCTCTTGAAAGGTCCTTGCAAAGCTTATTCTTCTCATGCGCAAAATCCAGGAAATCCAGCCACCACACTATATCCTTAGTACTGCAACCTCTTGCATCACATACGAAATGGAGGTATTCCTCTGCTGTCAAGAAGCTTGGAGGTGTCTCTTGCTCAGGTATAATACCACATTTCTCTCGAATCCTTATTGGGCTGACTATAGGATCCAAACCTAGAATCTTAGCAGAACCAGATGTTGACTTAATCTGACCAGTCATTATCTTTATCAGTGTAGATTTCCCAGATCCGTTTGGTCCTAAGAGTCCGAAAAGGCTTCCTTTTTTCACATCGATGGATACAGCATCAAGAGCTCTGAATTTACCAAAATCCTTACATAACTTCGTTAGACTAATCACCATTTAGTTTATCCTAGGGGAGTTATTTAAGTTATTTTTCTTTTCAATGAGGAAATAATTTAAATCATATCGTACTGCAAAGCAGATATAAGAGTATTTGGTGATGTGTAATGAATAGGTTTTCACAGGTTGTAGTGGTTTTCTTTGTCATGGTGTTGGTATCTGGTTGTAGCACAGGTAGAAGCATAAGCGATGAGAGGGATGCCCCTGAAGATTATGATATTTCCGAAGATGGGACAAGTAACATAGTGATCATGGAGACATCTGAGGGAGATATCAAGATTGAGCTTTTCGAGGGAGAAGCGCCGAAGACAGTAGAGAACTTCAAGCGATATGTGAAGGATGGGTTCTATGATGAGACTGTGTTTCATAGGGTCATAGATGATTTCATGATACAAGGCGGAGGGTTCACAGCAGAAGGAAGGCAGAAGAGCACAGAAGAGCCTATAGAGAATGAGGCAGATAACGGTAGGAAGAATCTGAGAGGCAAGATTGCAATGGCAAGGACAAGAGACCCCAACTCTGCGACATCACAGTTCTTCATAAACCTTGTCGACAATGAGGATCTTGACTACTCGGATGATAACCCAGGATACGCTGTATTCGGAAAAGTCATTGAAGGTATGGATATAGTAGACGACATAGGTGGGACAGAGACCGGGTTCAGGTTTGGTATGGCAGATTGGCCAGCCCAAGATATCATGATAGAAAACGTGACTTTCGGGTGATGTTATGATTCATTCATTCAGTAAGGGATTGGTCTGTAGATACCACCTCATCATAGAAACCCTTTGAGAGGAGAGAATCCCGGTACAATTCTGAGAAGCCGGTCCTGTCGGTGCCATAGAACTCTGAAAGCATATTGCCCAATTCCTCCTCACCATAAACACTACGAATGCTATCTATGTTCACATATATGGCTCTCTTTATGAAATGATTTTCTCTGTCTCTCCACAAGAGGCTCTTGAACATATCTTTCGGTATGTCCATCAAGTCCTTTGCATTGGAGAATGTCTCATCCAATTGGCCATGAGCGCGTATATCCTTCTCTACTAGAATATCGAGAGATGATACTATTCCGGATAAATCTTCAGAGCTATCATGATCTTGGACATGATCTCTCAGTTTAGGTATCTCAGCAGCATTCTTGTATGTCTCATAGAGAGATTCCCTGATCCGTGTCATCTCATGGAAGGTCTGGGAAGATGCGATCTGTATCACCCATATCAATGAGCTCTCCACATCACCAAGATCACCACATTTCTTGGCCGTGTGCGCCATGTCCTTCAATCTGTAGAAACATCCTCCCTTCTCATACATCTTTCTTGGTTGTGCCGTATCATCTTTCACATCGAGGTATGTGAGATTGCCATCCTGATGCTTCTTCTCGAATCTTTCAATCTTCTGATAGGCCTCTAAGTAATCAGAAAACAAACGTCCTATCCAATAGAACCTATTTACGTGCATGAGCGAGCAGTCCTCAACAGATTTAAATCAATTATGAAAGTGAAATGAATAAAAAAAGAAAAGAAAAAGAGATATTATCTCTTCTCTTTTAGTGCGGCGTGAGCTGCAGCGAGCCTTGCGATAGGTACCCTGAATGGAGAACAGCTCACATAATCCAAGCCCTGCCTATGGCAGAACTCAACAGAGCTGGGCTCTCCACCGTGTTCACCACATATTCCACATTTCAGATCCTCGTTGGCATCCTTGCCCCTCTGTACAGCTCCACGCACAAGTTTTCCGACACCCTTCTGATCAAGGACTGCAAAAGGATCATCCTCAAGAATGCCCTTCTCAATGTAGTGCTGCATGAAACTGCCAACATCATCCCTTGAGAATCCTAGCGTCATCTGGGTAAGATCATTCGTGCCGAACGAGAAGAACTCAGCCTCTTGAGCTATCTTGTATGCACTGAGCGCCCCTCGTGGAACCTCGATCATTGTACCTATCTTATACTCGATCTTCTTGCCCGTATCAGAGAATACCTGATCTATGGTCTTCTCTGCAACATCACGCAGATGCTTGTACTCTTCAACAAATCCGACAAGAGGAATCATTATCTCAGGCACAGCTTTGGTCTTGATAGCTGCCTCCATTATCGCCCTCACTTGCATCTCTGTGATCTCAGGATATGTTATCGCGAGCCTGCATCCCCTATGACCAAGCATCGGGTTCATCTCATGCAAGGAGTCTATCTTCTGCCTGAGCTTCTTCACAGATACCTCCATGTTCTTGGCGATAGAACGTATCTGGTCCTCCTCCTGAGGCAAGAACTCATGCAATGGAGGATCCAGCAGACGTATCGTAACTGGTTTCCCGTCCATCGCCTTGAAGAGCCCTTCGAAGTCCTCTCTCTGATAAGGGAGAATCTTCTCAAGCGCTTTCCTCCGGCCTTCCTCATCTTCAGAGAGTATCATCTCCCGCACTGCACCAATCCTTTCCTCATCGAAAAACATATGCTCTGTCCGGCAGAGGCCAATACCTTCTGCACCAAACTCCAAAGCCTTCTCGGCGTCTTTCGGAGAATCCGCGTTCGCCCTGACCTTCATGACCCTTGCCTTATCAGCCCATGACATGATCTTCGCGAAATCACCGCTCATTTCAGGATCTACAACATCCAATGCTCCCTTATAGACCTCTCCAGTAGAGCCATCAAGAGATATCATGTCGCCTTCCTTAAGCTCGACAGAGCCCACAGTAATATATCCATCCTTCTCGTATATCTTGAGATCACTACAGCCAGCTATGCAGCATTTACCCATACCTCTCGCGACGACCGCTGCATGAGAGGTCATGCCACCTCTAGATGTCAGGATACCTTTTGCAGCGTTCATGCCTATCAGGTCTTCCGGAGAAGTCTCGAGTCGTACTAGGACCACATTCTTCCCTTCTTGGGTAAGCTCGTAAGCCTTGTGTGCATCGAATACGATCTCACCGACCGCTGCACCAGGAGACGCGGGAAGACCTTTTGCAAGCACCTCATTGGATGACTTTGCCTTCGGATCCAACTGCTTGTGCAATAACTGATCCAGTGAGGCAGGATCAACTCTCAAGACAGCCTCTTCCTTGTCTATTATGCCCTCCTTCTGCATATCAACTGCAATCTTGACAGCTGCCTGAGCTGTCCTTTTTCCGTTCCTTGTCTGCAAGAAGAAAAGCCTTCCCTCCTGGATCGTGAACTCCATATCCTGCATATCCTTGTAATGCTCTTCGAGCTTATCGACTATCTTCACGAATTCCTTATAGCTATCAGGCATCTTGTTCTTCAATTCCTTGATGTCCAGAGGCGTCCTTACACCAGCAACCACATCCTCTCCCTGTGCGTTCATTAGGAACTCACCATAGAGCTTCGCTTCTCCTGTTGAAGGATTCCTGGAGAATGCGACACCTGTGCCTGATGTCTCACCCATGTTACCGAATACCATGCTCTGAACATTGACTGCAGTACCTAACAATCCAGTTATGCTATTCAGTCTCCTGTACAGGATAGCTCTTTCATTATTCCAAGAGCCGAAAACAGCATTAACAGACATCCATAACTGTTCTCTTGGATCCTGTGGGAATGATTTGCTGTTGGTCTCCTTGACTATCTTCTTGAATTCCTCAACAAGCTCTTTCAGGTCCTCTGTAGATAGCTCAACATCATCCTCCACGCCTTTCTTCTCTTTGAACTCGTCAAGACACTGGCCGAATTTTTCGCCTTCTATCCCCATCACTACATTGCCAAACATCTGGATGAAACGCCTGTAAGCATCCCAAGCGAACCTTTCGTTCTCAGTCTTTCTCGCCAGGCCTTCAACTGACTTGTCATTAAGCCCAAGATTCAGTACAGTATCCATCATCCCTGGCATTGATTGTGCTGCTCCGCTACGTACAGATACAAGAAGAGGATCCTCTTCATCACCAAGCGTCTTGCCCATCTCTTTTTCTAGCCTTTGCAGGTTTTTCTCGACCTGTTCGACAACCTCATCTGGATGCTTCTTGTCGTTCTTGTAGTACATATCGCATACTTGCGTGGTTATCGTGAAACCCGGTGGTACTGGCACTCCTAAACGTGTCATCTCAGAAAGATTTGCACCCTTGCCGCCTAACAGAGATTTCATCGATCTGTCGCCTTCATCAAAGAAGTATACATATTTCTCATTCTTCATCTAAAATCCCCCTCATTATCTTATTGATGATCCTATTATCATCCATATCAGGACTGGGAACAGCATCAAGCGCTTATTTATAAAATTTATTCAGAAAGAGAATATATGTGAAAATAGATGTGCATGATGCTCATCTGAGCCTGAGACCGCAATTCGGACAGAAATTAGGCCTCATAGCCATCCTGAAACCACATCTCGAGCAGAAGTTTGGTGGGGCCTGTTGAAACCCCTTTTCAGCACTCGGGTTGCGCGCAGAACCTGTATACGCTGATGCGGCAAGATTCTGATTATCTTGTACTCCTGATATCTGTGTCATCTCATCATTCTTCCCAAGGATCACATATTTCACAAGACCATAAGACGCCATAATCAACCCTGCAATCATGAAGACAACGAAATTGGAGTCCTGAGCTATATTTATAGCTAGAGATGCTATGGCCACCACTGATCCTATGACGACAAGGACCAGAGGGTGCACATCGTCTTTTTTCCGGCTTTTGGACATAGCACACCCTAGACAGATTTAGTATTTATATTTTTAGAAAAAGAAAGT
>CAZJJJ010000031.1:0-8479 GCA_964546295.1 uncultured Methanosarcinales archaeon
AGTTCGGTGAGATGCTCGGAAGCGTGCTCTCATCTCTGACTAAGGATGACCTGGAAGCTCTCAGGGATGGAAGGTTCCATGGCCAGGATTACACACAGACCATAACATTGGGTGATGGTGTGGTGAGGTTCTCTGAAGGCGATGGTTACTACTACGATGATGAGGCTGGCTGGTATCTGGAGTTCGACCAAGGTGATACTGTATACAGATACTCGCTTGAGTTCCCTGCATCAGTGAGGTCCACCATAACCAATGGTGAGGCTAGGGATTTCAGGGATAGGACGATAGAGATGCTCGGCCGTGAGTACACTGTGGGCGCTGCAACCATAAGCAATGGTATGCTGACGCTTGAGCTATTGGGCGGCGAAGTCCGTGATGCGCTCCAGGAAGACCAATCAGGCACTTACAGCTTGAACGGCAGAGAGTACGAGGTAGAGGTTGTCTATGGTTTTGACGGGCGTGCAAGATTCGTCGTCAATGGTGAGCAGACAGATGTGCTTGATGAAGGTGACACATACCAGCTCAGGACAGGTACTGAGATCGGTGTAAGACGTGTGCTTCCTCAGTCAGGCGACAGGCCTAGCATCGTGGAGTTCTTCCTTGGTGCTGACAAGGTGATACTGCAACAGACCAACGATCCGAGTGGAAGCAGGATAGAGGTAGGCGATGAGCGGTACAGATCCACCAGGGTCCATATTGATGGCGAGGTTGATGGCAATAGATATGAGCTCAGGTCCATAGAGATCGAGGTGAAGACTGATGACAAGTATTTCCTCAAGGCAGGAGACAGCATCTCAGACTTCATCGGACGAGAGAGAGACGACATCCTGTTCGGTGACTTCAACGTATGGTTCTTCGGCCCAACGGCTCCTGGAACATTCAATGTAGAGTTGAGGGAGAGCAGGGACGACGAGTATTCGTTGAGATTCGAGACAAGGGCAGGCGTATACAATATACCTATCTGGTACTATGACGAGCTCAGGCTCGGCGGCGACAGGAATGACATGACATTCTGGGTCGTGCCAGGGTATGATCTCGATGAGACCCAGAATGAGGTATGGATCTCACAGGACGACAAGTTCGTGCTGAACACAGCAACGGCCAGAGCAGAAGATACCACAACAAGGGTCTTCAGGTTCGAGAGGGCCAGAGAGGATGGTTCAGAGCGGTACAGGATAGTCCTGCGTGACATGGCCTCGGGCGGTGCCACGAGAGAGGTGGTCGTGCGCTACGACAGCAATGATGACATCTACAAGGGCACTTTCAGGGTAGATGGTCAGGAGCATAAGCTTCTGTTCGATGGTGCCAGTGCAGGCGGAAGCATGCTGTTAGGTCTTGAAGAGGTATACCATGCAGGAATACTGACGCATACCACAGGAACATACTTTGAGTTCCGCGACATCGGTGCATACAACATTGATGATGAGTGGGAATGGGATCTTGCTGCAGGCTATGACCTCGTGCACATTGTGCCAGAGAACAGGCTTACAGGCCAGGCTGCCTCCGACCAGGAATGGGTCATCAGCATGGGTGATGGCATGAGTGTCCAGACTCCATCGTATAGTGCAGGATCCATGGTGAGCGTGGATGACAGGTATGATACCTGGTTCTCTACCTACGGTGTCAGGGTAAGAGAGGATACTGACGCTACGAGGGAGAGGATAGACATGACCATACCACAGCGACAGATGTTGCCTCAGGTATATGTGACCAGCGGTCATGTAGACGTCTCAGACAGCGAGCATACGGTACCAGGCGACTACTATGAGCTCAGCCCAGTGAATTTCGGCATAGCAAGGCTTGATACGGATGTTGCAGGTACCTGGAGGAACGAGAATGTCATTGTGGTCGGCGGACCTTGTGTGAACAATATTGCGGCAGAGCTACTCGGAAACCCCGAAGTCTGCACTGATGGCTTCACAGAAGGCAGCGGTAGGATCAAGCTCTTCGAGCATAATGGTAACATCGCCATGCTCGTCGCAGGATATTCCGCTACTGACACGATGAAGGCTGCCTCTGTCTTGCACAACTTCAGGGACTATGATCTCACAGGTAGAGAGATTGAGGTCACTGGGACCAATATGGCAGACCTGATCGTTGTCTCAGTAGAGTGAGCTGAGAAGGAGAGCCAAGAGCCTTACAACGACAGATGAACACTTCAAGGAGTCCGGACAGCCGGGCTCCTTTTTCTTTTTTTTCGGGACCGAAGATAGAGGATCATTCAAGCTCGCATATGTAACGCCATCTCTTGATCTCTTCAGACTCGAGGAAGCTGTAGTCTTCCAGTACCTCGTAGAACATCGCCTTGATCACCAAGAGTATCTTCTTGAAATCTTCTGGAGACATCGTCTCGACAATGAGTATCATATCCCATTCTCCGAAGACCTTGATGACCTCTATGATATTGTCCTGGTGTCTTGTGAACTTCATGAAATTATCGTCCTGCTCTGGCTCTGTGAACCTGAACTTCAGGAACAGGTAATACCTGTTTATGCTCAGCATCTTGTGGTCGAACGTCGTACTATAACCTTTGATGACCTTTCTCTTCTCAAGATTACGCATCCTGGATATCACTGTCTTAGCAGTCGTATCTAGCTCGTTGGCTATCTTGGATGCGCCGGTCCTTGCATCCATGTTCAGCATGTTTATTATCTGCTTATCAGTATCATCAACCTCGATGATGTCCCTGTCTCCCGATATTATGAGTCTCGATTCTGACTTCTCTTTCGATAGATAGTTGGAAGGGTAATGGTAGAGTACAATCTGGGTAAGGATCCTGTAATTCAGTATTATGTCAGTGTATTCTGCCAGGATCTTCCTTAGCTGCTTGTTGAAATGCGAGGCGTTCGGCGATGTGAACCTCAGGAAGATATCGAAATTGCCGAAAAGGACATCAATGCAGCTTATGTCCTGATATGTCTCGAGATTCTCCACGAGCCTGTCGATAGAACCCTGTGAATATTTCTTCAGGCTAAGGAATACGCAGAAATTGCTGAATCCGAATCTCGAAGAGTCTATGAGCAGGTTGAACGACCTTATATAGCCTTCTTCCCTGAGTTTTGGCAGCAGTATGCTTGCGTTCTGCTGGGACGTGTTCAGCTCTTTCGCTATGTCTTTGGTCTTCGCTCTCGAATTGGTGGTCAAGAGGTGCACGATCTTCCTTACCTTATCCTCCTTCATCATTCTCTGTTGTGTTTTTTACCTTATATTTAATTCTTTCTCCACAAACTAAAAATATTTGCCCGAATCTGTTAAATATGTGTTGCAATTCCCTTGACCGATAAGATAGACCGGGTGATAGATGATGGCATATCGGAAGGAAATGGACAGCCTCGAAGGCATATTGAACATCTCTTCTCCTTTCCTGCCTGTGAGTGATGAGCTCATGTATGGCGGTACCGAGAGAGTGATTGCGAACATGGATAGGGAGATCGAGAGAGCGGGCTATCATTCTTATATCGCCGCACCCGGTGACAGTAAGGTCCAAGGGACGCTTGTACCGACACATGAGACCAGTCTCTGGCTTGATGTGAACGGGAAAGTGACCAAGACTGAGGTCAATGCAGCAGACATTGATGATCATTATAGGAAGGCCCTTGATTTCGTATATGATAACCCTGGCAGGATACAGGTCATACACGATCATCCAGGCCCAGGAGATTCCATAGTGAAGAGATTCCCTGATGAGATAAGAGAGCTTGGTATACCTGTACTGGTGACTACCCATCATGCCTCACCCAACAATGATGAGCATGAGAAGGCGAAAGATTTCATGGAATTGGGCAAGATACAGAGGGATCTGGGCAGCCTTGTAGATTTCAACGCCATCAGCCAGTCCCAGAGGAGGCATTTCATGCCATACCTTGATATCCCTTCAGAGAATGTGGTCTATCATGGTCTCCCTATAGAAGGATACGACATGGGTTCAGGAAAAGGCGGATATCTGTTCTCCATAGGAAGGATAACGCCTAGCAAGGGTCAGCATATCGCTATAGACACTGCCAAGAGACTTGGCATGGAGCTCATAATCGCTGGTGGAGTCCAGGAGAACGATAGGGAATATTTCGAGAGAGAGATACTCCCGAACATAGACGATAAGCAGATACATTATGTGGGCTCATTGAATGACGAGCAGAAGAAGCCTTACTTCAGGGATGCTGCTGCATACCTGATGCCCATACAATGGGAAGAGCCTTTCGGTCTTGTGGTCATAGAGGCTATGGCCTCGGGGACCCCGGTAGTGGCTTACAATAGGGGATCGATGCCAGAGATAATAACCTCTGGTCATGATGGCGAGGTCGTGAGTGAGACTGGTGACTATGAGAGAGACATAAGAAATTATGCCAACGCGGTAAGGAATGCTCTGGATATCCCTAGAGATAATCCGAGACGATCGGTAGAGGAGAGGTTCACGGCAGGCAAAGAGACTAGCGATTATATAGGCATATATGAGAGTCTCGTGAATAGGTGATGAGGTGATCAGCATGGTATCATACTGCATAAGCGCAAGGATAACACCGAAAGGTCAGGATAGGAGAACACACCAGGATCGCCCTCTGCTGAAAGGGAATCATGTGATGTATGATGGTGGAGACTACAGTATCTCTGCAGATGCCTACATCATGCCAATGCCTAGGGTGATTCTTGCAAGAGATAGTACAATCGAGGACGACATGCCCGAGGTATCTGCACAAGTAATCAATGATGCTGAATCTATAGCCGACCTCTTAAGGGATGCACGGACATTCCCATTGTTGCATAAGGGCATAGAATACAGATCCAGCCCTCACGGATATGCTGTGCTGGACCCGGACAACCCAATGCATCCACAAGGGCAGCTGGGTCAGGGAAGTACGTTGCGGGAGGCTGTACAGGATGCCTACCTGAACACATCCAAAAGACCATGATCTTTGCTATCTTGTTATATGGAGACCCGTAAAAAATAAATATTCTATGTGGGGTCTCTTTCTCTGTTCCTTCCACAGCCACAAACTGTGAAGGTGCGATGATGACCACGGGGCATGATGATGGAATCTGACAATGGAACCGAAAAGAGGGCGTTAGACCGGCTCAGGACAGAAGTAGAAGGTATACCGCTCTATATGGCAGGCCTCCCGATGTTCGAGAGGGTCTTTGCCAGGGACATGATAATCTCCGCCTTGCTCTTCAGAGATACTGACATGTTGAAGGAATCCTTGAGATTCTGTGCATCGAAACAGGGCACAAAGAAAGATAAGCTCACTGGCGAGGAGCCGGGTAAGATATTCCATGAATGGCCAGGTGTCACGCTCGATGGGAGGGGAGAGAAGCTCTCTACGTACAATGCATCCGAGACTACGGCATTGTTCATAATCGGAATCCTCGAATACGAACGTATGACTGGGGATGCATCATTGAGGAGCTCTCTGAGTGCCAATATCACAAAGGCCATGTCCTACATCCTTAGGCACGTCGATGACAGAGGACTGTTCATAGAGGATCCTCTTTTCTCAGGAGCGGAGAGATATGCGCTAAGGGTCACATATTGGAAGGATTCGCACATGTCTGGTAGAGAGGGTGGTGAGCCGATATATCCAGTTGTATACCCGTTAGTGCACATACAATACATCTCTGCGATAAGGATGCTCTCCAAGATTCTCAAGGACGATTCCATCACAGCATTGTATAAGAGGATGCGGGACGCACTCCCGCTGCTTCTTGATGATGATGGTATATTATGCCTTGCCTCTGACAAGGGAGGCATGATACGAGGGATAAGCTCGGATCTTCTCCATTCACTCTTCTATCTTGAGAGGGATGACCTGAGGCGGAAAGAGCTCCAGGGTCTGCCAGAGAGATTCGCTGAGGCATCAGAGGTCCTTGAGACACCCATCGGCTATAGGACATTGGACCCGTCATTATCAGGAACATTGACTGACGAGTACCATGCGAGCACAGTATGGCCATTCGAGCAGGCGATCATCCATAAGGCTGCCCTGAAGTTTGGCATGGACCATGTAGCTGAAGTGGCCTCGCGTGTGAAGGAAGTCATCAAAGACAGTGATGCAGAGATATTCAAGATATCTGAGACAAATCATGAGCCGGGCGGATGCGACCCTCAACTATGGACAATCGCTGCAAAGAAGCATTTTGGCTTATTCTGAATATACTTGCACAGAAACATACCGCATCAGCAAACTTTTTTAAAGTAATAGCCTCTTCTCCTCACAGACAAGTATTGTGTGGTGTGTAACATGAAGATAACATTGCCAGATGGAAGCTCGAAGGAGTATGAGGACGGAAAGACGCCTCTTGACATCGCCAAGGAGATCTCAGAAGGGCTAGCAAGAGCGACAGTAGCTGCAAAGGTCAATGAGAACACAGTAGATGCCACTACACCACTGACAACAGATTGCAATCTTCAGCTCCTTACTTTCGATGATACGGAAGGGAAAAGGGTATTCTGGCATTCGTCCACCCATATCTTAGCACAGGCAGTGAAAGAATTATGGCCAGAAGTCAAGCTCACTATAGGTCCTGCCATAGAGAATGGCTTCTATTATGATTTTGACACAGAGAAGCCTTTCACCCCTGAGGATCTCGTCACGATCGAGAAGAAGATGAAGGAGATCGTAGACAGGAAGATAGAATTCAGGCGCGAGGACGTAAGCAAAGAGAAAGCTAAAGAGTACATGTCAAAGCGAGGAGAGACCTACAAGGTCGAGATGATAGATGAGAAGGTTGCTGATGACGAGATGACTTCAGTCTATCATCAGGACGATTTCGTGGACTTCTGTCTGGGACCTCATGTGCCTAACACTGGCATGGTGAAGGCGTTCATGCTGACAAAGATAGCAGGCGCATACTGGAAGGGCGACTCGAGCAACAAGATGCTCCAGCGCATATATGGGATATCATTCCCTGATAAGAAACAGCTCAAAGAGTACAAGACGCTGTTGGAAGAGGCTGAGAAGCGTGATCATAGGAAGATAGGCAAGCAATTGGATCTTTTCAGCTTCCAGGAGGAAGCTCCAGGGATGCCATTCTTCCATGATAAAGGGGAGTTTGTGAGAAGCCAGCTCCTGAAGTTCGTTGAGAGCATCCTGAAAAGGGAGAACTACCAGATAGTCAAGGCCCCTATAATACTGAACGAGGACCTCTGGAAGCGTTCAGGTCATTGGAATCATTTCCAGGAAAACATGTATTTCACGAAGATAGACGACTTCAATTGTGCAGTCAAGCCTATGAATTGTCCAGGACATATGCTCATCTACAGCGATAGCATGCATTCCTACAAGGACCTCCCTATCAGGATGGCAGAATTCGGCCTCGTACACAGGCATGAGCTCTCTGGCGTCCTCTCGGGTCTTCTCAGGGTAAGGGCATTCACACAGGATGATGCACACATCTTCTGTACAGAGGACCAGATGAAGAATGAGATCGTGCTCCTCATGAGGTTCATGCATGAGGTCTATAGCAAATTCGACTTCGACTACCATGTAGAGCTCTCTACGAAACCTGAGAAGGCCATGGGCGACCCCAAATTGTGGGAGAAGGCAGAGAACACTTTGAAGCAGGTGCTTGAAGAGCAGGCCGTTGACTACAAGCTGAATGAAGGCGATGGTGCTTTCTATGGTCCGAAGATAGATTTCCATCTCAAGGATGCCATAGGCAGGACCTGGCAGTGCGGTACTATACAATTGGATTTCCAGATGCCTGAGAAGTTCGAGCTGACCTATGAGGGCAATGATGGCAAGAAGCATCAGCCTATTATGCTGCACAGAGCAGTATTAGGTAGTGTAGAGAGATTCATGGGTGTCCTCACCGAGCACTACACAGGCAAGTTCCCGTTGTGGCTCAACCCCAATCAGGTGAAGATATTGACCGTTGCAGACAGGCATAAGGAATATGCTGAGTCCATCGCCGGCAAGATGAAAGATCAAGGTCTACGTGTCACTCTGGATGACAGGGCAGAGTCGATCCCGAAGAAGGTAAGGAATGCTCAGCTCGAGCAGTTCAATTACATACTTGTCGTCGGCGATAATGAGCAGAAGGATGGCACTGTGACAGTCAGGACAAGAGATGGTAATGTAGAGGGTACAGTGCATGCTGATGAGTTTCTAGGAAGAGCTGCCCGTGAAAACGACGGACGGCTCTAAGGATATTTTTTACTTTTTCATATCCACTTTTTTCTTTTAAATCTCATAATAAATAACATTTATAAACATATATTCAACACCACCCCTTCTTGACGATGAGGTCCAGAAGACAGAATATGGCACAATATGCTGTTTGTGGGATCGATGCCCGCATTTTTCCAGGACAGCCGGTGGCATGCAAGAGTGCTCCGCTTGGCTTTGTGGAATATGCTGGAACCTTTGGGATAACGCACTCCTGCGTGATCTGCAAGGGTTGGTGATGGTTTCTGATAGTCCGATGCCTGCTTTCAACCCATGTGACATATGGAGAAACCGCGATCTCACTGCGGAAACGGCTGGAT
>CAZJJJ010000032.1:0-8380 GCA_964546295.1 uncultured Methanosarcinales archaeon
TTGAAGCATCCCGATTCAAGAAGAGTGCTCACATTGTGCTTCGGAAGGATGTGTGTGAAAAGGCTTTTTTCCTTATATATCTGCTTCGTCCAATCTTTGGCAGAGTCTATGATTGACTTCAATGAGTATGTGAATTCTTCACTTTCAGCCAGCATAAGAAGGATAAGGGCATCTTCTTTAAAAAATTAGCTTAATGGTCATTCGTGGCCTTCTCTTTCTTCTCTCTTGGTTTGTAAAGCACATAGATGAAACCGAAAAGTACGGAAAGCATCACTATGAAGACAAAAACATTGGCAAAGACCTGTGCCATGAATGCAGTATATATCGATTCAGGGAAGAGTATTATGGAAAGCGTATCGCCAGGAAAAGTCCATGTTCCGTACTCGAAGAAAATCCTATGGAACGATTTGAATGCCCAGTCGAAACTGAATGTGAAAAGCAGCCACATCACTAACAGCGCTATAGAGCATAGAGATATGACATAGACTTGTAGTTTCATGAAAAATATTCTCATCTTGCGCTTGCTATCCTTGTCTTTTGCTATTATAAGGGATAAGAAAAAACCGAGAACAAGGACTATGAAACCCACAAATGATACGAAATAACCTGTTCTGACTCCAGAGATCACATCTCTTACATCTTCTAGATGGTCAATCTCCTCATCAGTGAAGGACTTGTCAGCGAAGACTGGGTTATTTTCTTGTATCTCATCGATCTCTTCATTCAGGAACGCTATGACCTCTGTTGATTTCTGTGTTGGTGTCTCAACAAGCTCATCAGTGCCTTCCTTCTCGTAGAATTCATCAAAAAATGATCTGTCGTAGAGGACATTGAAGAATGAGCTCGTATATATCATCACTGATAAGAAGACCACAAGAAGCACAAAAAATATCTTCGGGACACTGACCTTAAGCTTCATACATGTTGTATGGCAACACATGTTTAAAAATGTTTTCAGATTTATTCGAATTGGTTCAGCCGTCCCTCAAGCTCTTTGAGCTGTGACTCCAGCTTGTCCATCTCGGAACTTACCTTCTTTGCCTTGTTTTCCTTCTTGGAGACTTGCTGCTTTGCCTGCTTGCCATCGCTGGTGTCTCTCGCTTTCGCCTCTTGATTCGCTTTTTTAGACTGTGATTTCTTCTTCTTGAGGCCTATGCCAATGATCTCTTTCTCTACGCTGACCTCTTCCTTGTTAAGCCGCCTATGCAACTCAGACTCGGGAAGCTTCCTCTTCAGCTCCGTGATCAATGATGAGATCTCCTTGACCATCTTCTTCAATTCCTGTATGGTCTCATTCTTCTCTTTCTTGATTTTCTGGAAATTCTCATATTTCTGCAGGAATACGACAGTGTCCCTAGTGGACTCCAGTATAGCCCTCTTCAGATCCTTGGTATCCTTTATACCCACAAAAAATGTGTTAGGATTATTTGGTGCGCCCATCAAATGTCCTCCGGTTCGAACAATGTCCTATCGATATAGGAAATCTTCCTTTCTATGTCTTCCAGATTTGTATTCCAGAGCTCTAGCTCTGCGTCTTCTTCTGCTTTAAGTTTCCTAATCTTCTCAAGTACGCCATTAGCTTCAAGTATCTTATTCTTGATAAGCTCCATGACATCGATAACATCTTTGTAATCTTCAACTTTTATGAATACAGGTAATTCCTTGGCCATATTTGTCACCCGGGTCTCACTTATTAATCTCTTCAAAAAGTGTCTTGTCCACAAACTGCAGCTTAGAGTGTATATACTCAAAAGCCTTCTTCCACTTCTCGAATTCTTGATGTTTGCTGCTGTTGAATTCGTCCAGTTTGATCGCATAGTCGTGCGATTCATTGATATCTCTTTTCATCTCATCAACTGAATTCAGTACTCTCTTGTAATCGTTAATCTCTACATAAAGAGGGCCCGTGAACTTCCTAGTCTTCTTCATGCCCTTCTCTATGTTCCCTATCGTGAACCTATCTGTGCCCACCTCATCAGCAGGCTTGTGTAGGTCATGCTTCATCCTTGATAGCTCTTGTTCCCCCTCACTCTCAAACTTGCTCGGATGCCATTTGTTGAACGATGTGTTAGGATCATTATTATCTTGTTGTGCTTGTGGCTGCTGCTGTTGGTTGGCCTGTTGCGGGGGTTGTTGGAACTGACTGGCTTCCTGTCCGCCCATGCCCATCCCCTGCTCTTGTTGGTTGCTGGGTTTGTCTCCTCCCTGTTGCTGTAGTTTTGGCGAAGGTACTGGACCAGCTCCACTACCTATGTCAGATGCCTGCTGTCCTTTATCCTCTTTCGCACCGAATGCTGGTGTGGGGGGTGGAGTCCCTTGTGTCTGCTGTGCCTTTTGCTGATCCTGGTTCATAGGACCCTGTGCAGCATTATTCTCTTGTGAGCTTTCAGAAGCATTCTGCCCATCTTGTGCTTTTCCGGGGAAGACTGGCACTTTGGGTTTATCCTTGTTGCTTCCGGGGAATTTAGGCAGATCCAGTTTTGGGAAATCGTCCTTGAAAGCGGGTGCAGGGTTGGGTGGCGCCTGTCCTCCTTGGGCATCACTACCTGTTCCTCCAAGACCTCCTGGCGCACTAGGTTTCCCTTGGGAGTCTTTCCCAGGTGCTTTTCCTTCCTCAGCATCCTGTCCCTTGCTCTGATCTCCAGGATTTCCTTGTGGAGGTTTAGGGATGGATGATGCTCCCTTATCTTTTCCATCATCCTTGTTCGGATCGGCTGGTGGGGGCATAGAACTGCCTTGAGCACCTTTCCCATCTTGTGTCTGAGCGGCTCCAGGTGCTGGTGGAGGTATATTACTGCCGCCTTCTTTCTTCTTCTTTCCTGAGAGCAGATCCAAAAAACCCATAGATTCATCCCCCTTCGGTCATAATTATAAATACTACTTGGTTTATTATTAAAAGTTTCTTACTATTTGGTAATGGTATCTTTTTATAATGTGGTTGTGTCAAATTTTCGTTTCCTTCGGAAAAAATCCGTATTTCTGACAAAAAGAGATTTTAAACGCAATACCTGTCGTGTTAACATGATAAGTAAAAACAAACATAGGCCAACCACGTATCGTATCGTGCTCATTTCTGTGCTCATGCTATTTGCATGGCCTGGCTTTGCTCAGGCTGATGGTGGAATCCCGCTCTATGAGCTGGACATGACGTATATGATGGAGGAGGATTATGTCCTGATGGGTTTCATAAGGGCTTTTGGGGATAGCGACAGGTGGTTGATTTCTGATGAGACTCTTGACCTTCGGGTTGCTTATGATGGGAATGAGATTGCAAGAGTGACATCAGGAACACAATTCAATTACAGCAATCTCAGTGCAGGGCACGATGACCTTGGACACATACTGATGGATGAGATCTCTAGGTTGCATATTCTCTCGAATGTATTGTCGGAGGATGGGGGTCTTAATCTCATTGACGATGATACCATCATGCCTGATGATGTGTGCATACATTCATTTGATGAAATGCGGAAAGATGATATCTGTACTGAAAGCAGTTTCTCTATTGTAGCAGACGATATCCAAGAGGAAAGGATATACTTCAGCTTTGAGCTTGAACCAGCCACCAACTCAGACATAAACGTCACATACTGGATAACTGATATCTATGGTGATGTGGTCCGGACACCTTTCACGAGCTCGAATCTTGATGAGAAGCAGTTCACCCCATCAGTGGATGGTCATGCTGCATTTGAGATCATCGCAGAGCTGGACATCAAGGGATGCAATGAGACATATGATGCCAGCTCTGTCGTGGTTTTCGTCGAGGAAGCTGAAGATGAGGGCATTCAGGACGATGATTCCAATGAGAGCAGCGGATATGATCTCGAGATAGAGCATATATACTCATCAAATAATGTGAGGTTCGGCGATGAGTTGGATGCGAGATTGCATATGGCCAACGAGGACTCTGTAAGCGATTCAGAGCTCTATGTCATAGATGAGCATGGTGAAATCATATCATATGTCGAGCATTTCGGTTTCTTCAGAGGTTCACATGCTACCTCGACACGTTCAGTCAAACTGCATGAGGAATGCTCTAGAGATTCAGTTGCAACTCTTGTACTTGAGGCATTTGGAAAGAGGGCTGAGAAAGAGGTTTTTATCCTCTGTGAGAATCCTATCGAGCAAGAAGACGACCATGATGAGCCTGCAGAAGAGCTG
This sequence comes from uncultured Methanosarcinales archaeon, assembly GCA_964546295.1. GTDB lineage: Archaea > Nanobdellota > Nanobdellia > Woesearchaeales > CAZJJJ01 > CAZJJJ01. Next base: position 4,165 of record CAZJJJ010000032.1, read on the forward strand.
ATGATGGAATACTCTTTCGAAGATGATGAGCGGAAATCATCAGGCTCAGGCCTCAGTATGTTGGCTCCAGTCTCTCATGGCATGCATGTCTGGTCGAAGGCTCTCTATGACACCGGTTCATATGCAATATTGGGTCTCCATGACATAGTCCCAGGAGTTATGGCTTTTGTTTTCCTGATGATAGGCTCATTCACCATATTTTCCTCAGAATGAGTCCTGTCCACCTTCTGTTAATGATGAGTATGTGTTCGTTACCTTTATAAAAAGTGGAAGATTTTCGTGCTCTATGGAGAAGAAAGAGATACGTGAGAAGCTTTCCGAGGGATATATCCAGTTCACAGCGATAATCGAGATACTTGGCAAGCCTAAAGAGCATGTCGAGAAGACATTGAATGATTATATATCCAAGATAAAGGAATCTGAAAAACTCATCTTTATCAGAGAAGAGTCATCCGATCCAAAAGAAGTCGAAGACTCCATGTTCAGCATATTCTCAGAGATAGAGCTCATGGCAAAAGGCACGGATGCGGTAATCAATTTCTGTTTTGATTATATGCCTTCGTCCATAGAGGTTATCGAGCCCAACATACTGAAATATTCATCTTCTGCATTCACTGATTTCCTTAATGACCTGCAGACAAGGTTGCATAATCTGGACATGCTCGTCAAGACGACAAGGTCTAAGAATAAGGCATTGAATCGGAATACTGAAAACCTTCTCAAGAATAGTATCAAGCTTGCCATAAACTCGGGTCATGATAATATTGAATCGATTTCCAAAGTCTTGGGCATATCAAAAAATAACTTGAATGCCATAGTCGATGCGTTAGTACAGTCAGGCGCCCTGAAGAAAGATGGGGAGAAGTTAAGCTTCAAATGAAGGCATTCTTTGCTCTATAACCTCCTTCACTATGCAGGTATGCACCTTGAATCTCTTCCCGCAGAAGACACACCTTTTATTCTTGCTTCCGATGTTTGATTTCTTTCTTGGATTATTCAGGTTCTCCTTGTATCTCATCCGATTGCCACAACTTGGGCATTGGAGGAGGAACATCCTGTTGGGTATATTATGATGACTCAGCTCTCTATCATCCAGACTTGTGCTTATCATCTAAGAATATGGGCATATCTGTCTTATAATGGTTATGCGAGAATGTCTTGTGCTAGTGCTAATCTTCCCTGTCTTCAGACATGGCTTCTTCTTCAATCTCTTCAAACTCTTTCTTTGCCTTCTCATCTTCATCAACTTCGTCTATGATCTCATCGACCTCTTTCACATCTTTTGAGGTTTGGTCATCATCATCGTTGTCGATCACATCAACAACTTCTATGCTTTCTGGCTGGGGATCATTGATGGAATCGACTACCTCTAGCTGGCCAAGATGGGGTTTCTCTGCATCGATAGCTTCTTTGATATCATCATCGTGCTGATGCTGTTTCGGGCTCTCTTCTTGTCCTTTCTCTTCTATGTGTCTTTTCTGTTCATTCTCTAATTCTTTCTCTATGCCTTTGCTGTCCTTGAACATGGTCTTGATGTCACCATTCCTCACGTCAAAGTATTCGAAGAATTTCTCTGAAAGGCTCAACCGGTATGATCTCCCCTCTTTTTTCTTGTTGATGAATCCCAGATTCTCAAGCTGTTCGATGTGCTCATATGCCTTATTGGTTCTCACTTTTATGACTTCTGACTGCACCACAGGTGATTTCCATGCTATCACAGCCAGTGTCTCGAGGACAGACTTTGGGAGTTCGGTGTCAGATACAATCTTCCTGACAATGGGCAGGTATTCTTCTCGCACTGTCAATTTCCATAAGCCGTCCTGCTCGATTACCATTAGCGAGCACCCGCTCTTGTCGTAGGTTTCCTTCAATGACTTGAGTCCTGAGGTTATCCTGCGTTTTGAATTCTCACCCATTATATCCATTATCGTAGCAGGAGATAAAGGCTTGCCTGAAGCAAAGAGTACAGCCTCTATACTATTCAGAATATTGTTGTTTGGCATGGGAGATGTTAATATCGAGCATTTATATATTTATTCATAATTTTGTGCACCCATATACCAAAAACTTAATAAATAGAACTGCCCTTTCTGTGACTATAAATCGGGCATGAATCTGGTGTTTTTTTCGGATGATTCTTTGCCGGAATCCTGCAAGAATTCTGCAGCGACAAATGATACTATAGACATACGATTGGGAGTTCAGATGGAAGAGGAAAATAGTGGAACAGAGGTACCTGAAACGGTTTCGGGTACTGCTCCTGAAGTGATTGACGGCGATTTCGGAAAAATCCTCTCAGGCGAAATCGAGAACGAGATGAAAACAGCTTTTCTTGATTATGCCATGTCAGTCATAATCTCGAGGGCCCTTCCAGACATACGTGATGGTCTGAAACCTGTCCATAGACGGATACTGTATTCTATGCATGAATCCGGATTCCATTTCAATAAACCGTACAAGAAGAGCGCGCGTATAGTGGGTGATGTCTTGGGGCGTTATCATCCCCACGGTGATAGTGCTGTATATGATTCTCTTGTGCGGATGGCACAGGATTTTTCGATGCGTTATCCTCTTATAGATGGTCAAGGTAATTTTGGGAGCGTGGACGGAGACTCTGCTGCTGCCATGAGGTATACCGAGGCACGTCTTGCGAAGATATCTGCTCAGATACTTGAGGATATTGATAAGGACACCGTAGACTATTCTCCTAATTTTGATGGCTCTCTCTCCGAGCCGACCGTGTTGCCATCAAAGCTTCCAAGTCTACTCCTCAATGGTTCTTCCGGAATCGCTGTAGGAATGGCGACAAATATACCTCCACATAATCTCCGTGAGCTAGGTTCTGCAATAATTGCAGTGATAAGGAATCCTGATATAACTCCAGAGGACCTGCTTGAGCATGTGCCTGCGCCAGACTTCCCGACAGGAGGTATCATTATCGGCATGAATGGCATAAAGAGTGCTTACAAAACCGGGAAAGGTATCATAAAGGTAAGATCGAAAACCAGTATAGAGAATGAGGGGGAGAAAGAGAGGATAATAGTCAATGAGATACCTTATATGGTCAACAAGTCCCATCTCATCGAACAGATTGCAGATCTTGTCAAGAACAAGAAGATAAACGAGATAAGGGATCTCAGGGATGAGTCTGATAAAGGTGGGATACGTATAGTGATAGAGCCCAAGAAAGGAACTAATACAGAGGTACTACTTAACCAGCTCTACAAGCATTCTAGGCTGGAAACATCTTTCGGTATCAATCTTGTCGCTCTGGTAGATAATAAGCCTGAAACCCTGGGTATAAAATCATGTCTTGAGGAGTTTATCAACCACAGACGAGAGGTAATACGAAGAAGGACAGAATTCGATCTGGATAAGACTGAGAAGAGACTCCACATACTGGAAGGTCTGACTATCGCGCTCAATAACATTGATGAGGTCGTGGCACTGATAAAATCGTCTGAGTCTGTAGATGATGCACGGTCCTCACTGATAGAACGGTTCGAGCTTTCAGAAGCGCAATCAAATGCTATCCTCGAGATGAGGCTGCAGAAACTCACTTCTCTTGAGACTGGCAAGATAAAGTCTGAGCATGATTCTCTCATGGAGCTGGCCAAGGAGCTCAGGGCCATCCTCGAGTCGAAGGAGAAGATGGATAATATAATCATAGATGAGACACAAGAGCTCATCGAAAAGTTCGGCGACGATAGGAAGTCTGAGATATCAGACATTGAGCTTGACGATTCATCTTTGGACCTTGAGAATCTGATTGATGAGCATGATGTGGTCGTTACGGTCTCTCACAGTGGGTATATCAAGCGTATCCCATTGAGCACTTACAGGCAGCAGAACAGAGGTGGGAAGGGTGTGATTGCTTCCACTACAAAGGAAGATGATTTCATCGAGTCAATCTTTGTTACGAGCACACATAACTATATCCTTTTCTTTTCAGATGCAGGTAAGGTATACTGGAAGAAGGTGTACGAGATTCCCGAAGGTACAAGACAGAGCAGAGGTCAGCACATAGTGAATCTCATCGAGATAGAGAATGGAGAATCGATAAGCACATTCATACCGGTCAAGAAGTTCGATACAAACCAAAACCTAGCATTGGTGACTCGCAATGGTACGATCAAGAAAACTCCATTGTCGGCCTACTCTAGACCTCGGAAAGGAGGAATAAGGGCAATCAATCTTGATGAAGGAGATTCTCTGG
>CAZJJJ010000033.1:0-1470 GCA_964546295.1 uncultured Methanosarcinales archaeon
GATATGTCTTCAATTCTTTTGATAAACCCGCCGGTCGCCATTGAAGGTTCTTTGTTCAATGAGCCTCCTTTTTCTAATGTGGGGATGTATTATTCGATTCCATACTTGACTGATGCGTCTGATGTTGATGTTGTTGATTCCTTCTCAGGGGAAAACTCCGTATACCCAATCCCTGATGGGATACATCTAGGGCAGAAATATGAGTCGTTAATCCAAAGGACCGCATCTCTAGATAAGAAGTATGATCATATAATCATAAACTTCAGTTGGTTCAAGCGGAAAGAGATTGAAAGGAAAGGTCCTGATGATTTCCGCAGATTTCTTTCTGACGTGAAAGCCATGCTCTCTGGGAAGCTGATCTTATGTGATTTTCATATCGGTCATATGTTCTTTGAGAGATATGACCCTTGCCATTATATGCAAATGTTCAGCATGGTTGACATGATTTTCACAGATGTTGCCGAGACGAAACTCCGGGATTTTATTGTCCATGATAGACTCCCTGAGAAAGGGATATCTTACAGGTCAGATGATGGGATCTTTTTCGGAGATTTTGATTTGGACTATGTGCAATTCGTTGATGAAGAAGCTCCATATCCAGCATATGAATATATGGACATGGATGGCTATAGGAAATTCATCTCGCTCGCCCGACGTAACAATGTGATGCAAGAGCAAGATGATGATGTATTTCTATTGCCTCTGATGCTATCCAGGGGCTGTGCATTCAATTGTAATTTCTGTGGTCTTGGTCTTGGCAAATCAAGATGGGCATCTTATCCCATAGAATATGTGGAGAAGATGATAACATCACTCAGTGAGCGTTTCTCAGTCAATGGTTTCCTCTTCTTGGATCCTTCGATGAATTCAAATCCCTCTTGGTTCAAGACCCTTCTCAGGATATTGAAGGATCACTCATTGCACTGCTTGATTCCCAATGGATTAAGGGGAGACCTGATCGATAAAGAGACGACATATCTGTTGAAAGACGTCACCGGTGTGGTGCTTGTCTCTCTTGAGACAGGCAATCACAAGATTGTCAATGATTTCTGTGGGAAATCTTTCAACATCGAGAAGTTCCATGATTTTGTCAGGCTTGCCTATAGTATAGGTCTTGCAGTGAAATGCCATTATATCATCGGATTCCCTGAAGAGACAATAACAGATATGTCAAACACACTGATCCATGCAATGAGATTGTTTGATGAGTATGCAGTTCATCCATTGCCAGAGATTGCAACTCCTCTACCTGGCACAGACTTTTTCGACTATTGTAGCAAGAATGAGCTCTTATCTGTGCCTGAAGAAGAATTAAAGAAGGATTATCATGTGAATATAGAATCGAAATCGATGGTTAATTCTCAGAATTTCTCAGCAGAAGATGTGACTCAGATATATCATCTCTTCAAGCATCATGTCACAGATAACCGTATGAGGGAGATCTTCATAAACCCCACTTATCGTTGTAAT
>CAZJJJ010000033.1:1570-7899 GCA_964546295.1 uncultured Methanosarcinales archaeon
TGGAAACAATCCCATAATCCTTCTCGAACCTTCTGGCCATCTCCTCTGTCTTCCTTATCTCAGATTCAGATTCTCCTGGAGAATGTGTCATGTAATGGGCATAGCACCTTATCTTGTATTTGGAGATCAGTCCTGCGTTATATTCCGCTTTCTCAAGGTCGAGATTCTTTTTTATTATCCTATCCACAACACTTTGGTCACCAGATTCTATCGATACAGAAAGGATATCTGTGCACTCAGAAAGATACCTTATTGTCTTCTCGTCAAGAAGATCGATACGCAGCCCGTTGGAGAAATGGACTTTCATCCCGTTCTTTATGATAGTCTCCAAGATGTGTCCGAATCTGTCTCTATCCATGTTGGCAAGGAGATCCAGCACGAAAATCTTAGATACGCCATTTGCTTTTGCTGTGGTGATATTTCTTTCTATGTGGTGCATATCCAGAGGTTTCCATATTCCCTTCTTGCTGCTGCAGAAAAAACACCTGAAATTGCACCCTCTAGAAGTGAACATCGGAAATATCCTCTCGCCCGTCTCGTGTTCTTTCACGAGCCCTTTGGTGCTCATCTCATTGAAGAACTCTTGATATCTGTGGTAGTCCACCATCTCAGGATCTATGAGGCCGAAATCCTGAAAATCCCTGATGGAGCCTTCATCTTTTCCACACCCTAATGACGAGTCTGAAAAATATCCGTTCATGATGGAGTCTATCTCAGGTAGTGCAGCCATGACATCATCTTCACTGAAATTGAAGTATTTCATGCATTCGGAAAGATGAAAATTGGCTAGGATAATCTTCCTATCAGGCGATGATATGAGTTCCATGAGTCTCTTAAGACTCCTGCTCACAAGCTTGATCTCCCTATGAAAGTCGCTATAGTTCACTATGACTATATCCGGGTCCTTCTCCGAGACCCTCTTCGCCATAGTATCTGGGTCAGTCCCGATGATATGGTATTTGTCCTTGTATCTGCGCACATTGGACCTCACCTCTCCTTCCAGAAATGAATCCAGGACATCCACAATATGTCCTTCTGCCTTGGCCTCGGATGCAGCATAAAGCATTCCCGTCATGCAGAATGCAGGATTGTCGAAGAAGCTATCTCTTATCTCTATCCTTGGATTCACGAAGGCAATCTTATGCTTTTCCATTTTTCTTCCTCATGACCACTTTCCAGAATGGTCCGTAATCTTCTTCTTCCAATATCTCGAATCTTTTCTCCGAAAGTACCATCCTTGCTTCTCTTATACTATGATTCCTGAAGTGTTCGGCTTCACCGTCATCATCCGACTTGACGATTATTCCCATAAGGTTATTCTCTATGATAACTATCCTTCCTTCTGCATCAATAAGTCTCTCCAGTGCTTCAAGAGCTCCATCCAGGTCTCTAATGTGGTTGTAGCTCCCTATCATGAATATATGGTTGTATCTGCCAAGGTTTTCCTTGTTCTTACTGAATTCTTCTAGACTCGTTTTCCTGAAGTCTACTCCTGGATATTCTGCAACTGCAGAATCGAAACATCTTGCTGATGGGTCAATGCCAGTATAGTAAATCTTGCCTTCATCCTCTAACTTCTTGAAATGGCTGAATATATTTCTGTCTCCGAAACCGACATCTAGCACTTTTCCTTTCAGATCCTTTGTTTCCTTTTCAATGGCTTCTGAAGCAAGGTCATAGAAGCTCATCTCTCCTTTAGTGAATTTTCCTTTTTCTCCTTTTTCCAAAATCTTGAGTTTTTTTAGGAAGCTTTTCTCTTCTTGGTCCATGTAGAAGAGGTTGCCCTCCCTGCGTATGGCGTCTATATTGGTAACCTTGAAAAAATCTCCTCTGTATGTGTAGTTAAAGTCCCCATCTTTGTCTCTTAGGGTTATGGTCTTCGGACTACGGCTCTTCATCTCATCTCTCTTGAAGATGATGCTTTCAGGCACTTTTGCTGTTATAGGCTTTACAGAGATCATGTCATTGAGCGGATGATAACCCCGGCAGATTGAGTGCAGAGAGCATCTTATACATTCAGCATCCTTCTTTCTCTCCCCTTCATCCGTCCTGAAAAATCTATCCTCAAACTTTTCTGACATGTATAATATGCCATTGCTCTCTAAATTATCAAGCTTCATCCTGTGTCTTTCGGGTACATAGCAATATGGTAGACCGTCATATAGTCCTATAAGGCCATCTCTCTCACACTCATCTAGAGCTAACGTTATCTTCTCTGATGCCTTCAGAGGCTCAACCATAAGGCTCCTGTTGTGTAGCATGTTACCCTTCACATCAGGATACGAGAACTTGATCTTCTTGACTCCCAGCTTCTCCAAGAGGGCGACATTATTCTTGATATCTTCAATATTCTCCCTAGTTATGACACAGTTGACGATGAGATTATCTGAAAATCCCGCATCAGTTATATTTTGTATGCCTGCAATTGTCTGCTCCCAAGCGCCACTGGCCATGCTTATTCTGTCATGTATCTCTCTTTTTGCTGAGTGTAACGAGATGTAGAAATATCTGGGATCATGCCTGAATAGTTTTTCACAGAATGTCTTGTAGGAGAACATCCGTCCATTGGAAATGAGGCCAATCGAGAATCTTTCATTCCTTATCTGGCTTATGATATCAAACAATTCCCTATCTATCGTGGGTTCTCCTCCCGAGAGGAGGATCTCATCGATTCCGAGTGAACTTGCTTCTTCAAGTTTTGCGGCCAAGCTGTGTCCTATACCTTTTCTCTTATTATCAGAGCAGTGACAGAAATAACAATTGTTATTGCAGAGATAATGGATTTTTATTATGGCCCTTGTTTTCATGGTCTAAGTGATTATGATTTTTATTTTAACCTTTTCCTGAAACGGCACTTGTACTTGATGCCTTATGGAAAATTATTTAAATATACCATCTATCCTGCCGACAATGGTTGATATCTCTATAGATAAAGGGTTTGCTAGGATTGAATTGAATCTGGATGTTTATGGCCTTGAGACAATGTATTCCGTAGCTTTCCAGATGAGTGATTATGCTTATATCTATTTCCATAAGGGTTCTGCAGGATGTATGGTGGTAGTCAACATATCTTACCAGGATGAGGACATGAACACGGATAAGAACTTGTCCGAAATCTCTAAAGATTTCCTGAATCATCTGATTAACTATAACGTTTATAAGTTCAATGCAGAGAAGAAGTATCTTTTCAGGTCCATGCTTATCCAGAAGCTTTTCGACAATCCACAGCTTGCTGGCGAGATATCTAGGATAAAGGATGCTAATGAGCATATATCTTGATTTTTGGTGCAGAACATGGGATATAATTTGGGCAAGGACTATCAAAAACTGAAATTAAGGAAACGGAAGTATCCTGATGGAGTCTTATTAACCAACGATTATGGTGACTGGTTATTTCTTCATCTCAAACAGTATGAGAAATTTGTCTTCAATGATCTTGATGATAATCTTTTCAAGCTTCTAGAGAAGAATCATATGATATTGACGGATAACAATATGAAATCTTTCGATGAACAGATTAATAGATATTATTGGTATCTTAATAACGGTCCTAGCCTACATATAGTGGTACCTACTCTTAGATGTAATTTTACCTGTGATTATTGTCATGCACTCAGGGCTCCAGAAGAGAAAAGTGGAGTTGATATGGATGCTAAGATAATGGAACACACAATTGATTTCATCTTCAAGAGCCCTGCCAAAGAGAAAGTGATAGAATTTACTGGAGGTGAACCTCTTCTCCGTTTCGATCTTGTGAAGCAAGGCATTGAATTTGCTGAGAAAAAAGCAGAGAAGGATGGGACAAAGGTGATATTCACAGTTGTCACGAACGGTACCATGTTAACTGAGGAAATCATAGATTATCTTAAGGAACATGATGCTGATATATGCATCTCCTTAGATGGTCCTAAAGATCTTCATGATTCTAACCGAAAATATACTAAGGATTTCTCTCCGACGTACGATTCAGTAATCTCAGCCATAGATTTAATGAAGAGAAAGGGACATACTAGTGCTAATATCTTGCCCGTCATCGTGAAGGACTCACTTCCAAGATGGAAAGAGATAGTTGATACATTCTTGGGTTTGGGCTTCAGACAGGTCAGATACAAGTATATCTCTGATTTCGGTTTAGCTAAGACCAATTGGCAAAGACTATCATACACAGCAGAGGAATTCCTTGAGTCCTGGAAGAACGTTGTTGATTATCTCATAGATTTGAATAAAGAGGGTAAAGAAGTGACAGAGAGTCTAGCCTCTATAGCTCTGACAAAGATTGTCCATGGCGTAAATACAGGATTTTCAGAGATGGCAGTCCCATGCGGTGCTGCTAATACTCAACTCCTCTACAACTATGATGGTGCTATCTATAGCTGCGACGAGGCAAGAACATCTGAAGAATTCCGAATCGGAGATGTATCAACATCAACTTACAAGTCAGTCATGAGTAATCCAGTGACAAAATCCATCGGTCTAGTGTCATCCATATCTACAGAGGATGATAATAATCCGTGGTGGGCTTATTCAGGATTGTGCCCTTTAGAGATATACAAAAAAGAAGGGTCTTTCATAAAGAATTTCTGTTCAGATTATAGGATGAAGATACATGATGGTATCTTTGAATACCTTTTTGACAAGATTCTGCATGATCCTGAAGCAAAGAAGATACTTTGGAGATGGCCTGACATGCCTGCAGGAATGAGTTTCTCACCGGAAGATAACTGACTCCGATTCAAGCTTTCTCAGAAAAATATATAAATGCAGCACATATAAAAATGACTTGATGAAGGCCTTCAAGTACACTTTTTTTCTTGTATCGTTATTGGTAATGTCATTGCTCTTACTCACCAATCCGGTTGTAGGGTCATGTGATGATGGTTGTCCTGAGGAGTGGAGATATAGGGTGAGACAGGATGGAAGTGCTGTGCACGGCTGGTTGGATCCAGATAGCTCCTCTTGCACAGCTGCCTCTCAAGAGATAGGCACAATGGATGATCCGCTCTCTCCTTACTGTGATGAACAAGGTGATCTTGAATTTGCATGGAGAGTCTATATCGTGAGGACCGCAGATAGCGGGCATGGTTCAGGTGGGGCATGTCACTCTCGTGTCTGGCGTTATGAAACTGGGGACAGTACTTCTGTGCGATTGAGGGACGCTTATTATATAGATTGGGATAATTATGCCTCGCATTGCGAATGTTCTGGAAGAACGTATATAACCGGTCCTGAGAACACTGGTTGTTGTGGCGATGACTATGGGACTCATGGCGAGACCTGGGTTTCAGGTGATCCTGGCGAGAACGCGTGCTGCGGATTTTCAATAATCCCTGATTATAACTTTTGTTCTGATAACTCCATGTGGGCCATAGATGCTCAATGGTGTGGTGATGATGTAAGGCAAGAGGACAAGTTTTTTGGGAATTTTGATTATGGTGATAGTGATATAGCTTGCGGATGTGACTCCTCAGGGGAGATATGTGCTTTTTCAGGCACTGACTCAGTAGGCGGAGTCTGCGCTTCTGATAGCTGTGTTGATGATGAGGTTGCTAGGATAGGTGATACTTATTACCATGGTTGTTCGGAAGTACCTGATGCCGCAGAGTGCACAGGTCAGATCATAGATGGCTATGAACGCACGGGATACTGTGGCCAAAGCGATTCTGGCAGTGTATGCTGTGAGGAGGAAGTCGTCTTTGTAGATTCTGATACCAGAGACTGCTCCTGCAGTGAGGAATTCGATGGGTACCTTTGTGATGCTGGCGCTGATAATGTATATGATGGTGTCTGTGCAAAAGATTTGACTGATGGGACATGGGGATGTACGACTGGCACGGTATTCTATGATGGGGAGAATTATGTATCTACGCCAACAGATGAAACAGATGGTTACATGTGTGATACCAACATAGCAGAGTACGATGTAGCGGACTATGATCATGGATATGATGATGTATTCTTCGAGCAGGATGGGATGGCTGCCGAGGGAGAATGCAGGACTGGATTCCATGATATAAAGTGTGAGCTTGGCGCAGGGAACCAATGCCTATATCAATGTGACGGTACTGCTGGTTTCCAGTGTATCACGCTGGAGACATACCCTAGTACTCTCACAGATCATGATACTGAGGCATTCTTCCAAGAGGGCATATGTACTTTGGATGGATGCGGTACGGGAGATCATGTATGTTATAATGATGGCTCGGGATACTATCGGGCAGATTGTACGGCTTGTGCACTGGATAGGGATGCTAGGTTTAGGGGTGACCACTGCACTCGAAGCAACACTGACGGTGGTAATTATGAGGCAGAAGGCCTATGCACTACTAATG
>CAZJJJ010000034.1:0-6034 GCA_964546295.1 uncultured Methanosarcinales archaeon
GCTCTAAACCAAAATTTTTTAAATGGCCTCTTCACACTAATCAATAAACATGTGTTTTTTTTCATATTTGGTAGAAATCATATGTGGATAGGTGAGTCTGGATGAGATGTGGAATGTATAATAAGTTTTTCATGAACCTCGCGAACAAGATGAACATACAGATCATTGAGCTTCTTGAGAGTGGTCCGCTGAACGTGAAGACGATTACCAAGAAGACAGAGAGAGAGCAGAGCGCTGTGTCTCATAGCCTTAGGAAGCTCACCGATTGCAACATCGTGAAGGTGCAGAGAAAAGGAAGGGAGCGCTATTACCATCTCAATACGGAATTCATATTTTCCATGTATGACCTGCTTGACAAGCACGCACAGAAATATTGCGGTGTCTGTGGGAGTTATGAGACATTAGGTTCAGGCCGTAAGCATGAGTCTGTGAGGGAAGAGACTTGATTGTCTGTTGGGTCATCATCTATGCATATATCTCATAGTGCATCTATAATGCCATAATAATCATATTGAAAACTTGGGTGGTATCTTGGTCGAAGAATCGTTGAAGATGGAGAGTTTTGAGATTGATAGGTCTCGCTATGACCATGCTGATGAGGAGCTTTTCTCCTATAAGGCTCCAGAAGGCCTCACTGAAGAGCTTGTCAGGGAGATATCCAGGCAGAAGGAAGAGCCGGAGTGGATGCTGCAGAAGCGTCTTGAGGGTTTTAGGCTTTTCTTAGAGATGCCCATGCCTCATTTCGGCCCAGACCTTTCTGGATTGAATCTGGATGACATCCATTATTTCGTGCGTCCTGATGCTGGAAGAAATGCCAGGTCGTGGGATGAGGTGCCGAAATCCATCAAGGATACCTATGACAAGTTGGGCATCCCTGAGGCGGAGAAATCTGCTCTTGGTGGAGTGGGTGCCCAGTATGATTCTGATGTTGTATATCACAACATAAAGAAAGAGTGGGAGGACCAGGGCGTCCTTTTCCTTGACATGGACGTGGCGCTACAGGAGTATCCTGATCTGGTGAAGGAGCATTTCATGAATGAATGTGTACCTCCTGATTTGCATAGGTTTGCAGCATTGCATACTGCGGTATGGAGTGGCGGGACTTTCATATATGTCCCGAAAGGTGTTAAGCTGGACATGCCTCTACAGGCATACTTCAGGATGAACGCCAAGAAAGGAGGACAGTTCGAGCACACCCTGATAATAGTAGATGAAGGCGCAGAGTGCCATTACATAGAAGGATGTTCGGCTCCTCAATACAACGCGAGTTCCATCCATGCAGGCTGTGTAGAAATCATCGTGAAGAAAGGCGCAAGGGCACGTTATACGAGCATAGAGAACTGGAGTCGGAACACATACAACCTCAACACCAAGGTCGCTTCCGTGCATGACGACGCGGTCATAGAGTGGATCAATGGGAACCTTGGTTCCGGCGTGACCATGCTGTACCCTTGTTCTATCCTAAAAGGGGATAGGTCCAGGTCAGACTCTATAGGCATCGCCTTCGCAAATAAGGGACAGAACCAGGACACAGGTTCGAAGGCCATACATCTGGGGAAAGATACAAGCTCCACGATAGTCTCAAAGTCCATAAGCAAGAATGGTGGCATTGCCACTTATAGAGGTCTGTTGAGTGTGGGTAAGAACGCAAAGAATGCGAAGTCCAGCGTAAGCTGCGATGCGCTAATGATGGATAACATTTCCCAGTCTAACACATACCCAATAATGAATATTCGTGATAAAAGCGCGGACATAGCTCATGAGGCCACTGTAGGAAAGATCAGCGAAGATCAGATATTTTACCTAATGTCGAGGGGTCTTGATGAGCAGACTGCTGTACAGATGATAGTCTCGGGTTTCATCGAGCCAGTGGTAAAGCAACTTCCTCTAGAGTACGCCATGGAGCTCAATAAGCTGATAGAATTGGAGATGGAGGGGTCTCTGGGCTGAGGCATTATAAGGTACGTATATGATGATATGTCAGTGTTTTAAGATATCAGGTGAAGAGAGATATGATACTGGACCTAAAGAGATATGAACGATTCTTCTCGCTTCTTGACGAGCCATCGGAGATGGCAGATTTCCGGCAAAGACTGAAGGAGAACCTTGGGGATTCTGTAGAGCTACCCAAATACAGGTATAGCTCATTTGTCAAGCTACCTCTCCCCGACTTCGAGATCTCAGAGATAAAGGATGCTCCCGATTGCAAAATTGCTGTTGATGCACCTGACCAGGTATCAGTGCATGATTCATTGACCTCAGAGAACTCTTCACGGTTCCTGCGTGCTTCCGAGAAAGACCTTAAGGATAGCATGGATGCGGTGCATTCATCATACATGAACAGTGTGCTCATGCTCGATATCCCTGATGGCGTATCCCTGGACAGGCCGATAGTGGTTGATGTGGATGCTGGTGGTGATACTGTATTCTTATCAGTATACATCCGCGCAGGGAAGGATTCATCATCGAAGGTAGTGATAAAGAGGAAGTCGTCAGATGCATGCCCTTTCTTCAGCTCACGGACGCATGTGAATCTTGAGAGCGGTGCGGTCTCTGACATCATCGACGTCCAGGACCTCAGCATGGAGACGATCGGGATGAGTAAGACTTTCGTGCATTCAGATGACTCTGCATCTGTCAAGGCATCGGGAATCTGTCTTGGTGGCAAGTATGCGAAATCTGATTTCTTCTCAATCCTGGACGGCAAAGGTTCGGCTTCGGAGTTACGGGTGCTTAACCTGGCGACAGGTAAGAGGAAACATAATATACATGCAGAATCGATCCATAATGCATCCGGGACGTATTCAGATATCTTCACGAAGGCAGTCATTTCCGACAGAGCAAAAGCGCTAGCGACAGGTAATGTATGTATCGGCGCGGAAGCATCTGACTCGAACGGGTATGAGACCCAGAACGCTCTGCTTCTCACTGAGAATGCTGAGGCTGATGCCATCCCTAATCTTGAGATCCATAATCATGACGTCAAATGCAGCCACGGTTCGACGATCAGCCAGATTGATGAGAATCAGGTTTTCTACATGATGAGCAGAGGCGTATCAAGGAAGAATGCAGAGCTCATGCTGATAAAAGGGTTCTTCAACAACATCCTGGAGAAGATAGGTGATGAGGCCATAACGCATTCTGCCTATGAGAAGATCGAAGCTATGCTGTCCAGGAAATATGATGAGGAGCATCCAGAAAGATATTGATGAGGTTTACTTATGGTACTTGATGATGAGGGAGCGAAAGAACTCAGAAAAGATTTTCCTATATTGGCCAACCAGGAGAAGCCTGTCATCTATCTTGATAATGGTGCGACATCACAGAAGCCAAGACAGGTCATCAATTCCATCTCTGGATATTATGAGATGCACAATTCCAATATACACAGGGGCATCTATGACCTGAGTGAGCGTTCTGGCAAGATGTATCATGATTCCAAAGAGGTTGTTGCCAGGTTCATCAATGCTGAGCATGATGAGATAATATATACGAAGAATACCACAGAGTCGCTCAACCTCGTGGCATATTCCCTCTTCGCTTATTTCTCCGGCAAGGAAAAAGACGAGATCGTGCTTACCGAGATGGAGCATCATTCCAATCTCGTACCATGGCAGCAGCTAGCGAAAGAGAAAGGTTTCAAGCTGAAGTTCATACCTGTCAATGATGATTTCTGCTTGGATATGGATAAAGCTGCTTCCATGATAACTGAGAAGACTGCAGTAGTGGCATTCACACATGTCTCTAACACGCTCGGCACAGTCAATCCTGCAGAGGAGCTTGTCTCACTCGCCCATAAGAATGGCGCATATGCTGTGGTTGATGCTGCACAGAGCGCTCCACACATGAAGCTGGATGTCAAGAGCATCGGTTGCGATTTCCTGGCCTTCTCGTCCCATAAGATGTTAGGGCCTATGGGGATGGGTGTGTTGTATGGGAAACGTAGTATCCTTGAGAAGATATCTCCTTTCTTGTACGGTGGAGATATGATATCAGACGTATCTAAGCATGAGACGAAGTGGAACTCACTACCTATGAAGTTCGAGGCGGGCACACCCAATGTAGCAGGCGCGGTAGGCCTTGCAGCAGCGATCGATTATCTCACATCTGTGGGGATGTCTGAGATTGGCTTATGGGAAAAGGAGCTTGCTGACTATGCCGAGGAGAAGCTTAGGAAATTAAAAGGAGTAAGAATATTCAGGACATCCTCGGATGCGAAGACAGGGATTGTCTCGTTCACCGTGGAAGGCATGCATCATCATGACATGGCCCAGCTTCTCAGCGATGATGGGGTCTGCATAAGAGTGGGCCATCACTGCACCATGCCTTTAATGGAGTGCTTAGGGATTGAGGGTACTGCAAGAGCTAGCTTCTATCTCTACAACACTAGAGAGGATGTCGCAAGGTTTGTGGAAACATTGTCGAAATCCATAGAGGTTTTCGTAGGATGATAATAGTATGCATGATTGTTGATATATTATAGAAGGTGGTTATTGTGATTTTAGAAGTAAAGGATCTTCGAGTGAATGTTGAGGGAAAAGAGATAATAAAAGGTCTGAACCTGTCCTTAGAGACGGGTAAGGTTAATGCGCTCATGGGGCCTAATGGCTCAGGAAAGAGCACTCTTGCTAACACTATGATGGGACATCCGAAATATGAGATAACATCAGGCCAGATTCTCTTGGATGGTGAGGACATCACTGAGATGGATGCTGATGAGAAGGCTAGGAAGGGATTGTTCTTGTCATTCCAGTATCCGCTTGAGATACCGGGTGTGACTGTCACGAATTTCTTGATGTCTGCTGTAGAGAACGTCAAGGGCGAGAAGCCGTCCATGCTGGAGTTCAAGAAGCTTCTTGATGAGAAGATGGATCTACTGGAGATTGACAGGCGGTTCCTGACCAGGCATCTCAACGAAGGATTTTCTGGCGGAGAGAAGAAGCGTTCTGAGATACTGCAGATGGCTGTGCTCGATCCTAAAGTGGCGGTACTTGATGAGACGGATTCAGGTCTTGATATCGATGCATTGAAGATCGTCTCTAATGGTGTGAACAAGTTCATGGACAGCAACAAATGTGTCCTGCTGATAACCCATTACAAGCGCATCCTCGAATACATAAAGCCAGATAAGGTATTCATCATGATGGATGGCCGGATCGTCAAGGAAGGAGGCGAAGAGCTCGCGCATGATCTTGAGGCTAAGGGATACAGATGGCTGACAGAAGATGGTACGGACAATACAGACACGAGTGCTTGATATAGATCCTGCTGCGATGGATCCTGGAAAGGTCCGGGAAGCGGCTTCCGCGCTCAAAGGAGGCCGGGTGGTGGCAGTCCCTACTGAGACTGTGTATGGTTTAGCTGCCGACGCGTTCAACGCTGATGCCGTTGAAGGGATATTCACGGCTAAAGGAAGGCCTTCCGATAATCCGTTGATTGTGCATGTCCATAGTCGCAAGATGCTTTCTGATGTTGTTGAAGCCGTCCCCGAGAAAGCCGAGAGGCTCATCTCGAGATTCTGGCCAGGTCCTCTGACAATGATACTCAAGAAGAAGGATACTATTCCAAACAATGTCACTGCCGGCATGGAGACTGTGGGTGTGCGCATGCCATCGCATCCCGTCTTTAGGGAAATATCACGAGCTGCAGGCATCCCTCTCGCTGCACCGTCCGCGAACTATTTCGGACGTCCTAGCCCGACATCTGCTGAAGATGTCCAGAAGGATATGGAAGGAAGGATCCCTCTCATAATATCTTCCGGAGAATGTCTTACTGGGATTGAGTCTACGATACTGAGCCTCGTCGACGATCCGCCTATCCTATTGAGACCTGGCGGAGTTTCGCTTGAGGATATAAAGAAGGTTGTCGGGGATGTCAAGGTGCATGACTCTGTGGTCGATCCTAACAAATCGGTGGATACTCCAGATTCTCCTGGCATGAAATACAAACATTATTCGCCTGAAGCATCAGTAATAATAATAGAGGATGTTGAGAGGTTCAAGCAACTTCTTGAGGACAAGGATGATGAGAGGAT
>CAZJJJ010000034.1:6134-7580 GCA_964546295.1 uncultured Methanosarcinales archaeon
GGGGATGATGAAAGCATAAAGATTCCTATGCGCTCCACTTCTAGGAGTGCGGGTTATGACTTCTTCTCCCCAGAAGATATCAGGATCCCTCCTGGCAAGGAAGTGCTTATCCGGACTGGTGTGAAGGTATACATGAAGGCAGATGAGGCTTTGTTCATCTACCCGAGAAGCAGCTTAGGGATCAAGAAGGGTCTGATGCTCAAGAACACGGTCGGCATCATCGACTCTGATTATTATAATAATCCAGAAAATGAAGGGGAGATTATGCTATGCCTGCTCAACATCTCCGAGAAGGAAGCGGAGATATCATCGGGCGATAAGATCTGCCAAGGCATCTTCCAGAAGATACTTGTTGCTGATGAGGATGTCCAAGACGTTGAGAGACTCGGTGGGATTGGTTCGACAGGGCGATGATTTTGTCACTTCTAGTGCGATTTCTGGCGTTTTTTTCCAAAAGTTTTATATAGCATCTTATCTGATTGCTATCATCAATTAATTTTGGTGGGTGATCGAATGAATAAGACGGAAATAGTAGAAAAGATGGCAAAAGATGCTGGACTCTCAAAAGCTGATGCAACAAGAGCTCTTGATTCTTTCGTCAAGACTGTATTGACAGGAGCAAAGAAAGAGCCTGTACAGCTTGTAGGTTTCGGGACTTTCAAGATGGTGGCACAGAAGGCAAGGTCCGGTGTCAATCCTAGAACTGGTGAAAAGATAAAGATACCAGCCCGTAAGAGCCTGAAGTTCAAGGCAAGCAAGAGTCCGAAGCACTGAGCTCGGCTCTTTTCTTTTTTTTATTTTCACATAGATTTTTATTTTCCCTTTCTTTATCGGTGATCATGATAAGAGGACTACGTGGCGCAACCACAGTAGACAACAATTCTGATAAGGAGATTGTGGCTGCTACAAGAGAGCTCTTAGAAGTCATGCTGTCTCGCAACAGCATATCAGAAAAAGACATATCTTCTATCATCTTCTCGATGACACAGGATCTTGATGCGGTATTCCCTGCAAAGGCTGCTAGAGAGATGGGGCTCACTGATGTTGCATTGTTCTGTACGCAAGAGATCCCTGTGGTCGGTTCGCTCGGAAGATGCATACGGATACTGATGCATCTTGATACCACGAAGGCCCAGGATGAACTGCATCATGTCTATCTGAATGATGCCGTTTCCCTCAGACCTGATCTCTCTGAAGACAATTCCAGATGAACTTTTCCTATGTTCTCTAATGGATAATTTTAAATATCAGTTTTCCATAAAATAAGTTACATATCATATTAAAAAAAAGAGGGTAGTTTATAATGGCCGATAAGAAGAAAGTTTCCAGTGGTTCTGCAGTACCTCCAAAGGTGGCTGCGACGAAGAGCAACAAGAAATCTCCTGCTGAACGCATCAAACAGATGAAAGGCAAGGTGAAGTCTGCAAAGAAAGGTGTTACCAAGGC
>CAZJJJ010000035.1:0-7505 GCA_964546295.1 uncultured Methanosarcinales archaeon
GAGATTCTGAGACAAGAGAGCGCTCGGGGAAAATATATATACAAGCATTACGATAAGGTACTCAAGCACTACAACAAATTATTGACTTCGGCAAAGGAAAGTGTTTCTGAGGACAGGATTGTGGTGTACACCTACGAACACGACAACACAAGCATGACAGCTGAAGTGAGCAACGAACTGATTCACCTTCACCCCGACAAGATAATTGTAGTGGGAAGGAGGAAGAATGGAGAATTCAGGTGCTCTCTGAGGTCTGCAGGTGATACTCTTGTAGCGCCTGTCCTTGAGAAGGTGCTCAAATCGGTTGATGGGTATGGAGGAGGCCACGACCATGCATGCGGAGCGGCGATCAAAGAGGAAGACTTTGGGAGATTCATCGAATTGCTCAGGGACGAGTTCAGGTAGAACACCATACCATGCGAAGAAAGCAGGCATAGTGATGTGGTATTTGCTGGGAATTCTTATCATGTTCACCTTAGTATTCTGGGGGATGGTAGGTAACCATACTGTAAACGAAAGTGAAGGTATAGAATGTTCCTTATCATATGGTGTCCTCTGCTTGTCGTGGGAGGATAATCAGACGGGTCAAGAGAGAGAAGATGATGGTGATGATTTCCAGACGGTAGAAACTAGATGATATACCATGGTCATGTTTGTCTTGATTCCACCTGACCAATCAGTGCATCCACAATCCTTTCGGCTGAAGTGCCCCATGAGAATCTATCAATAACTGTTCCCCTTGCATTCTTGCCAAGCCTGTTACGTAGCTTGTCATCTTCAAGCATTGTCTGCATATGCTTAGAGAGTTCAAAGGAATCACCTTTCGAGAATAAGAACCCATTCCTATTGTTCTTTACATAACTCTTCAATTCGCCCACTGGAGTTGATATGACGGGGACTTCGCACGACATAGCCTCCAATGTGCTGAGAGATGTTGTCTCTGTCAGGGAGGGTAACACATATACGTCCATTGCCTGATAATACTTGATCACATCATCTTTAGGACCGGTCAGAACCACTCCTTTGACTTTAGAGAAACGGGAATGAAGCTCTTCAAGCCCACCACCTATTATGAGCAGATGCAGATCATCATGTACGTTACGCTGTCTCTGGAATGCCCTGACCAAGGTCCTGAGATCCTTCTCGTGAGCAAGCCGCCCACAATACCCGATGATCTTTGATGATGGCGAGAACCCTATGGACTTTTTTGCTTCAATCTTGCTAGAAGGAGGAATAAATCTTGACGTATTCACTCCTAAAGGCAACACTATCATCTTCGTTTTGATCTTGTACCATTTGAACATGTTCAATGATTCATGAGACGGCATCATGAGAACATCACATTTGGAATATGTCGATCTCACCATCCTTCGAGAGAGCAATGATATAGGCTTATATAGCATCGGGTTGCCTAGGGCCCTCGAGAAAAGCTCCCATTCAATGGAATGGACATAACTGACAACCTTCTTGTGCATCGAGTTTGCCATGCTTATCGTTGTCCTACCTATAGGTCCTATGGTCTGTGTCCAGACGAGATCTGCATCGCGCACCGCATCACGTACTACTGATCGCTTGAGTCTCGGAAAATCAAAATCACCGATCCGCATGTTACGTAATGGCATAAGTATCTCTTTAACACCCTCAACCCTTTTCCGCCTACCGTGGAAATTAGGTGCGATCACCGTCACGTCAAACTTCTCCTTAAGCAGAGGTATCATCTGATACAGGAAGCTTGCGATCCCATCCCATCTCGGCAGATAGCAATCAGAGGCTATAAGGAGCTTCGGCTTGACTTTCTTAATTTTCTCTTTATCTATTGCAGGCATTATAATATCATTCCTCTTCTACATTCACTCTCCTGAATACTTCTGCATATTTGAGTCCTCTGAAAAATCCATTAAGCTTTGCCCTGATTATCACACCAGGTGTCAATTGTAAGATAACGAGATTCTGTGATCGGAAACATTTCAATGCTTTTAGTTTTTTCTTGAATGTCTTTGATATGTCTACAACCAGATGTGGAGCGCGGCGGTGGAGTTGGATAGGGTTCCATACACCGAAAGAGTATACATCAGGACGCTCATCGCGACCCATATCAGAGACAATCTCTTTGACAAACTTCAGAGTGTCCCTATGATCCCTATGTGGATCTTCCCTTGTGTGTGTGAAAACAATTGTCGGCTTTTCTCGTCGGATTATCTTACGTATCCGTGCATAGGCCTCCTTTTCCTTCGCCTCACCTAAGAAATTCCTCTCCTTAAGCCCTAAAAATATGACTCCGGAACCCCCTATTATCTTGTCTGCTTTCTCAGCCTCATTGACACGCATCTCTCTTGTGTATTTGTGCTTTATCCAAGCAGGAGTGAGTTCTCCATAAGACATGATTATAGTAAGTACAGAAGCACCTTCTGATGCGAATTTCGCGAGAGTTCCTCCAGGACCAAGAATCTGGTCATCTGAATGGGCACAGATGACAAGAATGGACTTGTGTCCTGCATTTTCCATCCTCTCCCTGATAAATGATTCGTCGAAATAATCTGGATTGCTCAATATCCCACCCGTCCATGAAACTTAGAGCAGAATTTATAAATCTTGCTGGAATTGTGGACATCACATCTTATCAGGGACCTCAATCCCTAATAGTTCCAGACCTTTTGTAAGTATTATACTGATTGCCCTTATAAGATATATCCTCTCTTTCTCCATACCAGTATTCACGATCTTCGTCGAGTGATAGTATCCATTGAATCTCTGAGAAAGCTCTATCAGATAGTTTGCGATGAGATTCGGACGCATTTTATCATATGCATTCTCGAGAACATCCTCAAACCTGACAATTTCGGATACCAGGTCTAGTTCAGCCTCTTCAAGCCTATCAAGATCCACATTCCGTGTGAAGCCCGTTGTCGATTTCTCCATTATGCCGGCTATGCGGACGATGGTATATTGGACATAGGGTCCTGTCTCGCCTTCGAAAGATATGGAAGCTTTCGGATCGTATGTCATATCCTTTACAGGGTCCTGCTTGATGAGGTAGAATTTCAACCCTGCAAGTGCTATCTTCCTTGCCCTCTCTTCCGCCTCTACCTTAGGTAATGATGAGTCCCTTGAATACACCTCATCACGTGCCAGACGTTCGAGCTCCTTTACCATATCATCAGCATCTACAACAGTCCCTTCTCTTGATTTCATCTTACCCTCAGGTAGATTCACCATACCATAGCTCATATGGTAACATCTGTCTGCTTGTTTATAGCCGAGGATCCCTAATATCTTGAAAAGCTGCTTGAAATGCAGTTCCTGCTCGGAGCCGACTACATATATGGAAGAGTCAAGATTGTACTCTTCAATCTTGAGCGTCGCCAGATAGATATCCTGGGTCATGTATATGGTCGTGCCATCAGACCGTATCAAGACCTTGTCAGGCAGGCCGAATTCTTCCAGGTGAGCGACAATGGCCCCATCTCTCTCGATGAGCTTTCCGCTCTCATATGCCTTCATTATCATATCCTTGCCCTTATCATACATATCTGACTCATAATAATACTTGTCGAACCCGATACCTAGCTTCCTGTACGTCTGCCCAAAACCGTCAAGAACCCATTTGTTCATACGTTTCCAGAGATCCATGGTCTTCCTGTCCCCCTCTTCCCAGCGCTTGAGCGTATCTTTAGCCATGGAATCAAGCTCTTCATCCTGATGATCAGCAAATTTCACATAAAAATCACCGACAAGATGATCGCCTTTCTTTCCAGTAGATTTAGGAGTGACCCCTTCTCCCCATTGCTCATAAGCCACCATCGACTTGCATATGTGTATGCCCCTATCATTGACGAGACATGTCCTGATCACATTATCTCCTCTACTCTCCATGATCGATGATATGGATTCGCCCAGCATAATGTTCCTCAGGTGGCCGAGATGTAATGGCTTGTTCGTGTTCGGTGAACAGAATTCAACCATGATGTTCTTGCGTTCCTTCTTGGGAAGATACGGTATGAAATCTCCTTTCTTTGTGTTGATACGTTTCAGTATATCTTTCGATATCCGTCCATAGTCGATGTGGAAATTCAGATAAGGCCCGACATTCTCTACCTTATGGAAGTCTTTCCCGACCTTCAGCTTTTTTGCCAGCATCTCGGCGATCTCAACAGGATTCTTCTTCATCACTGACGCGAAAGAGAAACACGGTACTGCAAGATCACCATGCTCCTTGTTCTTCGGTATCTCGACGTTCTCTATAGTGACCTCTAATCCCTCTTTCTTGAATATATCGCATAATCTCTTCTTGTAGTCATGGAGCAAGCTCATGGGTACTGAAAAAACGAGGATAATATTTAAAGGTATTGACCCTCCCACAGCGGCATTGTGAGACATTTCTGCAATAGTTTTAAAAAAACCGAGAGATTATGCAGAGTATGCAGATGAACGAAGGCCTCGAGAAGGTCATGGAAGATGGCAAGAAGGGAAAGATTGTGGAAGATGTGTTCCAGAGATACCTAGGGGTCACCATAAGAGAACTGAACCAGGATATAACAAGAAACATTGATAGTCCTCTTCTGGACTTCATCAGCGAGGAAGAGAAGAATCTGAAGACCGCAAGAAGGACATTCTTGAGACATTATGTGATACGGCTTCTCGAAAGACATTCTGGCAATGTGAAGGCTGCAAGCGATGAAGCCGAGGTCACGAGAAGGACGATGCATAGGCTCATATCTGATCTCCATATAGATGTCTCAGTCATGCGCAAGAGAAGGCCCAGCAGGAACTATGAGACGAAAGTCCACAACGCGATAGAGAAGACACTGCAAGGTTATGAGAAGATACTGCACCCTGAGAAGCTTGATGCTGTCTATGAGAAGATAGATGATATAGCAAAAGACATCGCCGATGGCACAGAAGAGCCTAAGATGCTCTCTCTCAAGGAAGCAGAGGATGCATTCTTATCCGTCTTCATCAGGAAATCCATTGCCCGGAACGCGGGCAATATATCTAAGGCCGCAAGAGAGATGGGGATAAGGTATGAGACATTGAACAGGAAGATGAACTCACTGATTGCAAAAGGATACCTGAGAAGATGATCCTTGCATGGATAGTGCTATGGGAGGCATATTACAGGATTGTCTCATCTGGCATGTACAGATCAAGAAAGATTTTTATCTTCACGAATACTATATGTCACCATGTACGGAAATATGTCGCACTATGCCAGACAGGATGGTTATGCTCTCAGCACTACAAATCATGGTCTTGCTGATTATACGACAAGCAGCACGTCATACAATACGCATCCTAGCGATCTTGAGGATTCTGTCATCAATGCATATTCCAGCATGGAAGTCTCTTCACAATACGATGTAAGGATGATGGATAATCAGTATATCCCGGATACACCTATGAAATCCTCTCCAATGGGTCAGGATTATGGTATCGAACAGATGCTGAAGCACCAGCATAGGTACATCAATGGGATGGCTATGGAAAGCGCATCGACAGAAACAGATATCACAGGAAGATTGCCTGGAGATATCCTTCGCTCTGCAGCATATGGGATGAGCCTGGGTTATCGATTGCAGGGAGAAGAAAGATGCGATTATAGGAAACACATACCTGAAACCCGTACACATCTGGATTTCATAGACGTAAGAAGGGACGATAGTCCTGCGAATGTTAATCACGGAGAGATCATCGCACACATTGAAGAGATCTTTCTGGCTGTCACTGGAGAAGACATTCCAGGAGATATAGAGGTCAACATACTGGATGAGATGAGATTTGATAGATATTCTGAGAGACTCAACTTGAGTCCTAATAAGAACATCAAAGGTTTTGCGATGCATAGTATGGATATCTGCACACCACGAAAGGTATTCTTGAGGGAAGGCACTCTTGCAGAGGTATTGACTGTAGCTGGGCATGAGATAGGCCATGTCATAGCAGAGAGGAAGTCTAATGTACACGATGAGGAAGCGAAAGCGATAGCATTCGAGTATGCATGGGTGAAGACAATCAGAGAGTTCGATATGGCATCAATAGGTCATATCGTCAGGAATTTTCCTCTCGCAAGAAATGGTGTGCATGACATCGCCCAGATGTTCATAGAGAACAAGATGAGATATGGAGAGAATCCATTAGACCTGTTTGATGAGATTGTCGCCGATGATATAACAGTAGCACAGATGGCATCTCATATAATCCCGTCAGCATAGGTGATTTTTACTCATCCTTCATAACATCGACTGCAGCGACGGGGCACACTTCTATGCAGCAATCGCACCTTACACATATGTTCCTATCTATCACCAATCGTTTCGTATTGTTGTAGTATATCGCACCTACTGGACAATTATTCTTGCATGCTCTGCAATCAATACATCTCCCATTTATGCGTCTCCAGGTCAGGTCTTTAGCGTTACCCAGGGTGTATAGGCTCTTGAAATAATCATAGGTCATATTACTCTTGAATCTCGCCTTTCGGATCGTGTCTCCACGCTTATCGATCTTTGATATATCCGATACACCAAGACCATTCTCTCCAGCTATGCGGCATGTGGGGATGTTCATTGGATCCATACCTGCTACCGTTGAGATGACAGAATCTATCGCGACAGCGTCTTCTCCAGTGGCCACATAACCAAGTTTTGATATCGGACCATGTGCAGGACCATCATCTCCTTCAAGACAATCTATCGCATCCATGATTGTCAGATCGAAAGCAGAATTCTTATAGACATCCAGCACGGTCTTAGAGAAATCCTCCTTCTGGAATCTCTTATGCAGGTCTATGCGTTGCTCATGACGCATGCAGCCGAAACAATTCTTCACAGCTCCTGTTATTGCAGTATGCATATGTGTCTTGAACTTAGGAAGGTTTATGCGTACATCAGCGTTCAGGAAATTGTTTGCATAATGAACCTCCTCAACTAGAAGATGATCCTTCACTTTCAGTGCTGTGAAATTACCACTCTGGAAATCAGATAATTTCACATCTTTGCCCTTGATGACACTTCCAAGATGACGTATCAAGGCTTTTTTATTACCTGTATCGCCGCATATCATCTCGCCGATGACGACTTCAGCACCGATCTCATGCAACAGTTCAATAACTGCCTGTATGAAAACAGGGTGGGTTGCAGCATTAGTCCCTGCCGCAGCAATAGAGAAGAGATTAGGTTTCAGCATCACCTTCTGTCCCTTCTTCACGAAATTCTGCAGGCCACCTATATCATCCAGAGATTGCCTTATACTGTTCTTGAGCTCAGGAAGGACGTATCCATCACATCTCCTTAATGATAATGTGGTCATATGTCCTGGTATTGTCCTGCTCTTAAAAAGATTTAGCAAAAAAAAGGATCAGTGGTGAGGGTTATTATCCTCCTTTCCACGTAGTATCCTGAAAAGCAGTTCATGGACTTCACTCTTTGCAGCCTCAAGGAACTTTATCGAACCTGCATGCTCATGGCCGCCACCATCAACTCCTCCGTGAGGGATCTTCTGCTGCATCT
>CAZJJJ010000036.1:0-5198 GCA_964546295.1 uncultured Methanosarcinales archaeon
TGTTGGGGTGTTGCGGAAGATCTTGACGGTCTTAGTGCATTAGATACCGATGGGTTGACTTCGGTAATATACTCGGACAGTGAAGATAGGTTCTCGGACGAGAATCTCACGACGGTATATAGGAACGACTCCTGTGACGTGAGTGATCTCCAGGTTGATGGGAGCTGGAATTGTACCTATGAGGTACAATACTTCGCAGAGCCTAGTGATTGGACATGTGCTGTCAACATAACCAACAATCCTGTACTTGTTCAGGGTCAGGAGAACGTATACTACAATGACACTATAAATACGACATCCACTGTCGAGGAATTGGTAGCACTATACGTCCACAACAGGACAGTAGACTTTGGTCTTAGGGCTGTAGACACCAACTACACGGCCGATACGGAAGTACGTGTTTATAATGAGGGTAATATCCTTTTAGACCTTGAGCTTGACGCTTTCAACTCGAGCTCGACATTCGAGGATGATAGTACCCAGGCAATGAACTGCAGTATAGGACACATCCCTATCAATTACATGCGTTTCTCTCTCATAGAGGATGCGGATGATGAAAGTGGAGATCTTGTGCCTATGGTCGCTGAAGGAGCTACTGGTCCTCAGCCGTTCAATCTCGCTCCGCGGAATGATGGTGACGGCACCTTGTTGCCTACTTTCGGAAGCACATACTGGGCACCAGCAATTCCTATAGATACTGCAGGTGCATGCACAGGACGACTTATGTATATAGGAACAGTGTCGGAGTGATTCCTGAGTTCTTTTTTCTTTTTTTTCTTTTTCTCTCTTTTCTTTTGGCGTTAGATTTATAATCTTCTTATTCTTGTACCATCATGGGTGGTGTCTTGTCATGGATAGTATTTGTGTGTAAGAGGTCTCTTCTCCTAGTGTCTCTCATGATATTGCTATCTAGTGCAGCAGAGGCATCCTGGTGGGATGCTGATTTTCACCATAGGCTAAATCTCACTATAGATTCTTCGTTTATAGACTCTGATATTGAGGATTTTCCTCTCCTCGTAAAGCTAAATTCTTCAAACTTCAACTTCTCCGCAGCAGACGAGGATGGACATGACATAAGGATACTGGATTCTGAAGAATCACTTCTCGATTTCGAACGTTCGAGGCATGATGCGGAGGATGAAGAGGCGGAATACTGGGTGAGTGTCCCCTCAATATCTGCTGAAGAGGATACTCTGCTCTATGTGTATTATGGTAACGAAGAGGCTTCAGATGCATCTTCTCCTTCTACTGTCTGGAACGATGATTTTGTGGGTGTCTGGCACATGGGCGAAGACACTGCCACCGAGACGTTCGATTCCACAGGAGATAACGATGGCACATTCGGGGGTAATCTTCCGACGACCATAGAGGGAAAGACAGGTTATGCTCAGGACTTCTTCGGAGCAGATTACATCTCTGCTGGAACAGTAGGAGCAACCACTGCAGGCGGTACCATCAGCCTTTGGGTCCAGATACCTGACCGGGCTGCAGATTATGAGCGTCGTTTCATCGGCCATGTCGATCCTGTAGATGATTGGGACAACAGACTCTTCATCGGAGACAGCAATGATAGGGATTTTGATCTTTACATAGGTCTTGGTGATACATGGGACCTTGATACCAACATACTGGTCCCTCCGGAGGAAGAGTGGTTCCATGTTGCCTTAGCTTGGGAGGAGACGAGTGCTGGTAGCGGTGACTATTGGGTCTATTTTGATGGTGCAGAGGTCTCATCAGGGACTTACTCAGGTCTGGACTCTCTCGCTGGACAGTTCGACATAGGTAACACAGGCCATACTGAGGAACGTGGGGTAGGAGACGAGACGACTGAGCATTCCACTTACATCGACGAAGTACGCTGGGCGAACACCCCATTATCCGCTGACTGGATCAGGGCCAGCTACCATTCCGAGGACAATTCCCTCATTGACTATGGCGGGATGGAAGAGATACCCCGACCACGTTTCGTGGAGCACGTTATGGATGATAACATATTACTCAATCCAGGGAGTTCTGTCGAAGTGGACTGCTCAGGAGTGATCGAGAGTGATGATGGATACTCTGACATAGACACAGTCTCTGCAGTATTCCAGCATGAATCATACCCTGGTGATGGCGATGACAGGGCGTTGTATTATGAGGATGAGGATTGCACCACCATAGATACTGAATTCAATGGCGAGTTCGAGTGCAGTTTTGATGTATATTTCTTTGCAAGCCCTGGGGATTGGACATGCTCTGTCACTGCCAGCAATACCTTAGGTGTTCAGGAGACCTCTAACGTCTCCACATACATAGAAGAGATGGTCGCCATATCTTCTGAGCCGCAGACATTGGACTTTGGGACTCTTGCACCAGGCACAGACACCGGCACTGAAGATTTCACCAGTGAGATCTATAACCTTGGAAATACCCCTTTGGGTATTGATGTGAGGACTTTCGACAGCTATCCTGATGGGGAACATGCCATGAACTGTTCTGTTGACTACCTTCCGTTCGATAATCTTAGGTTCGCCATTGATACCGGCATAGACGTCCATGATCGGACACCAGCTTCTATCTTGGGAGTAGATTCAGGCCTAGCAATCGATCCGCAGGAAGGTGAGGAAGCACAAGACCCTACTTCTTCTTTCATACACTGGGGAGTTATAGTGCCTGATAGGATAGCTGGGACCTGCCAAGGTCATATAAGATACACTGCGAGTTCACTTGACTAAAAATATAGAATAATCAGAAGTGGATAATATCATTTCTTTAATGCTATATCGTATGCTTGCAAGTATTTTTCTATGAAGTCCTTCCATTCTGTGCTCTGCACTACGCTCCTGCAAGATCCTATCCTAGCTTTCTCATCAATCTCCATGTTCACGACATCCCAGAGGAAGCTCTTCAGCTCGTCCGAAGCCTTCTCGTCATTCTCGAACCTGCTGATTACACGCAGGCTCTCTCCATCATTTCCGATGTCCTTCATGTATCTGCCGAAGCCTGCAAGATCACTAGTGGCCGTAGGCACTCCTACTGCTAAAGATTCTGGCGGTGTGTATCCCCATGGCTCATAATAGCTCGCGAATACTCCCGCATCGCATCCTGGAGTGATGTCATAATACTCTTCATTGAAGAGACCATCCTCACTGCTGAGGTATATGGGCACTACCATACACTTTATCCTGGAATCTTCCGCTAGAAGACCTTTATCTCTCAGGCTGTTCATGATATCATCATCAGGATTCTCGAGGTCATGGGTGCAGGTGATCTTCCCACGCTCTGAAGCAAGGAATGCTTCCCTGTCTTTCCGATACTCTTCGAGGTTCCTCTTGAGCTCTTCGTTCATCCCTGTCCAGCCGTTAGGTATGAGGAAGAATGCAAGCACTTTCCTGTCGGTGTCGCTCGACCTGAGATCCTTGTCCATCCTGGCAAGCGTGTCGATGAAGAGATCAACTCCTTTGTTCCTGAACTCGTATCTTCCGGAAGTGAAGAATATCCTTACCTTGTCCATCTCTTCCTTGAGTCTCAATCCTGTAGCGCACTCTACGAGCTCACAGAACTTATCTCTTGCCTCTTTCCTCTTCTCCAGTAGCCTTTCCTCGTCCGGGAACTCCCTGAGGTCAAGACCGTTGAATACTATCGGTTCAGGTTTTCTGCCCAATATCTTCTCGGCTTCCATAGCGGTTATCTCAGATACTGTGGTGAACACATCCGCTGTATGTGCACATGCTCTTTCTGTGGAGAACTTGTTCATCACTCCATGGTTCTTGGCTTCCTGTTCAGGATCCATGGTGTCAAGCATATCATACAATCTTTTTCCAGAGCCAGAGATTGTCCTTCCCAGCATCGTCGCGTGTGTTGTGAACACAGTCCTTGTTCCAGAGCCCGCCATGTTCAGCAGGAGAATGCCGAAGCCTGATATCCATTCGTGGAAGTGCCCGACTACTTCGCGTTCCTTGTTGTGCTCCTTGAACTTCTCAATTAGTTTGCCTGCTGCTGTAGACCAAAGCATAGGCTCAATGAAATCCCAACCTGATCCGAGACTGTCCACACCGAATCTCTCCCAGTACTCCTTCTTGAGATGGTCCTGGGAATGCGCATAATCTGCAGCACTGACAAGTATTGTGTCTGGCTCTCCTTCAATCAGCCATCTTCCGAACTTGCATTTGATCCCTTCTTTCTCAAGCTCTTCAAATACGCTCTTAAACCTCTCGGGCACGCCCTCTTCACGGAACTCATTATCCTGCTCTTTCCCGTAGTAAGGCCCTATCACCACATAGTCCTCGAAGTTCTCCTTCATACGCATGGCCTTCGATGCTACCACCGTATAGATTCCGCCCACTTTGTTGCATGCCTCGAAACATACTTCGAAGACCGTATCAGGTTTATTTGTGTCCATACCTTGCCTCTGTCTCATCCATTTTTATATTTTGCTAAGATCATGCCTTGATTATATCACTTATTTTGTGCACCTCAAGCACATCCAATGTCTCGGGAACGCTCTCTTTGGTGGCTCTGAGAAAAAGCACAGACTCATTCTTATTGACAATTCCTCTTATAAGTAACTCTTTAGCCGCAGTCTTGATGATCTTCTTCTTCGGTATACTTTTCATGATGACTCTCACACCCCATAGCAATGAAAGTCTTTGCGCAGTCATGCTGTCGTCAGTAATCGCAATTATATTCTCATTGATTCTGTATCTGGCCAGCAATGAGGCGCTATGACCATCTTTTGTGATGACTGCTAGACTCTTGCAAGAAGTTCTATCAAGTATATAGTATGCTGATTTGCTCATCTCTTCGCTGACCGTCCCTTGCTTTTCCATATTGATCTTGTTGGATGTTTGCGCTTCAACCCGAGCGGCCACTTTGCTCATCACTTGGACACTTTTTACAGGGTAATGGCCTGATGCTGTCTCACCGGAAAGCATTACACAATCTGCTCCATCAAGTATCGCATTGGCCACATCACTCACTTCTGCACGTGTGGGGATTGGTTTGTTGACCATGGTCTCGAGCATTTGCGTTGCAACGATTGATATCTTTGCTTTCTCATTGCATCTCCTTATGATGTCTTTCTGGGCAAGAGGGATGCTCTCTTCGGGTATCTCGGCACCAAGGTCACCTCTTGCGATCATCACACCATCACTCTCTTCTATGATATCGTCTATGTTCTCAAGACCTTGCTTGTTCTCTATCTTCGAGATCACTCC
>CAZJJJ010000036.1:5298-7456 GCA_964546295.1 uncultured Methanosarcinales archaeon
CCCTTTTTCACATCATCCGAGAAGTCGAAACTGAATCTTGGCCTTTCATTTCCTTGTGAGCAATGGAACCATCTCTTTTCATCTTTTACGATATGGATGTCTTCTTCTGTGAGTATCCTGATGTCTGGTCCCTTTATGTCGATAAGAAGAGGTATATTGCTATATCTTTTGATCATGGATACCATCTTATCATATTGTCTGATGTCGCCATGGGCTGTGTTTATCCGGATGCAGTCCACTCTCAGCTCCTTGAATCTGCAGATAGTATCTTTGTCAGCAGATGCAGGTCCGATAGTGGCGATAATCTTGGTTTTTCGGTCCATACCTCTCAACTGTTTGCAGCATTAATATGTGTTTTGATTCATGGTGGCATACTTACTGCTTGTGTTGGGGTTCTTGATTATCAGTCCACAATATTTTTATCAAAATAATTTTCTATATAGAAAATAAATAATATAATCTTTTTTATTATTTAAACTTTCCCAGTCATTTTTTTAAGTGCGTGAGTGTTAGAGCCAGCATGGAAATAGAAGAGCTGCATAGTATATTCATGAAGGACGATGTCTCCGAATCCATAATAGGCCAGGAGACCGTGAAACGTCAGGTGAAGTCCGCACTGGTCTCAGGAAGGCATATGATAATAGTAGGTCCTCCAGGGATCGGCAAGACCACTCTTGCTAAGGATATAGCACGGCTTCTCCCGGAGAAGGAGATTGATAGGGATATCTCCAGCATGATCTCTGCAGATTCCCTTATAGGGAAGCAAGGGAAAGAGAAGTCAACCAGGGTCTCATCAAAGAAATCATCAGGAACTCCGAAGAAAGCGAAAGTTTCCGGAATGGGAAGATTTGTGAGGGTACAGGGTTCTCCGGATCTTACTGTCGAAGACCTCATGGGAGACATTGATCCTGTGAAGGCCATGAAGTACGGCCCTCTCAGTCTCGAGGCGTTCACCCCAGGGAAGATATTCAAGGCCAATGATGGCATACTTTTTTTCGATGAGGTCAACAGGTGCTCAGAGAAGCTCCAGAACGCACTGCTGCAAGTACTTGAGGAAGGGAAGGTCACTATAGGCGGATATGAGGTGGACTTCGATGTGGATTTCTTGTTCATCGGCACAATGAACCCGAAAGATTTCTCGACAGAGAACTTATCAGATGTTTTCCTTGACAGGTTCGATCTTGTATACATGGATTATCCGGAATCGCTCAAGGACGAGAAGGATATTGTGATGGCATACGGGAAACGTCTGATTGATATGAAGAAAAAGAAGAACGTCAAGATATTCAATATCATAGTTTCTTACACCAGAAGCTTGCGGAACTCTCAGAAGCTCGAACGCTTCCCATCAGTGAGGGCTACGATAGGCGTATACGAGAGAGCGCAGGCGAATGCGCTGATTGATGGACGTACTACTATGAACATCAAGGATTTCAAGGAAGCGATCACTTCTGTACTATCGCACAGGATAAAGCTAAAGCCTTCTGTAAAGTATATGCAGTCTCCTGCTGAGGTCTTAGAGGATGAGTTCAATGCCTATGCGAAAGCCAACAACATAGACATGGACGACCTTTCTGATGGAGGCGACGATATAACT
Source organism: uncultured Methanosarcinales archaeon (assembly GCA_964546295.1). Lineage (GTDB taxonomy): Archaea > Nanobdellota > Nanobdellia > Woesearchaeales > CAZJJJ01 > CAZJJJ01. Next base: position 6,896 of record CAZJJJ010000036.1, read on the forward strand.
CCCGAGCCGGATTCGGGAGATGATGGGTAGCAGTCGAGAGATATCAGCTGAGGAAGAAATCGAGAAGATAGATGGGGCTCTCGAGCGTTCTAAGGAAGAAGAGTCAAAGCTTCCGAAGACAGTATTGCCTGATGATGAGGCTTCTTCAACAGGCAAGCTTCTCAATGAGGCCATCGACAGAGGTATTTCTTTCAATCCTGACACGATATACAAGAATCTTGTCTCCAGCTACCGCGATGTCGACAAGATATACGGACAGACCTTCATACGCGAGCTCACCGGTTATGACTCAAGATACATAGAACGTAACTCAAAGATCCCTGAATTCAAGCGCAAGCTCAAGGATGTGATCAAGCGTAAGCTTGACGAGCTGAGGAGATCGAAGCGCATAGACTCTAATGGCATACCTACCGATGATGGTGTTAAGCTCGCCTCCATATCATTGTGTATACAAGAGTTAGATAAGATAACTCCTAAAGACATCATCGGAGAACAGGTGCAGGAGAAAGACAGGTCCGTAGGACCTAAGGACAATTCTGAAGAAGGTGTTTCTAAACGCTT
>CAZJJJ010000037.1:0-2376 GCA_964546295.1 uncultured Methanosarcinales archaeon
TCTGTAGGCTGGACAAGGAAACAAGTGAGAACTGCTTTCAAAAGCCTGAAGAACTGAATCATTCCTTCTCGATCCTATCAGCGATGATGTTTCTTGGGAAATCTTCATTATCAGATATTCTTCCTTCTATAAGCACATCTTCACCGACTCTCAATCCATCAACATCATCGAAAACAACGACTCGTATTGTGTCTTTAGGAATTATATCGAAAGAGGAATAACCTTCTCTAGTCTCAAGATTGCCTATTCTCCCGTGTATTCTGATTTCATCTCCATCCTCACTCTCAAAGAAGGTGAATGTATCATCTATCTCCGATGTCCTCATGAATGAATACAGGATGATAATGCCGAGAAGGCTCAATACAAGGCAAAACCGGCTATATGTGCGTTCATTCATAGGTTAACAGTAATTATTGTATTTAAAGGCATATCTCTGCTCTGACCGCATATGTTCCGGCAAATGCTGAAAATCCTGCACTATATCAAAAAACTTAAATAAAAGATTGTATAACAACCTCTTATAACCTTAACCTGAAGCATGAATATCTAAAAAAAGGAAGGAAAAAACTAAATGTCTGGAGAAATCGATCCAATAACGGGGCTGCCTAAGGAGTTAGGAGTCTTCGAAGATATTTCTAAAGATGCCCAAAGCATCAAGGTCTACGTGATCAAGAAGAAGTTCGGTAAGAAATATACCATCATAGAGGGCATAGACTCTAAAGATGTGAAGGCTAAAGATATCACCAAGCGCCTGAAGAACAAGTTCGCATGCGGTGGTACTTCGAAAGACGGCAAGATTGAGCTACAGGGCGATTATAGGCAGCAGATGCGGGATGTGCTTGTCAAAGAAGGCTTCAACTCTGGGAATATAGTCATAAAATGACTTATCTCTTTTTCTTTTCTCTTGATGCTGACTTCTGCCCATTATAGCATTCTTTCCTGAGATCCTCTATGAAAGACATACCCATGCCCCTCAATTCCATCTTTGAGCTTCTTCCATTGAGAATGACCTGGTTATCTACCAGAAAGACGAAAGAAAGGATGAGTGATGCGCATATCAGTGCTCCTGCAGTGACGATGTAGAACGTGAACGCCTCAAGAAGATATGCAGCAAGGAAGGATGTCGCAAAGAACAGTATACCTAGGACTACCATCCATGAATAATGCCTTTTCGTATATGTTATCGTATCTATGGAATCAAGCATCATGTCCTTGAAGAAAGAATCGATGCGTCCAGTGTAATATATCACTCTCATATCGGTCAGATAGACGTTCTTCCCATAAGAGCCTCTAAGTATCTCATCAGGCCCCATAAAACGTCTTATGTCCATTATGTGCACTTCGTGCTGAGGAGATTAAAATATTTTCCTATATTTCCAGTCTTTTCGGAAAATTTATATATGAACATTCCATATGTACCTCTAGGTGGTAATGATAGCTGATAAGGCATCCGATGAGAAGGCTGGTTCAAAGAAGAAAGGTTCGGCTTCTGAGAAGGATCTTGAAGAGCTCCATAAGAAAGTCATGGGTGCAGATGAGGATGCCGACAAGACTGAGAAGGATGATTCTGAGGATGGGCACAAGGAGACTCCTAAAGATGATAGTGATGATCACAAAGGCGCAAAGCAGCCTGCACCTGCAAAGAAAAAAGCTACCCAAGACGATCTTTCTACAAAGTTTGATGAGTTATTGAATGTGTTCAAAGAGGCTTCTGATAATTTCGAGCTTGACAAGAAGATTGATGAGCTCATAGACCAGAACAAGACCATAGCACAGGCTCTCCTCCGGATGAACGAGAAGATTGATAGGATTACATCCATGGCACCGAACAATCAAACATCTAATCCAGGAAACACAGGTCAGCCATCGTCGCCTGATGATCCTGCTGAGAACCTTCCTGATTATAATGAAGTGAGATCGGGTCTCAACCAACAGGGCCAGACGCAACAGCAGCCAGGTGCTCAAGAGCAGCAACAGGGAGCTGGAATGCCACAACAGCAGCAGGGAGCGCAGCCTCAGCAGGGCGCACAACCCAATGCAGATACAGCAAATTCTGGCGGACCACAACAACCATCGCCTGAGGCGCCTGGAGGCGACCAAGCCCCAGGGTCCGATGCTCAGGGTGGTCAAAAGCCCCCTCAACAGCAGCCGATGCCACCGCCTGTGGCAGACCAACAGGGACAGCAGCAAGGAAAACAAGAGCAGAAGAAATCGTCTGGTGGACTTCTTGGTGGTCTCTTAGGCAAATGAATCAGTGATTTATATGATAACCCAAAAGGATGCAGCGCTTATCCTTGCCATATACTCTTCTCATGTATCGGTACAGGATATGTCTGAAGTGCAGGATCATCCTGTCAAAGAACCTTCTGATCCCGA
>CAZJJJ010000037.1:2476-7288 GCA_964546295.1 uncultured Methanosarcinales archaeon
TGATGAGAGTAGTCCTAAGGTGGATGATGCTCCTCCACCTACAACAGCTGCTTCAGGAGAAGAGATCACTCAGGACGATTATCTCCCAGGATTCAGGATGCAATTCTATGAAAGGTACGAGAGCATGAAGAAGGCGGCCACAAAGCATTATGGTCTGGCCGAGTCTGATTTCCCATCATACAAGGGACCAAGATATCAGGATGATACACCTTCCTTTGGCGAAGACAAGACAGATACTATGATATCTACCGATATCCGCAATCTTGAGATGCTCTTGAAAGAGTTGACTGAATCTTATAGGCGTATCGAGGATGATGGTGGGGATTACGTATCATTGGAGAAGCTCAAGTCACGTATACACGACTGCAAGAGAAAACTCCAGATGCTGAAGAATAGGCAGAAACAGAAATGAGAAAGTAAAAAAAGGGAAAAAAAGAAGAATTTACAGGTCTTTTCCCATCACGGTCCTTCTACCATTGGCTTTCGCACGTGATATGGCTTTCTGGACCATCTCTTTAGCTTGCTTATCCAGCTCTTCTGCAAAATCTGCAGCTATGTTGTAACCTGATGCTAATTCCTTTATCTTTGCCTTAACTACTATATCAACCATTGAAACACCTCGCAAATATCTGGTATTTCATATTGACGCGAAGTTATATAAAACTTTTGAAAATCAACATCTTGTAAGGTACGAGGTCTGTGTGTCATTCCAAATATTTTTAAATCAGCATTGAATAATGATGCTATGGCATCTAAGATAGACCCTTGGGGATCTGGCGAGGTACGGATAGACGAGAAGCTGATGAAGGAGTTTGGACTCAAGAGGTTTGATTCAAAAGGTCTTGGAAGTAAGCATAGATTCTTGTCCCGAAACATCATAGTAGCTCAGAGGGACTTCGAGGTAGTCAAGGAGCACATAATCAAAAAAAAACCCTTCATCCAGATGACTGGTATTGCCTCATCCGGGCCTTTGCATCTGGGTCACAAGGTAGACATTGATGCTTATCTTCTGATGCGGGAACTCGGTGCGAGGAGCAGGTTCGGTATATGTGATATAGACGGTTATGTCTCTAGGCCAGACTCTAAAGTGGGTAGCATGTCCGATGCCAAGAGGTTCTCGGTCGAGATGGTTGCTCATGTGATGGCTCTAGGGATACCAGAGGAGGAGATATATGTTCAGAGCCAGAAAGAACCGAGATACTATGAGTTCGCCTTCGAGTTATCAAAGAAGATCACTGAGAACTCCTTCAGAGCCATTTATGGCCATGTGAATCCAGGTAAGCTGAGTGCAAACCTTCTCCAGTATGCGGACATATTGCACCTACAGCTCAAGGAATATTTCGGACCGATGCCTTCTATCACAGGGATTGGTATAGAGCAGGACCCTCATGCACGTGCATGCAGGGATATGGCAAAACGCCTTCCATATGGCCTGAAGATGCCATCATTCTTCTATTTCATGCATCAGGGCGGATTACAGCAAGGGAGCAAGATGAGTGCATCAGAGCCAGATACCGCAATCTTCCTCGACGACGACGCGAAGGAAGTCAAACGTAAGATCAATAAGGCCTTCTCAGGGGGCCAGGATTCTGTCGAGAAGCATAGGAAGCTCGGTGGGAATCCCGATATAGACAAGGCTTACGAGATCCTCTTCTATCACCATCCGGACGATAAGCTTGTGAAGGATGTCTACGAGAAGTATAAGAGCGGAGAGATGCTCACTGGCGAGCTTAAGAAGACTTGTATTGATTTCCTGACCTCTTTCCTGGAAGAGCATCAGACGAAAGTCAAGAAGAATATGCCTCGTGCGAAAAAGATAGTCTATGGCTGAGTATCTACTGCCCTTACTGCTGTTCTTAATCGTGTGTATACCAGAATGTGAGCTTGCCTTTCCCGATCGCGTCCAGTCTGCAGAAGCCGAACCTCTCAAACTGGATGACTGCACCCTTTTCTAACTTCTTTGTATTGTGCTCTGCCAGCCCTTTCTTCCTTGTCCCGTCTGGCATAACAATTTCAGCATTGATGTTTCCTTCTTTAGGTAACCAATGCATTATGCTCTTGCCCTTCTTCTTGTAGTCTTTCAGCTCTTCACTGTAGAACTCAATAGAACCATCTCTTTTCTTGATGATGTTGAAGCAATCCATAAGCCTAGATAGCTTGCCTTCTTCCATATCATCATAGTCCTTTTTTTCTATCATGAACTTGCCATCCGTCTTGAATTTCCTTTCTCTCTTATCGGAATCTGGGTGTGATTTGAGTGTTATCTCTTGATTGGGTGCATTCTTGACATCAATCTCTTTCGGCTCCTCGATGAAGAAGAACCTTTTTGCTGAAGCGTCGAGTATCTTCCTGTTCTCTGCAGCAATGACTGAAAAATCTATGTTCGTCGCCTGTTTGGAAAGTCCTGCCATCTTCACGATATTGATGATCGCTTCGCGCGTTATCCCTCTCCTTCTCAAGGCTTTCAGTGTGACAAGCCTTGGGTCGTCCCATCCGATGAACTCACCGTTATCGATCTTTTCCCTGATCACTCTGCCCTGAGTCAAGGATCCAGTGATGTTTACCCTACCATAATGCTTGTAAGGTATCTCAGGGAAGCCTAAGAGCTTTGAGATGTAATGATGGAGTTCTATCCTGGAATCGAACTCGTTAGACCTGAGCACATGCGTTATCCCATTGATGCCATCGATGATAGGGCTCTCGAAATCGTATGTCGGCCAAACCTTATATTTGTCTTTTTGCCTGTAATGTGGGGTTGTTATGACTCTAGCAATGACAGGGTCACGCATCACTGCATTCTTATGCGTCATATCAATCTTGAGCCTTAGCGCGAATCCGTTTGATTTACCATTCTTCATCTCTTTCCATATTCTCTTAGTCTCATCAATTGATTGTGTCCTATGCTCGCAAGCTTTCATATTCTTACGGGATTCTGCTATATTTTCAGGAGGACACGAGCAAGCATAGATATTTCCTCCATGGATCAGCTCATCTATGTAATTATAGATCCTGTCCATCGAGTCGCTTGCATAGACAATGGAATCTGGCTTGAAACCAAGATATTCAGTTATATCTTCCATATTGGCGTCCACAAACTCCTGCTTCTCGACCTCGGGGTTAGTGTCATCGAACCTCAGGATACATTTACCATTATACTCTCTCGCATATAGGTAGTTTATCCCGAAACTGATCGCATGCCCGATGTGAGGATACTTGGAAGGCCCTGGCGGCATCCTGGTGACGACCTTACCTTCTTCGGCATCTTTCAGAGGCGGCAGCTCTCTGGCAGCCTTTTTCCGCTCCTCTTTCTTGCTCTTCTCCCTTTCGTCAAATTCAGGATCTAGCTCAATAAGCCTTCTCTTCTGCTCTTCAAGGCTTAGCTTCTCTGTTTCGGATATGATTTCAGAAATTAGTGGTGAGATCTCTTTCATCTGTCTCTTCAGGTCCTGATCGATGGAGAAAAGTTTCCCGATGACTGCGCCTTGGCTAGGTTTTCCATTAAATTTTATGGCATTCTCAAGAGCAGCGATCCGGATATGCTTCTCAAGCTCTTTCCTGTCCATGAGCATGAAATATCTTGCTCTGTTTTAAATCTTTTCGGATTGTTTTGTATGTCTTTGGTGCGTATCCTCCAGTATCTCTGCGAAAGAGTTAAAAACATATGATACAACCCTGAGATATGAGAATAAAGATAGGATTCCTATTGCTCTGGACATCAGTCTTCTGGGCGGCTATCGAGTCTGTGCGCGACTATTTTCTTGCAGATTATTACGCTAAAGAGCTTGCAGACATGAGCTTCATGTCACAAGCAAACCCCGAAGTCTATATGATAACAGCGGCAGTAGGCATGATTTTCGCAGTGATTGTGGCAGTGACAGTGTTCATAGAACAGAAGATGGGTGAGTCCAAGGGATTATACATGCTGCTTGGTGTATTAGGCATACTCGGCTTCCTCTTCTCTGGCGTCTATGGCTTTCTGCTGACGATTGTTGGTGGATTTGTAGGGCTAAGTCAGATGGATGCTAAGAATTAATCATGAATTTGTATTCATATGATGTCGGGGACAAGATATATTTAAATATGCATTCTTTTTCATGTCTTTCAGATGGAACCCTTTGTTTTTATTGTCATAATATCTGTCTTGGGACCGATAATAGGCTCTTTCTTAGGTGTGATGTATAAGATGGACGAGAGGCTCGTCTATAACATATTGGCTTTTGCTGCAGGCATGATGCTTGCGATCTCTTTCCTTGAGCTGATCCCTGAGGCGATCGAGATGTCTTCTCCCTTGACAGCTATTTTCGGTATACTTATTGGAGCGGTCATAATGTATATCCTTGATAGGATGCTCCCTCATTTCCACCCTGACCCTATCTCTGATAATGTGGTTTGCGATATTGATGACAAGAGAAAGAATAAAGTGCACAAGATGAAACGTACTGCTAGCTATCTCATTGCTGGCATCTTTTTCCATAATTTCCCAGAGGGTATGGCGATAGCAGCTATGCAGGACCCAAGCACAGGGATTGCTGTCGCTCTCGCGATAGCTGTGCATAACATCCCTGAAGGGATATGTACCTCCGCACCATATTACCATGCCACGGGGAAAAAGCTCAAAGCATTCCTCCTATCATCCTCTACTGCCATACCAGTCCTTCTTGGTTTTCTTATCGCGAGAGTTGTATTTGCAGCAGTCCCTATGAACCTTATTGGCCTCACAGCTGCAGCTGCAGCAGGACTCATGATATACATTTCTGTTGATGAGCTAATACCTTCTTCCTGTAAGAGACTCTCAACGTACTCTACAGTCTT
>CAZJJJ010000038.1:0-7089 GCA_964546295.1 uncultured Methanosarcinales archaeon
GTTCGGTCCTGAACGTTTCCCTTCCTGTGACCTGGTTTATCTTTTCAGCTATGTCTTCTGAATTGTTATAGCCTAAGACGGCACTCCCGAGAAATATGGCAAACCCTGCGGCATAGAATAATCCTTTGACAGGACCTCTTGAACGTCTCCCGTATCTTCGTGAACCACGATATGACCTCCTTCTCTGCGTATCGGTCAATGGGTCACTCACCCTCTCCTCTAGCGTGCTGGTCCTGGATCTCCTGCTCTGGGTCTTCAACCTATCCTTTACCTGCTCATGATGATCTCTCCTTCCAGCGCCGCCTGAAGTCCCTCTCTGCCGTAGCCTCTCCTTCAATCTTTCGTCTATGCGGATCCCCTCCATGCGTTGTAGTTCCTGAGCACTTCTATATCGGACATTATCTTCACACCGAGATGGTCTATGTCGTAAGCATTATAAGCAGGATCGACAAGAATCCCCCTCTCAGAAAGCTCGACTGCCGCACAGGCGTGATTCACTTTCTTTCCTCGGAAATCCTTATCAACATATACATATGCACTCGTGAGACCACAGCAGCGTGCCATCGTGATATAGAGGTAGGCCATCTCGCCACATATGCCTTCCTTATCAGCCTTGACCTCCTCTGATGACTTATAGCCTACACCGCGCTTCTTCCTTTTCCCATCACCATAGGTCACATTGTCCTGCATCCACGAGAATATCCTGAACGAGATATCTTCCGGAGTGTATAAGCCCTTTGTCACATCACGTATCGTATTGGCGATCTCAGGACTTATGACAAAAGGGTTCTGCACAGTAGAATCGTTGAGAGAGAGCCTGTAACCATCATTGATAGCGGAGACCTTTATGCTATCACGCTGCTTATACTCCTCTTTCAGGCGATAGATCAGAGAATCTTCCACAGGAAAGGACCTTCCTCTCCTGTTGCGCTTGATGTTCTCCTTAATCTCATCTCTTCCTATCCTGCTCTCGAGATCCCTGTGGTCGGTCTTCGCACGCAACCTGCGTTTGATCCGCTCATGGTCGACCATACGGCAATCTCACCCTTGATCCTATATCCTGCTCGAATCATCAATGAGCCTTCTCTGCTCCCTATATCCTTCCGTCCTGTCATTCCCGGCATAGGTCAGGTCATCCCTTAGGCTTGCGAGCTCACTATTATCTTCGATCGCCCTTCTCCCCATCTCGTCAGAGGAAGCACGGTCCAGGATATTGCTTATATTGCGCCTGTACCTGTTCATGACAGTGTTCTTGATACCCTCAAGTTGACCAAGTGCATCAGAGAGGTACGAGGCTGCTTCAGAAAGTTTCTCAACGTGCTTGCAGGTCGCTGTCATGTTGTCTATGACATGCTGATACATGAAGGTCTGGGCACTGAACTCCCTCATCTCATTCAGTATGTCCTCGAAGGTGTCCTTCTGTATCTGGAGTTTGTCTACACCGTCCTTATAGCCAATCTCGAATATCATGTTTATCCTGTCATCGGATTTGAGTCTCTTGAGTTCGCTCTTGGCGTCTTCACGTTTCTTACGTGCCTCGTTGAACTTCCGCGCATCCTTGCTCCTATCGAGCGCCTTCAGGGTCTCGTCTGCCTCTATGTACTCATGCTTGACCTTCTCTATGTGCTCCATGAGCTCATCCTGCCCTTCGAGCACATCCGTCTCCATATCGATGGAACTGTATAATCTTTTCGTTATGTCACCCAGGTCACTCTCATAGGCATCGACCATGGTCTTGACGACTGCATTGACTCTCATCACATCCCTCTGATGCTGGTCAAGAGTCCTGTATAGATCTAGACGCCTTGGCTGATGGCCGAAGAGTCCTGCAACAGCACCATATGCTGTAGAGAGCACACCATATACTGGAGAAGTCGCCATCCGTTCCACTCTCTTGACTTCACGATGGCTGGAATCCATCCTCTCCAGAGCAGCCTCGAGTTGGCTTAATCTCCTGTCATCATTGCTTCCACCAGATGAGCCTTCTTCCAGGAGCGGATCCTCATAAGCGATATCGCCAGGATTTCTTGTGTTTGAGTCTCCTTTATTCTCAGATGCCAAGTTCTGGCGCCTTCTTATCCTGCTCTTGAGATCCTCATTGTTCCCTGAACTTCTGGTGGTACGTGGATTTCTCTCCTTGATCCTTCTCTTCAACCTTTCGGTCCTATCATCATCAGTCATCATCATTCACCCTCCCTTGAAAATATATCGTAAAGTAGCCTGTCCTCGAGCCCCTCATAAGGATGTATCTCGAATTCCTCAAAATCCAAAAGGTATCTCTCCTGATTCTCAGGGTTTGTCATAAGGTATGTAGAGTCAGCTATCCGCTCTATCCTACTTTCCGTCTCTCTGGCGAGAGCCTCCCTCATACCATCTGAGTACCCGATCCTGTATGTGAATGGGAACGCCACGGCTGCACCGATCGCGCCATAGAAGACAGTCCTTCCCAAGATCCTCATGATTCCCATCAGTTATCACCCTCTATCCTATCACGTATGTAATCTATGACATCCCTCATGCTATCAGTAACATCTCTGCCATAATCCCTAAGCCTGTCCGTCATGTCTCTCTCAAATCCTTCGATACGGTCCTCAAGGTAATTGCGTACCAGGTATTCCTTCGCATTAGGGCCGAAATGCATCATGAGCTCAGGCCTGCCCTCTGCTCTGTCGCGTATCGGCCTGAACATGGTAGTATAGGTCTCTGGATGTATGGAATCACTCTCGTCGAGCATCCTCACAAGACCTTGAGTCAGTTCATTGGCATACCTGCTGTCATCCTCAAGCTCTCTGACCACAGCTGTGACGTCCTTTCCCAACAAGGTCTCAGGATCCATATCAGGCCCTGACCTGGCCCTTCCTGCCATATAACCTATCGTGCCCGCAGCCACGAGTGCCAGTGTCCCACCTATCAACCGATTCCGTGCAGAATTATCTCGTTTTCGCATGTGCCTGAAATGGCCTGGTGGTTTAAATCTTTTACCAGAAAAAAACCGGAAATCTTCCGGATTCAGTGGCCTTCCTTGCCGAGATGGAGGTCTGCCAGTTCAGGGTCTGCCAGGAAAGATTCTCTCTTCACATCCTCTACTATGAAGAAGGACTTATAATCCCTTATAGTGAATCTCTCGACCAACGACTGTATGAAATCTTCAGAATCCCTCATCTCCTTGAATATGCACTCGACCATGAAATCATGCTCGCCACTCACCCTGTATAAGGAGTTCACGCTCCTATGTCTCATAAGGTGTTCTTTTAAGTCCTCTTTCTCCTTAGGATCCACGCGTATCGAGAAATTGGCCCGTACATTATAACCAAGCTTGTCGAACCTGATGAGGGCAGTGTGCTTCTTTATGTACTGCTGCTCATTGGACTTTATCCGGTCGTATATGGTACTTACCGGTATCTGAGTAGATTTGCTGAGCTTCGTGAGCGAGACGCGAGCATCCCTCCTAAGATGAGAGATGATCTGTAGGTCTTTAGGGTTCATGTTACCACTCACAGATGAAGGTAATATAGACTTTATTTTAATACTTTCGCTAAAATAGTGCCAATTCAGTCCATGAGCTTGAGGATGCCTGAGCTTCCGCAATAGAAGAATGTCTTGATCTCTCTAGAGCCGGAGAATTCCATAGATAACCGTTTTTTTATCTTCTTGAGCTGGTGTCTTGCCTTTGTTATCCTATTCGAGCATTTCACCTCGTAGGCATGGACCATATTGCCCTTGATACCCACTATATCGACCTCTCCTTTCGTAATAAGGCGTCTGCTCTTCCTTGAGCGCGAATAGAAGGTGTAGTTGGTCAGGACATCATCATAGAAAGGCTCAATCTCATTCCTGAGCTTATCTACATAAGAATCGTGTTTGGAAGTGCGCACACCCTCTCTCAATAGCCCGTCAAGGGTTTCTTCGGGTGCTGTCCTGATATCTATCGTATCCGAACCTATAGTAGCCAACGCTCCTGATTACTATGGAATTCTTAAGGGAAGATGATATATAATTGTTTCGATGTGTCCTTTTGATAAGATTTTTAATGTAGGGCTGTTACTCATCATGCATGGAAAGCCTGGAAGATACAGAGAAGTTCCTTACGGACAAGTCTGAAGAGCTCAATTTCGCAAAATCCATGGACCGGAACGAGATGTACAAGCTGCTGATAAGCTATGGCAATGAGCTTCCTGAGTTCCCTGAGGAGCATATGATTGAAGAGAATTTCGTAAAAGGCTGCACCTCCAACGTATACATCCATTCTGAGCTCAAAGAAGGAAGAGTTTATTATACAGGGAAGTCTGATGCGATGATCGTCCGAGGATATCTGGCCATACTCCTAGAAGCGCTTTCTGGGCTCAAGCCTGATGATGTGGCCAAGAGCGAGCAACTCATAGAGAGATTCACCTTAGATACTGATGTCAAGGCGAGCTTGACGCCTTCACGTGCCAATGCATTCGGGAATATCTATAAGATGATGCGTGAGAAAGCAAAGAAGCATTCTGGATGATTAGTACTTCAGGTAGAGCTCGGCAAGCTGCCCTATGAAAGGGACCTCTTTTTTCTCCTCGTTCACTGCGCTTATCAGTCCAAGCACCCAGAACACCAACATTATGAGTCCGCCAACAGAATATATGTAATCACCTATCACTGGGATAATTACAGAAGAGAGCCCAAGAGCGATATTGAAAACCGAGATGTTGATCATCTGTTTGCTATGGAACTTCACTAGCTTGCTCTTGTGCATCTCCTTGTCTGCAAAGAACCAGATTATGCCGATGATGAAATAGCACAGGATAGATGCAAACTGCTCATGGTCCTTGTACGAGTGTCTTGTCATGGTCAAAAGTCACTTTTACAGATATATTAATCTTTTGCAGTGATTAGATTGCTGTTAGGGAGATAACCCTCTGCCTCGAGATGAGAGGAGACCAGCATACCTGTGATCTCGTCAACCCACTCCTTATCATTGATCGCTTTCCCATGTATGAATGTCTCGAGGAAATCCGAGAGGCGTTCCGCATAATCGCCTCTTACCTCCTCTTTCCCGCTCATGTTCATCCATTCGAGCTTCATGTCCTCATGATTGGTCCCGTGCCCGAGCACTATGGCGTTCTTGAAGACAAGAGCGAACCTTATATGCTTCTGCTTGGCGATGTTGTAGAATGATATGAATGAGCTGTTGTCCAGCACGAGTATCGTGCCCCGGAAAGTCCTCGATATCCCTTCTCCGGTATCCTTCTCACTATATACAATCCGTTGATTTGTGCCCTTCTTCTCGGCATACCTCTTGAGAGCTGTGAGGGATTTTTTCAGGGCACGTTCCTCATCATCATCCTTGAACTCAACCCTCTGCTGGTCCTTCGGGACTGTGTAGATGTGCTGCGCAGGTATATTGCTGGAGAGCGCATCAAGTATCTCCATAGTGGAGACTGTGGTCTTGACTGTAGACCCTACTTTCCTCATGTTCTCAGAGAAACGGCTCTTGAGTTCATGAGAGAGTTTCCTCATCTTCTTCTGTGCAGATCTGCGCGACGGGATGCGTGTTTTGCTCCTCCGCTCAACCTCTTTCACCATGCTATCCAGGTAGTTTTGGATCTTCGAGAGCTCTTTCACTGAGTGCCTTGAGTAGGACATCCTATCCATGACTATGGTGAGTATGCTCTCCTCGTCCTTGAAGAGCCCATTGAAGAGGGTATTGAGCGTCTCTATGTCCTTGTTCATGTGGTCCTTACGCGGCGCTGAAAGCATCCTACCCAGCTGGTCAGCGTGCTTCTTGAGGCGTCTCCTTTCCGAGCGGATCATGCTCTCGTCCTCGCTGTTCTTAGAGTTGATCATCCCGACAGCATCAGTGAGGTGTCTCTCGCCGAACATGCGCATACTTCCCAGGTCATGGAGCATTGATGTGAAATAGCCAGAAGTCAGTGCGCGCTGTCCTTCAAGGCTGCCATTATCTACCTCCATGTGCAGGCTATGGAGCCGTATCTTGATGCTGTCCGCGATCGACCTGTACGCCTTGAGCCGAGGTATGTCTATTATCGGGATGCGATGCGAATGCTGTACCCTGCTCTGCCGCTCCGCGAAATGTCTCATGTGGTTGACGACATCGTGAGCGAGTGATGCAAAAAGGTCTATATCGCTGCTCAGGGCACAGAACTCCATGAAGATTATGCGATTCAGGTCTGTCTCTATCCTCATCACGAGTTCGGCGAAGCTTCTCGCCTCTGCTCGTGTCAAGTATCTTTTCTTCGAGATATCGTATATGTTATCGACTGTCCTGAAATCCTTGAGCATATGATCCAGTGACAGGGCGCCGCCTACACCTTGCAGTATCCTGTCTTTTGGGTCCACCCTACCCAGGATGAGCCGGAGCTTGTCCTTGGCCATCATACTTATTCCTGCGCTTCCCAATTATATATTTTACTGTTCATGCTACAGTGGGAAGGGTCAGCAGGGCTTGTCATCATAGACACCACAGGTGCCTTCGAGTAGTGCCTTCGCGATATCTATGCTCAGCTCTTCCTCTAGGGAGCCAGGCAGTTCAGGGCCTTCCTTGAGGATCTGAAGCTCATATTCAGGGTCATCCTCTCTGCCATGGTATCCCCATATCCTGTATTTGCCTAGCTCAAGCACCTCAATCGCAGAACTTGGGTCGTCTGTAGTGATAGAGTGCTCACCATATTGAGAAGCGAAAGAAGTGTACTTGTCCATGATATCTTCCATGTCCATATTGCAGAAGAATGCATCATTTTACTTAAATCTTAGGGCATGGATGAGGATTCAGTCTTTCAACATACCGTCATTTCCTGGGAAGATGAAATCTGACTTCATCTTATCGGTTAAATCTGATTGGTTAATCTCTGTGTCTATTACCATATTTATATTATTACCACAGACAAAAATATGGACTTTCATCGCGTCATTCACAAGATACAAATGGAGACCATCACTCTCAGGAAATATGACATCCAATTTAGCTAACTCTTCTGATGGGAAGTCAAGCCTATTAAAAAAATTGATCAGCTCATTATGCACTTCATAAGAGGATTCAAAAACATACCTATGGACTTCACCATCATTATGCACTGATTTTATTTTTATCAT
>CAZJJJ010000039.1:0-5648 GCA_964546295.1 uncultured Methanosarcinales archaeon
GGTGATCGAATGGCAGACAAGAAAGATAATAAGAAAGGTGCATCACAAGAGACCAGTGGTGTGAACTTCTCACAGGCAGACTCTGCTCGTGTCGAAGAGATCCTTGGAAGGACTGGTACTAGAGGCGACGTCACTCAGGTAAGATGCAAGATACTTACTGGGAGAGACTCGAACAAGATAATAAGAAGGAATGTCAGAGGTCCTGTAAGGATAGGGGACATACTGATGCTCCGTGAGACAGAGGTTGAGGCAAGAGGTCTCAGCCAAGGCAGGAGATAAGGCTGGTGGTCCATATAGGCCACTGCTGAAGCTCATACAAGCCAGAAGGGTGTTAAAATGAAATGTTCATTCAGCGGAAAGGAAATCCCACAAGGGACAGGTAAGATGTTCATCAAGAAGGATGGTACGGTCCTATGGTTCGCTTCGTCCAAGAGCCAGAAGAATATGCTCAAGCTCGGCAGGAAAGCTAACAGGACCAGATGGACTGAAGAAGCGAAAGATGCCAAGAAGGCCAGGATGGCTGCCCTTAAGCACGAGGAAGAATCTGAGAAAGATTCCAGCAAGGATGCCTCTCAGAAGAAAAAGGTCAGCAAACCTGCGAAAAAATCAAAGAAATAGATGCTCATCATGTTAAAAATCCGCATCATACGTATGCGGACCTGCGATGATACATCAATAATAGTCTGGAAGGTGTTCCTATGATTGAGAAGACATTGGTACTAGTGAAACCTGATGGTGTCCAGAGGGCACTTGTCGGAGAGATTCTGCAAAGATTTGAGAAAGTTGGGCTGAAGATTGTCGCAATGAAGATGGTCCATGTGGACAAAGAATTTGCAAAACAGCATTATGCTGAACACGTTGAGAAGCCCTTCTACCCAGGGCTTGAGAAGATGATTACAATGGGTCCTTTGGTCGCGATGGTACTTGAGGGTGTCGAAGCGATATCGCTTGTCAGGAAGATGACTGGAGCTACTGAGCCTAAATCTGCAGCTCCAGGCACCATAAGAGGAGACTTCTCGCACGTGAGCTATGGGTACGCTGATGACAAAGGTATAGGTATAAAGAACATAGTGCACGCATCAGCAGATGAGAATGATGCAGAGAAAGAAGTGGGACTCTGGTTCTCAGAAGATGAGATCCATGATTATGCCAATGTGCATGACATTCATACACGATAATAAGATTATTTGAATATTTCAGAAGGTGAGATTGATGGGAGAGAAGATGACCGATAAAGTTATCAGGATTGCCAAGAATCCTGAATACATTAGGAACATAGCTATTTGCGCACATATTGATCATGGTAAGACAACGCTATCTGATAACCTTCTTGCAGGTGCAGGAATGATGTCAGATGAGCTTTCTGGAAAGGCCAGACAGCTTGATTTCCACGAAGATGAGCAGTCTAGAGGTATAACCATAGACTCTGCTGCTGTATCCATGGTACACGACCTTCCTTCTGAGGGTGGAGAGTTCCTGATTAACCTTATCGATACGCCTGGACACGTAGATTTCGGTGGCGATGTCACCAGAGCGATGAGGGCTGTAGATGGTGCAGTAGTGCTCGTAGACGCTGTAGAAGGAATGATGCCACAGACAGAGACGGTACTCAAGCAATCCCTGAGAGAGCTCGTCAAGCCTGTACTGTTCATAAACAAAGTTGACAGGCTAATCAAAGAGCTCAAGCTCACTCCCGATGCTATGCAGCAGAAATTTGTCGAGATAATCAACAATGTTAATGCATTTATTGCAGGCGCTGCACCTAAAGAATACAGGGAAAAGTGGAAAGTCAGTGTACAGGATGGAAGCGTATGCTTCGGATCAGGATTCCATAATTGGGCACTTTCCATACCTTACATGCAGAAGAATGAGATAACTTTCAAACATATCATTGACGCATATGAGTCTGGAGACCATTCGGATCTCAGGAAGAAATGCCCACTATCCACAGTGCTCCTGAATGCAGTAATAAGGCACCATCCTAACCCTAAAAAAGCACAGGAATACAGGATACCTAAGCTGTGGTCGCAAGGAGACCTAGAATCCCCTGATGGGAAATCATTGCTAGCTGGTGATTCTAATGGACCATTATACTTCGTTGCCACTAAGGTGGTCGTCGACCCTAATGCGGGAGAGGTCACTGCAGGCAGGCTTTTCTCAGGGTCCGCAAAGAGAGGCCAGGATGTATATCTCAACAATGCCAAAGTGAATGCAAGGATACAGCAGGTCTCCATATATAACGGAGCGAAAAGAGAACTTGTCGACGGCATCCCAGCAGGTAACATTGTTGGACTTGTAGGCCTCAAAGGAGCATACCCTGGAGAGACAGTAACTGACGAGCCCAAGACACCATTCGAGAAGATATCACACATCTTCGACCCTGTCGTCACGAAAGCTGTTGAGGCCACAAAACCTGCAGACCTTCCTAAGCTTGTAGAGGTACTGAGACAGGTATCCAAGGAAGACCCGACCATCACGATAAACATAGACGAGGAGACAGGAGAGCATCTCATGTCCGGAATGGGTGAGTTGCACCTTGAGGTTATTGAGAACAGGATAACCACAGAGAAGGGTGTTGCCGTCAAATCCAGCCCACCTATAGTCGTATACAGGGAGACTGTGACAAAACCTACGACAGAAGACTCTGAAGGTAAGTCGCCGAATAAGCACAATAAGCTTTATTTCCAGGTGGAGCCTCTGCCGGAAGATCTCACGAAGGCAATCATGAACAAAGAGATACCTGAGATGAGAGTCAAGAAGAAGGATAACCACTTGTGGGAAAAGCTCCAGGAATGTGGTATGGATAGCAACGAGGTCAAGAAGGTAAGGGACATCTATAATGGATGCATCCTTGTAGACGGCACTAGAGGTATCGTACACATCGGAGAGATACAGGAGATGGTAAACGACATGTTCGAGGATGTCATGGGGAAAGCACCATTGGCAGGAGAACCAGCTTTCAATGTCAAGGTCACTCTGACAGATTGTAAGCTTCACGAGGATGCGATACATAGGGGTCCTGCACAGCTATATCCTGCTGTAAGGGATGGTATAAGAGAGGCAATAATGAAAGCCAAACCTATGCTCTATGAGCCAGTACAGGAACTGCTCTTCGAAGCACCTGAAGCATATATGGGAGAGATTTCAAAGCTCATATCCAACAAGAGAGGACAGCTCCTGGACATGAAGCAGGAAGGCGAACATATCGCAGTCAAGGGTAAACTACCGGTAGCTGAGATGTTCGGTCTCACCTCTGAACTCAGGTCTGCGAGTGGTGGAAGAGGAAGTTTCTTCCTCATAAACCAGACTTTCGAGAAGCTGCCTGATGAATTGCAGGACAAGATAAGGCAGCAGATCAGGGACAGGAAAGGGCTCACAGAGAACCAGTAGTCCCGAAAACCTTTTAAATAAGGCGTAGTTTGTAGTGGCATGGGCTGTGGGTGTTATCATGTGTCTACGGGCACAAGAGAAGCATTTTCACGGGTACCCGGCCATTATAAGGTCGGAAAATCAAAGGAATAAAAAACGTAATAATCGCAAAGGAGGTTGTTTAAATGGCAGATAAGGAACATTTGAATCTCGTGTTTGTCGGACATGTTGACCACGGAAAGTCAACCACAGTTGGTAGATTGCTTTTCGACTCTGGCAACATAGAAGAACAGAAGATGAGAAAACTGAAAGAGAAGGCTGAACAGCTTGGAAAAGGCGGGTTCGAGTACGCTTTCGTAATGGACGGGCTCAAGGAAGAGCAGGAAAGAGGAGTTACGATTGATCTGACCCACCAGAAGTTCGAGTCTGATAAATACTATTTTACAATAATAGACGCTCCAGGGCACAAGGACTTCATCAAGAACATGATAACTGGCGCCTCACAGGCAGACGCTGCTGTCCTTACAGTAGCAGCTAATGATGGTGTCAACTCCCAGACCAAGGAGCACGTATTCCTCTGTAAGACACTCGGGGTCAATCAGCTTATTGTAGCAATCAACAAGATGGACATCCCAGGTGTAGAGTACAAGGAAGATAAGTTCAACCAGGTCAAGGAAGAAGTCACAAAGCTCATCCAGAGTGTCGGCTACAAAGCAGACAAGGTAGCTTTCGTACCTATCTCCTCACTTCAGGGAGACAATGTTGTCAAGAAGACTGAGAACATGTCATGGTACTCAGGACCAACTCTACTTGAGCAGATTGACAAGCTGGAAGTTCCAGAGCCTCCAGTAGACCTTCCACTTAGGGTCCCTATACAGGATGTATACAATATCACAGGAATTGGTGTTGTACCTGTAGGTAGAGTCGAGACAGGAGTCCTCAAAGTAGGACAGAAGGTCAAAGCTATGCCTGGACGAGAGGGATCAGGAGTAACCGGAGAGGTCAAGACTGTAGAAATGCACCACGAGCAGGTCAAGCAAGCAGGACCAGGATTCAACGTGGGTTTCAACGTAAGAGGCTTCGGTAAGAAGGATGTTGCTAGGGGGGACGTTGTAGGTGAAGAGTCTAACCCACCTACTGTGGCTACTGAGTTCCAGGCACACATAGTTGTACTGAACCACCCAAGCGTCATGACTGTAGGATACACTCCAGTGTTCCATATACATACGGCACAGGTCGCTTGTCAGATAACAGAGATCGTCAAGAAGATGGATCCAAGGACAGGTCAGGAAGTGACCGAGAACAAGGAGATCCTAAGGAACGGCGACGCTGCTATCGTGAAGATAAAGCCTACGCACCCTCTGGTCATCGAGAACCAGAAGGAGATCCCACAGCTTTCCAGGTTCGCTATCAGGGATTCTGGAAGTACAGTCGCTGCAGGTATGTGCATAGAGCTTACCAAGAAGTAAGACCTTGATGGGGCTTCTGCCCCCATATTTTTTTTTGTTTTTTTTGTACTGCTACAGGCCATTGCCAGAGCATGATTATCCAGCATTATCATGTGGTACTCCACTCAAGATACGCATGCCGACCTCACCAGCAGGTCTTGATAAACAGTAAAAGTTAAAAACAAGAGCTTATTCGTGTGATAAAATGCAGAAAGCAAGGATAAAACTAGCGTGTACGGAGATCGACAAGATCAACGAGGTCTGTGATGCTATCCGAGAGATAGTGGAGAAGACCGGCGTAGATATGAGAGGACCTATACCTCTACCTACAAAGAAGCTGAAGGTCACCACAAGGAAAAGTCCTGATGGTGAGGGTGCAGCTACATGGGAAAGGTATGAGATGAGAATCCATAAGCGCCTCATAGATCTTGGTGTCGATGAGAGAGCATTGAGGCTCGTGATGAGAGTACATATCCCAGAAGGTCTGAACATAGAGATCGAGCTTGTGGATGCATGAGCGAGAACCTGTTTCTAATCGCAATTTTTATAAATAGACAGGCCCACCTATACGCTAGGAATGGCCAATTCTGAAGCCATTTTCTAATGTCTTTCCGGACGGAGATATCGGACCAGGAGAGACATCCCAGATAAAGTAGATTTCAGAGAGATGGTGAAGGATCTTATGAGTGAAAAAGATACTGGAAATAGTCCTAAGAGCGCTTCTAATGGTAATTATACTGCAGGGAACATAAATGTCCTTGAAGGCTTGGAAGCCGTACGGAAAAGACCTGCAATGTACATAGGTTCTACAGGACTCGCAGGGCTGCACCA
>CAZJJJ010000039.1:5748-7034 GCA_964546295.1 uncultured Methanosarcinales archaeon
TTCCATCCTGATTTCAGCATCTTCGAGAAAGTGGAATACAATTTCGACACGCTCTCCAGCAGGCTCAGAGAGCTTGCGTTCCTGAACAGCGGACTGCGCATCGTACTGGAAGATGAGAGGGCGGACCAAAAAGTCGAGTTCTTCTATGAGGGTGGCATAAAATCATTCATAGAACATATCAGCAAGAACAAGAGCCCCTTGCATGAGGTCATCCATTTCACGAAAGAGAACGGAGATATATACGTCGATATAGCGATACAATACAATAACAGCTACAAAGGCCAGATATTCTCATTCGTCAACAACATCAATACTATTGATGGTGGTACGCATCTCTCAGGTTTCAAGACAGCCATCACAAGAGCCATAAACAATTATGCGGTCTCGAAGAACCTCATCAAGAATGAGGAAAGGTTCATCAGCGATGATGTGCAGGAAGGGCTTGTCGCTGTCGTAGCCATCAAGATAGCTAACCCTCAGTTCGAAGGACAGACTAAGGCAAAACTTGGCAATTCTGAGGTCAAGGGTCATGTAGACTCCATAGTATCTGACCAGATACAGACATTCCTCCAGGAGAATCCTAACGTTGCAAAGATCGTTATAGATAAGGCGATGAACGCCTCCAGAGCCCGAGAGGCTGCGAAGAAGGCGAAGGATCTTGCACGTCGTAAGTCTGCTCTAGAGTTCTCGACGCTCCCTGGCAAGCTTGCTGACTGCTCAGAGAAGGATCCTGCAAAATCAGAGATCTTCCTGGTAGAGGGTGACTCGGCAGGAGGTAGTGCCAAGCAGGGCAGGAGCAGGGAGTTCCAGGCCATACTGCCGCTCAAGGGAAAGATCCTCAATGTAGAGAAGGCAAGATTCGACAAGATACTCAATAGCGAGCAGATCACGAACATGATAACAGCTTTCGGTGCGGGCGTGGGCGAGGATTTCGACATCGCGAAGATGAGATACCATAGGATCATAATAATGACGGATGCAGATACCGACGGCAATCACATTACCACCCTGCTGCTCACGTTCTTCTTCAGATACATGCCAGAGATTATCGAGAGAGGTTATCTGTACGTGGCATTGTCTCCTCTATATCAGCTCAGGAAGGGTCAGAAGAAGATGTACGCCTATGATGATACTGAGAAGGACAAGCTCATGAAAGAGCTTGGTGGTCCGGATGGAGTCGCTGTACAGAGGTACAAAGGTCTAGGTGAGATGAACCCACAGCAGCTCTGGGAGACCACGATGGATCCAGAGACAAGATCACTGAAGAGGATCATGGTCGACGATGC
>CAZJJJ010000040.1:0-7016 GCA_964546295.1 uncultured Methanosarcinales archaeon
AGAAATACAAGGAAATTTATGGTTGATTCCTATCTTCATCATCTTCCATTATCTTGAAATCAATATTATAAGCGATCTCTGCTCTTTCACAATCCAGATAGAAGGTCCACTCCCCCTCTTCTCCTTCCTTGACCCTTATCGAGTGCTGTCTGAAGATAGGCTTTGAGTCTGACCGTTCATATGCGATGCTTCCATCAGGATCCGTTATCCTGATCCCTGTGTTTCCTCTCGATATCCTTGTCTTATAGCTCATCATTATTGTGTCTCCTTCTTCAGCATATATGCTTTCTCTTATGTATGGTCCGTTGCATAACTCATTGCCTGAAAGAGAGTGCATCCTTGCGGATGAATTGGCTGCGTAGAATCCGTGGACGCCACCTATGGCGACACCCAATATAAGGATAAGTATGATTCCTGTCTTCGTATATTTCGCATCCATATCTTCTCATCCCATTGTTACTATAAAAAACTTATCCAATAATTTTTGTCGTGTACCACCATCACAACACTAATATAGAAAACTTTATTAATGATTCTTTCATAAATAAAGGTATGGGTAAGGGAAAAGGTTCTTCTTCGGCATCGCCCAAAGCGGGAAAAAGAGTTGGCAAAAAAAATACTTCGTCTGCTCGTAAGCCAGTCAGCCCAGAGAGGTTGCATCATAAGGTGAAAAAAAGCCTTTCCTCTGTAAAGAAGAGGCACATAAGGACTTCCATTGCCATAGTTGGAGTGATCTTCCTTACAGTCGTCACCATGATGATTGTATACAGAGGGCACAATTTTCCCATAAACTGGTTCTCGATCATTGTCGTGTCCACATTGCTCGCTCTCATACTTGGTGCTGTTGAGTATCTCTACATAGTTAGAGTAAAGGGATATTAAAAAATAAAAAAATATAATTTTTCTCAGAAATTTCTCAAATCAAGCTTCGAGTTTCTCGGCGTCAGCCAGCACATCATCTTCTTGTGTCTCCTCTGCTGAAGCCTCAGAATCAATCACTGCCTGATAATACTCTACCGGCTTTATAGAGGTTATGGTTGTCTGATTCACAATATAACTTCCGTCCTTACTCTTCCTGACCCTGGTCTCGATCAGTGGCATCTTTCTCAAGCTTTCCATCTTCTTTTTTCCTAGTTCCATCTCAAATCACCTGTTTGTTTTTGATTCTTGAAGGTCTAGAATTTTTAACTTGGTTTCCTGAGATATCTTATAATTATTGCAAGAAAAATGGAATACGTCCTATCTGTCCGGAAGAAAACATTGCAAAAAGGATTTTCATATCCCTTTTACCATATCCCTCAGAATCTTTCCGGGCTTCTTGGCTTTTGTGATGCCTGATGCGAGCAGGACCCCTCTCGCTCCAAGCTCAATGCTCTTCTTTATGTCTTCGTTTGTCTTGACACCAGCCCCTACAAGAACCTTATGGTAGCCCCCTAGCTTGCATATCCTATTGACCGAATTCTTGATGATCTCAGGTTTTGCATTGCTGACAGAGGTCTTTCCACCTATGAGCTCTGGAGGTTCGACAGCAACGAAATCAGGCTCCATGGAATATACTGCCTGCCCGACGATTGCATCGTTGGCACAGACTATGGTGGTCAACTCTGCTTTCTTAGCGGCTCTTATGCTGGCCTCAAGGACATCAATCCTAAGCCTGTTCTCAGAATGGTTGAGAAGGGTGCCTTCTGCACCAGCCTGTTTTATTGATTGCGGCAAAATCATCCCAGTGTGGCTTCCTGGCTCAATCGGGTCTATATGTTGGGCGAAGACAGGTATACTTACGTGTTGCCTGATCCTGAATATGTCTGCGGCCTGTACACATATGATTATCTCCACATCACTCTCGCGTGCCACATCATCACATATCATTGCAAGCTTCAATGCGTCCTGCCCCGTGGAACTCTCATAAGTCTTGAAGTTGATGACTACCATGGGCTTTATCTTCCTTGCCTTCGCTTTCTTTCCTTTTGTTGTCTCACGTGATGATTTTACAATAGCATCTTTGTTCTTGCTCATACCTGGTCTTCAGATATCTTGGATTATAAATCTTTCTGAACTTCTTCCTATGCTGATTAAAATTGATTAAATTTTAATACCTAGATGTTCTATGTCAACTCATGCGCCGTAAGAACTTTATGAAAATCAATCCCCGTGTCAAGAAGATATTGATGATTGCTGTATTATTGATCATATTCTTATCTTTAACCCTGGCCGTCTTGCGCATATACCTGAATATACAATTGATTCTAGGGTACGACGTGTTGATTGACCTTGACGTCAACCATGAGATGCTATCGGTCATGAATGATGAAGAGGCAGAATTCGTGTTCACGACATATGTGCGTACCAATCCTTTCTGCAGTGCAAGCTGTTCATATGTTCTCAGGGACATGAGTACGTTAGAGGTAATGGACAAAAGTGATGGCCAAGTGACATTGATAGAGCCTCTTGAAAGCTCTTTCTCTGCAACAATGTCTAGGGGCGCAGGAGCTCGCATGTACAGGTATGAGATGGAATGCCATAGTGAGAGATCCTTCTTCTGCAGGACTCGGGAGCACAATACATCTAGGACTCTTTCTGTGATACTGGAGCATGAACTGAATGAAGGACAGAGATCAGCAAAGAATGATTCCAGAAGATTCTTGGAGACATTCAGGGAAGATATCTCTTCTGCGTACTCAAATGTGCTCTCTTTCAATGCGACACTCTCGTCCACTACAGGGCTATTCCCTTCGGATAATGTGACCGGTTCACTGTTGGCAGACTTGAACAGCTCGAAGGCATTCTTGGAGAATGCATCACAGATATGGGAAGAGAGGGATTATGAGAGACTCTGGGGAAGGATATCAGACGAGGCAGAGGACCTCTATTATCCTATAGAAAGATCAAGCAATGCATTATTCTCCCTGAACTATTCTATCAGGATGTTCAATGAGACACTGGCTTCACTGAAAGATGTACGTCAGAAAGCTTTGGATCTTAATGATATATTGATATGGAACAAGACATTGTATGAAGATGCACACATTTTCCTTTCGTCTCTCAATGATACGATAAGACACTTCGATGATCTCACTCTTCTTCAGGAAAAGGTTGATGCGGTGGATCGCATCAGCTCTGTTTTCGAGAATATGAGCGCTGTCTTGGAAGAGGATCACATGTCGAAGATGGATTGGTTGAGGGAGGAGTCTGATAACATAACCTCTTATATCTGTAACCATCTCAATTGTTCTGATTATGCTCTGGTTCCTGTTGACATCAATTGGACGGTCAATGAGACCTGTGACCACTTCGACAAGCTAAGAGCTGCCTATCAGGACTTGAATGAGACTCAAAGGGAACAGTTGGATGTTGATATGCCTGATATGTGCTCACAGTTGCATCCATCCATATCGACCATAGATGCGGAGATGCTTGGAATACATGATGTACCTTATGATGTCACCTTCGACTTAGCCGATAATCCAAGGATATGCTGTTCATCCGGCTCTTGCGCTCCATGCTGTGAGGATACAGAGTGTGCAAAAACTCCGATACTATTCCTTCATGGTCATGCTCTTGATAGGGAATCCCCTCCAGATCTCAACATGGACACTTTCAATAATATCCAGCATAAACTTGAGGATCATGGTGTGCTTAATATGGGCAGGATATCGCTCTACAGATATTTCGACATGCCGCCAAACCTCTGGCGACAGTTCTCAGATCAGATATCTCTGAAGATAAGCTATTATTACGATGTCTATACCGAAGATGATTCGAGCATAATAGTGCCTACAAAGAATGACAATCTTGACACATACGCTGTACGTCTAGACGATATAATCGACAGTGTGTTGCATAAGACCGGTTCTGAAGATGTAATCATTATATCCCATAGTATGGGAGGTTTGGTGGTACGGAGATATATGCAGATCTTCGGGACCGAGAAGATCCATTCAGCGCTCACAAGCGGAACACCACATCACGGGATCTCTGGATGGGTAGCCACACTGTGTCCTCTGTTCGGAGAACGTCTTGAATGCAGGGACATGCGACAGGGAAGCCTTTTCTTGAATAAGCTGAATAGGGAGCCGTTGCCTGATGTACCATTCTACAACATCGTGGCCACTGGCTGTGATATGTCTGGCAAGGACAGTGACGGGGTGGTGCTTAAGGATTCTGCAATGCTAGAAGGCGCGAACAACATAATCATAGAAGGTGACTGCTATGGCACGGAGATGTTGCATTCCACGTTCGTGAGAGATCTGCATCCAGGATATCATGATGCGGTCAAGAAATTTCTAGGTCTCGGCTGACGAACGTGTCAAGTTTTTTAAATGGTTATTGATTATCATCATGGATGGTGAATTTTTGGAAAATTCTTGATAAGGTCATAGCAGAAGCCGATGTGATAGTGCAAGTCCTTGATTCTAGATCCGTCGATGCCACCAGGAATAAGGAGGTCGAGGACAAGGTACTCAATTCTGGCAAGAAGCTTGTCTTTGCGATGAACAAATGTGATCTGGTCGATAAGAGTGTCCTGGAGCGATACAAGCGAGAGTTAGAGAATGCTGTCTTTGTATCTGCTAGGGATCATCATGGGACTGCTAAGCTGAAAGACGCGATACTTAGAGCTGCAGGATATCCCAAGTCGCTGAAAGTAGGTATTGTCGGCTACCCCAACACAGGGAAGAGCTCACTGATCAACTCGTTGGTCGGTCGCTCAAAAGCGCGTTCAAGTCCAGAATCAGGTTTCACGAAAGGTATGCAGAAGATCCGCTTAAGCTCTCGGATAACCCTCATAGACACTCCTGGCGTCATACCATACATGGAGAAGGATGAGGTGAAGCATGGCACGATAGGCTCTGTCGATCATTCGAAGCTGAAGGATCCTGAAGCGGTCCTACTTGATATATTCACAAAACATAAGGATGCCCTTCAAGAACATTACCAGATATCGGAAGACGACTATGATGAGTTCCTGGAGGCTATAGCTGGAAAGTTCAGATTCTTGAAGAAAGGTTCTGAGATGGATACAATCCGAGCTGCGCGTATGATACTCAAGGATTGGCAGACTGGAAAGATAGTGCTGCGATGAGATATTGGGCAATGCTCATGTAAATTTTATAAATGATGCCAGATTAGTCGGGGTATGAGATACTATTTTTACACGAATGCATTGGGCTCTTACATCTTTGACGAATCAGCTCGGCTTGTCAAGAAGAAGGAATTTTCGCCTAGTTATGAGAATCTGCGTACCTTATCTCATGGCGATTATCTTAACGCAGAGATCTCGCTGCTCGACGGATTCAAAGGAAAAGAAGTGCTATCGCTCGTACGGAAGAACTCGTATGGTTGGTTAGTCAAGCCAGATTTCTCTGATAAATCGACTGAAAAGATTTTCTTGGAGATTACTGCACAGTTCAGCACGAATGAGCAATTCGCTTTCTTACGCAAGATTGCATTGGAGCTATCAGCAGATCTCTTGCGCAAATATCCTCCTAAGGATCAGATGATAATACAAGCGATAAGTGCTCTTGATGAGATGGACAAGACGATAAATACGCTCTCAACAAGATTGCGAGAATGGTTCTCGCTATATAATCCCGAATTATCTCGCAGTATTACAGATAATGAACACTATGCGAAAGAAGTTCTCAAGCTGGAGAAGAAGAAAGGTTCGATAGGTGCTGATATATCAAAGAAGGATCTTATGCCGATGAAAGAGCTCGGCGGATCAATAATATCGGTCTATGCTCTGAGACGTAAGCATGAGAATTATCTGGAATCACTGGTGGAGGAGACGTATCCTAATGTCTCTGCAGTAGCAACCCCACTCATTGCTGCTCGCCTCATATCATACTCTGGCAGCATGCGAAGACTCGTAGGTTTTCCATCTTCGACAATCCAGACACTAGGTGCAGAGAAGGCAATGTTCAGGCACCTCAAGACGGATTCAAAACCGCCGAAATATGGGATTATAGTATTGCATCCATTAGTGAACAATGCCAAGCAGAAAGAGAAAGGCAGGGTTGCGAGGGCTCTGGCCTCAAAGATAACGATAGCTGCAAAGATTGATTTCTTTGGTGGCGATACCCATACTGGTTATCAGCTGCGTGAAGAACTTGACAAGATGTTCATGTGATCAATATGAAAAAGACAAGACATGATAATGTGATGATTGACGGGAGAAGGCTCTATACAGTAAACCTGGTTCCAGGCAAGACAGTATATGGTGAGCGTGTACGCAAGGAAAAAGGCAAAGAGTTGAGGCACTGGGACCCTTCACGCTCAAAGCTGGGAGCCGCCATCATGAAGAACATGTCATTGCCAAAGCTCAAGCGTAGCCATTCGTGGCTATATCTGGGCGCCTCTTCAGGCACTACTGTCAGCCACGTCTCAGACATAGTAGATGACGGGAAGCTATTTGCCCTAGAGTTTGCGCCGAGAGTCATGAGAGAGCTGCACTTCCTTGCAGAAGAGAGGGTAAATATAGCGCCCATATTTGCTGATGCTAATGACCCTGACTCATATTATTATCTGGTGACAGCAGTCGATGTCCTTTTCCAGGACATCGCTCAACGTGAGCAGGTCAGGATATTCCTAAAGAATCTCCGTTTCCTCAAAGAAGATGGGATTGCGATCCTATCCTGCAAATCCCGTAGCATTGATGTGGCCGCCAAGCCGAAAGATGTATTCAGGAAGGTAGAGAAAGACCTCAAACAACATTGCGAGGTCATAGAACATAAGACCTTAGAACCTTTCGAGCATGACCATGCGGTATTCTTGTGCAAGAAGCGATGAATTTGACTATTCATGGACTTCGATGGACAGCTCACCTTCTTCTCTCACAAGCTCTCCTGCTTTCGTGGTAGCTTTGATATCTTCGGAGAATATTGTGATGTCATTCTCTGTCTTGACTTTTATTCCAGCAAGCTCTTTCTTCATCGACATCTCATTCTTTGCCTTGAACCTTCTCGCCTCATGTATGATGGATACGGCTTCCTCTCCTGTCTTGATGATTTCCTCATCAT
>CAZJJJ010000041.1:0-3842 GCA_964546295.1 uncultured Methanosarcinales archaeon
CCAGTGTTCCCATGGTGGCTGATTATCGGATGTCTTGCTTTTGCAACAGCTGTCGGTGCATCTGCTGGACTCATACCTGCCGTCCAAGCCTCAAGACAAGAGGCTGCTGATTCTCTTAGGGATGAATGATGATTCATTGCAGTACATCGTCAGGTATGTATGTGTTTTTCACTATTCCTCTCGAGTCATAGAGAATATATTCATTGAAGTTCATCTCCTTCCTAATACCGTCAAGTATCTCCTCATAGTCCTTCAGAGATTCGATTTTCAAGACGATTCCATATTTGCCTATGAGCTTAGTTACCGTAGTTATCTCAGGAGTTGATTTCGAGAGAGATATCAGTCTTTTTATCTCTTCATTAGAGATGCCTTTTGTGCTAATCAGAATCAGTGCTGATCGTATATCCAACTTCTTATAGTCCATATCTATACTGAATGATCTTATTATATTGTTGTCAAGCAGATATCTCATTGTGCTCAGAACGGTTCTGACATTGATTCCTGTCGAGTTTGCAATCTCCATGATACTTCTTTTTGGTTTATTCTTCAGCTCACTGAGCACTGCCTTTGATTTGGCTGATAAAGACAACGCTTCCCTGTCACCAGAATATATGTATTCATATCTCCGCTTTGATCTCTTCACAAGATAGTTCTTGGAGAACTTGTGCTTGACAATCACAGGGTTTATAGATAATGTCTCAATCTTATCCCCGAACATCTCTACCATAATATTGTACCTCTTATTGAAGAATGAGAGATTAGGGACTGTATACTCGATGAGCATGTCTGCACCGTGTGAAAGCTCTTCTATGTAAGTTATATACTCCTCTTCTTCAAGAGACCTCTTTATCTCCTTGAGTGTCTCTCTTTCGAAATGCTTGTATGATAAAAATACCTCTACATTGATGAGGCCGAAACGTGCAGGATCTATGTCGGTAGTATATCTCTGTATCAATCCTTGTTTTTCTGCTCTTGATATCAGGTAGCTCACCATCTGTGGGCTTATCCTCATTTTCCTTGCGATATCTTTTCGTTTCGTGCGTGCATCTATCGCAATTTCTTGCAGTATCTTGTGCATGCTCTTATTGTTTACCATTTTACATTTTCAAATTTTGTAAAAAAATCTCATATTTAGCAATTAATGAAAGCAGAAGTTCTCTCAATATTTAAGTTCTTTGCTGATTTGAATTGCACCGCGTATGGCTGGATTATGCATCTCCTGTGCGTGATGGTGATCTCAGATGAGATTAGGATTAGTGATTGAAGGATTCTGGAAAGATGGCGTAGTGTACAGGTCATTAGAAGTTGAGAGTTTTATACCGTGGTTTGCTGAGAACAATGATGAGACCTATATAATCAATCTCCTCGAAGAACCATTCGAGGATGACATGGTAAGAGTGATGGATGCAAAGAGTGGTGAGCTGCAACGGATACCCATAGGGTCTCTTGATGTTGTCTATTATGGGATTACAGGACAGAAGATACATCTCCCCGATGGAAGACTTAACTCTCTTGCAGAAAACCTTGATCTGGTGCTCAAGTCATTGGAGACATTCTCTGAATATCCTGGTGTCAAGATATCTAATCCACCCGATACCATGCTTTTCGGAATGTCCAAAGATTATCTGTTCAAGTTGAGTGAGTTGGATATCCCTATTGTTGAGACTATCGATATCAGTTCAATCGCCGACCTGAAGTCTGCAATCGCATTAGGTGATGATATCGTCATCAAGCCGAAGATTGCAGAACGAGGTAATGGTTCGGTTATGTCATATGAGCTTCGTGATGAGGGTGCGATCAGAGAATACGCCATGAGATTCCTGAAACACCCTATATCAAATACAGGGTCTATGATGGACAATGTGATGTCGAGGCAAGGCCTTATAGCCCAGAGATTCAATCCCCTTTTCACGACTATAGGTGAGAAGAAGATATTCTATGTGAATGGAAAGATAACTGTATCGCGGAGGAATCATCCTACACTCTCATTCAGCCAACCTTCTTTGGATTTCAGGAAAGGTCTTGTCGAAAGGATATATGAGCCTACAGAGGATGAGAGAAGATTTGTGGATAAGCTTGCAGGATCCCTGGAAAATCTAGGTCTGGATGTGGATTTCTTCAGGGCAGACATAGTGAGTGATGGGACTTATGATAGCATAAGATTGAGTGAATTGGAGCTTATCAACCCATGTAGCTCTTCGGGCCATAATCCTAAGAATCCTGCTACAGCCAATCCCACATATCCTGAGGAGAAGGTCTCAGAGCATAATAGGGCATTGCTCAATTCATTCTTGCTCCGCGCACAGCTGATCGAGGTGAGACAATGAGCGTACAACCAATAGGCCTTTTTGATTCAGGTGTGGGAGGATTCAGTATAATGAGGGAGATTAGGAGAAACCTCCCTTATGAGAACATGGTATTCTTGAGTGATAATGCTCGCCATCCTTACGGCTCGAAATCTGAGCTCAAGATTAGAACAATATCGCTCGGCAATGCTCTCTTCTTATCCCGCAAGGAATCAAAGATTGTAGTAGTAGCCTGCAATACTGCGTCAGCTGTCGCCAAAGAATTCATTGAGAGTATGATCGATACGCAGGTCATCGGTGTGATCGATGCAGGTGTACGTGCCGCTCTGGAAAGCTCTAAGAATGGAAAGATCGGTGTCATAGGGACAAGACAGACCATCGCTTCAGGTGCTCATGAGAAGGCACTCACTCACCTTAACCCTGATGTGAAAGTCTTTTCGAAAGCCACCCCAATCTTTGCTCCTATCGTTGAAGAAGGATACCTAGAGAGATCGAGTACTGACCTATTGATACGCGAAGAGATGGAGTTCTTCATCAATAACGGTGTGGATACCCTCATATTGGGTTGCACCCACTATCCGTTCCTTGTCGAAAAGATTGCAGCATCACTTGGCCCGATGGTGAAGCTGATCGACCCTGCGAAAGAGACCGCTAAAGAGATTAAAGCCATATTGAGCAGTACGAACAAACTCAATCGTTCTGGTAGGCACCCCTGGACACATGTGTTCTCTTCAGATCCTTCAGGCATGTCTTATATGCCATCAGGCTTCCCAGGTGATATGGCCTTCAGCACAATTGGGCTGGAAGACTTGGAGAAAGATGCTTATCCTACTCGGGATGCCGCCCCGGAGATCAAGGAGGTGCTCCTATCATGAGACGTGTATACCTTTCGATACGTGAAGACATAGAACAGGTCCCAGAGCATAAGAGCTCTGATCACAGGTTCGCGCAACGCCTTGATGAGATATATGATCTTCATCTCGTGCACCCGTGTGAGTACGACCTTGAGACCCTTACTGTGGCAGCCTCTTACCAGTATGAGGGGCCTGAGAGGAAACGGTTGAAACAATCCAGACATGTGCCCGAAGGTGATCTTTTCATCATATTCAGTGATGGCAGTAACAGGAATAGGGGGCTTGATTTCGCAAGGAGGGAATATCAGTTCCTTAATCAACTTAAATCAGGAGGAAGATTTCATAATTTCTTCAATGAGCCTGAATGTGAGGAGATGACCCTAAAATCAGGCCTTGTAGAACTTTCTGCTGCTAATGATATGGTTGCAGAGACACGTGATTTCAGTCTTGAGAACCTAGAGGATATGATCGGGAGATATGGTTCCGTAGTCTCAAAACCGATATTCGGAAGCCAGATGGCTGGTGTTGAGCTCTTCAATTCACCATCCCAGGTCTACGAGAGGGGCTATGATGTCGCATTCCTCGAAGAGAATCATGTCTTGCAGGAACCTCTTGTAGGTGATGAGAAGAGGATAGCTATCATGGAAGGGGAACAACTCTTTGCACGCATCCACAAGGATAG
>CAZJJJ010000041.1:3942-6927 GCA_964546295.1 uncultured Methanosarcinales archaeon
GAGGGAGTTCTGTTAATATGCTCGAGAGATATGCAGGAAGCCATGAAGGCCCTTTCCATGGGAAGACTGTTGCTTTAGCAAGCCCATCAAGCCCTACTGCGGAGCTTGATCTTGCAGTGAAGCGGGTTGTCGATCTAGGATTCAATGTGGTCTTTGAGAAGCTTCCAAGATACCTCTCTTGGGAAGGCACTCCAAAGGAGAGGGCGGAGCAGCTCAATCGCTTCTTCAAGGATCAGAAGATTGATATAATCTGGTGTCTCAGGGGAGGGATGGGCAGCGCTGCTGTTATACCTCACATAGATTTCTCAATAGTCAGAGAGAACAGGAAACCTTTCATCGGATATAGTGATATAACAATTCTCCAACTCGCATTGTTGAAGCACTCGGGCTTGCGCTCGATACAGTTCTATCTCCCTGCAGTGACCACGGGTTGGTTCTCTTCAGATGAAGAGATATCACTCTTAAGGTCCATACTGGATGAGAAACCTATTATCTGGCCGATTGCTAGGAATAACGTCTACAGGGATGGGATCGCTGAAGGAGAAGTTGCAGGAGGATGTCTGGATCTGGTGTGTAGCTCGATAGGTACGCCTCACGAGATTGACACTTATGACAAGGTGTTGTTTCTTGAAGATGTGAACATATCCGCCGCACGACTCTATAATTTCTTATACCATCTTAAGATGTCAGGAAAGCTTGACAGGATACGTGGACTTGCCTTCTCGAAGATACCGAGATGTACCACCGGCAGAGAGCATCTGCATGAATTTTTCAGGGAGTTTGACGTATCCCCTATGCTTTTCGGTCTTGATTTCGGTCACACGAAGAAGAAGATGCCTCTGTTATTGGGCGGATATTCGATCATAGATACCGAGCGTGGACAGATAACCATGTCTTTCGGGCCAGGGGACTTCTCGTAGCTCAAGGCGTCACTCCACTTACTTCTATAAGCATCGCGAGCACAAATACCGACACTATGAATGCTGTCAATACCTTATTCACCGCTATGCGATACTCAGGTATCCTCACTCCCCAGTATTTTGCCTTGTGTATCTTCATAAGCACTAGTATGACCATTGTGCCTCCTGCTATCACTCCGCCGAAAGAGAGCACACGGATGAAATCTAATGCTCCGACAACATTGAGCCCAAGGTACGCTCCGATGGGTATCATCGAACCGAGCAACCAGGACTTTCTCTTTGATATCCCCATATCAAGGTGATAGTTATCGATCAACGCAGTCCCCATCGCAAGATATGAGGTGAACATGGCAACCATGCCTACAAATATGAATATGCTGCCTAGGGCGAACGTTGAGATCTGTGGTGTGTCCTGGCCCATGAAACCGACGACGACAAAGGCGAAGGCGATGTAGAACAATATAGGGGTTATGGTTCCTATGATGATGGTCTTCTTGAGCAGGTGTTCAGATCCTCGGAGTACCATCCTTGCTTCAGGCAAGGAGTAGAATTCGATGAGAGAGAACAGGATGACTCCAATGGGTAAGAATATGAAGCTTGGGTTGAAATGGAAGAAGTTAGCAGCTTGGACATCTCCGATGAACGTCACGAGTGTGACCACGAAAAGTCCTAATATCGATGCAACCCCTATCCTCTCATATATCCTCAATGATTTCAGTCCTCCGTGCAGTACTCCAGCCATCAATGCCGCAAATAATACACCGAATATTATACTATATTCAGTCCCTCCGGTCAGTAACACACTGAGACTGTCTCCTACTCCTATCATATAAGAGAGGAGTGCACTATAGACAGAGAATATGACAGCTATCCTCATCACATAAGAGAATCTCGTCCCAAGATACCGCTTGGTGTATCCTACAAGATGACTGTCCTTGTCAGTCCTGAGTACGATCTCACCGAAGTAGAGGTTGAGAGTGAGTATGATGGCTCCAAAGAAGACCAGGTATAACATCGTCGGGAAAAAGCCTAATTGTGCAGCCACATATGGCATCCCCAGGAAACCTGACCCGATGCACGTTCCTACTATTATGCTGACAGCAGAGATGAGTTTCTTATTATCTTCTTTCATGGCTCTCTATGTGTCTGAGGTCCTATATAAATTGATAGGATTTATACCTTGGTATAGGGTTTTGTATACTCAATTTTTTGATATTTTCCTAAAAAGAGAACAATCTGCTTCCGATTTCAATGGCCATTGCAAGCAGAAATATGATGATGAAGAATGCTGTAAGGTACTTGTTGGTCTTGATGTCATACTCAGGCTTCCTTGTTCCTTTGACCTCTGCCTGATGTATCTTCATGAGCACCAGTATGACCATTGTGCCCCCTGCGATGACCCCGCCGATGGATAGCACCCCTATGAAATCAAGGAAACCGCCTAGACTGAGCACGATGTAGACCAGGATGGGTGGTAGAGCGCCTAATGCCCATGCTTTCCTGTTGCTGAGCTTCAGATCAAGCTTATAGTTATCTATTATTGCTGTGGCTAGCGCAAGGTATGATGTGAACATGGCGAACATGCCTACAAGGACAAAGATGTTCCCAAGAGCGAATGTGGATATCTGTGGTGTGTCCTGGCCTCTGAACCCAACCACTATGAATGCGAAGATGATATAGAAGATTATCGGTGTGATCGTGCCTATTATTATTGTCCTCTTCAGGAGATGCTCTTTCCCTTTCAGCACCATCCTGGCCTCAGGTAATGAGTAGAACTCGATGAGCGAGAAGAGTATGACTCCTATAGGCAGGAAGATGTGCCTTGAATCGAAATGGATGAGATTAGTGAGGTCTATCTGTGTGATGTATGTGGCAAAGGCTGCGATGAAGAGCAGTATGATGGATGCCACCCCCACCTTCTCAAGATACTTCAGCGATTTCAGGCCACCGAGCAGCACGATGGACATCACAATGCCGAAGATTATACCGAATGCCAGACTGTAGGATGTGGTACCCGTGATGAGATGGCTCACGCTTTCCCCTATACCTATCATGTAAGAGAGCA